>CAZZVE010000050.1:0-27159 GCA_964657325.1 uncultured Ktedonobacterales bacterium
GTATAGTAGGGTAGCCCCTGGTGGGCATCCGTGAGTCCCAAATCCACTCTAATTGCAGGTATTTAAACTGTCTTGCCCCTGGTGGGCGTGGGTCCACATATCCAATCCACTACACGTATTTGAACAATATTAGAGTACTTCCTACCCCGTTGTAATCGTCCCATCACTATTGACACGAATAGCAACGTTTGCTAGCGGACCATTATTAGGGCCAGATACAGGGCTACCTCCATTCACTGGATCAAAAATGGCACCATGTCGAGGACATTTCAGCTTTTGTGAGCCAGCGTCATAATAGACAGCCACACCTTCATGTGTACATGCATTGTTATACGCGACAAAGTTTCCATTTGAAAGGTGTATAAGAATGCTGCTAGAGCCGTTTGCGGGATTGGCGAAGTTTTTTGACGAGTCGGTAGCCATACTGGTAGAGCCAATCACAGTTCCTGTATGTTGAGGGGGCGGTGTAGGCGTGGGTTTTGGCGGTTGCGTTGGTTGTGCCGTAGGCTGAGTTGTTGGTTGTGTCGTAGTACCAGCGGTAGGTGTCGCTTGTGTCGCTTGTGTTGGCTTCGCAGTTGGTTTTGGTTTCGCTGTCGCAGTCGGCCCAGTCTGTGCCACACCTCCCGTACTCCGCGTTGGGACTGAAGTTGGAGCCGTGGTTGCGACAGGCTGTTGTTGCACAGTACTTGTTGTCGCACGTTGTCCATGTTGTAATACATGCGCAAGCGTCGCACCGCCAAAGCCAAGCGCGCCAAGAGCCACAACACCTCCACCTGCAAGCATGGCTACCACGCGTCTACGGCTCTGCTTTTGTGCTACAACCCGTTTTTTTGATGTCGAGGGACGTTGTGCTGTCTTCGCAAATGTGCCAGGCTGGGCCGCAACCTGTGATGCAGTCATGCTCGACCACCAGACAAAGGGATCAATAGACTGTGTATCATCCGTTTGTGTGTTTTCTCTCTCTACGAGCGTTTCTTCTTGCGCATTCATAGAACGTATAGCTGCTGTATGCGCCGTGATAGGTGGGATAAGCTGCCACTTGCCTGTGGGAGTATCCTCTTTGACAAACCAATCAACCGCGTTTGGAAGCGTCATTTGTGGATCAGGCATTACCTTTTGTGTCACAACGATAGGTTTTGATGCTGTTTGCTGAGCGTTAAGTGCCTGCGCAAATAGCGTTGCAAGTGCTCCTGCTGACTGGATACGTCGCTCTGCATCAGGGTCTACCGCTTGCTGAATAACGGTGTCAAGGCTTGCAGGGAGTTCAGGGCATAGTATCGAGAGACGCGGGACTTCCATAGAGCGTGTTGCCAAATCAGGTGTTCCGTTAAAAGGAGATGAGCCGTACAAGAGTTCCAGCAAGAGTATACCAAGACCATAGATATCTATACGTCCGTCAAACGGTTTCCCTTGTATGACCTCTGGTGCAATATACCCCTGTGTCCCAAGTACAGTGCCCGCAATACTATGCAGAGCAAGTTGTGGGCGTTGCGCAGCATCCTCAAGACCACGTACGGTGAGCATATTCATAAGTCCAAAACCAGCGATCTGTACAGTTTCATTCAGCAGAATATTGGTAGGACTCAATGTACCATGTATAACACCATTACTATGTGCATAGTCAATACTATCTGCTATTCGTTTGAGCAGTTCTAACGTTTGTTCAGGCGTGAGACGTCCCTTTTGCTTGAGCAACTTCGCAACTGAACTCCCTTTGACGTTGGGATTCACCAGATAGGGATTGTCTGCATACTCACCCACATCCTGCACGGGAAGAATATAGGGATGGCGTAGTTTCATCAAGACAGCACTTTCGCGTGCGAAACGCGCCAGAAATCGTTGACGTGCCTGTGCTGGAAATGCTTTGGGAATGAGAAACAGTGTCAAGAGGCATACTTGTTGTGTGCTCTCATGGCATGCTTCATAGACTGCGTTCAATACACCACGTCCAAGAGGACGCCGTATTTGATATGGTCCAACATTCTGCCCCGTCAACGAATCCGTTGTTAGTAATGATGACATGAGTACCCCCATACTCTTTCCAATATACGCATTTTTAATCTATTTTTAATCACAGTAAATTGTATTTTTGTGTTCTTCTCTTGAGCTATAGTGTATCGGATATGTCATAATGCGTCAATTTTCTTATACATGAGATAGGACTTGTGGGAGGGGTTGCCTCTTACACTGTAGCCTGTACATGCTGTGTTATAGCACTATTGTCCTACTTTCATGTATTTCTCATCTCATGTATATAGACTTCTGTGCATACTATATGTAGGGACCAATTTATCGCGTCCTTGTCGGCAATTGATTGCTAGAAAGACGCGATAAACCGGTCCCTACAACCAATCAGATATAGTTTTTAACTTGCATAACAGTTATTATCAATAAGGAGTCTTTCGTTGGGGAAGCAGTCAGAGTATGTAATTATTGGAAACGGGATTGCTGGCGTGACGGCTGCCGAAACCCTGCGTACCGAAGACGCTACGTGTTTGATTACCATCATTGCTGATGAACCATTTCCGGTGTACTATCGTCCCGCCTTGAAAGATTATCTTGGTGGGCACGTACCAGAGGAAAAATTGTGGGCGCGTCCATCCACATTTTATAAACAGCAGCATATTCGCTTTATGTCGGCACGTGTCGTTGCGATACACCCAACACAACACAAAGTCCAACTGAGCAGTGGACAGTACATCGACTATTCCAAATTGCTTCTCGCACATGGAGCACAAGCGCATAAACTTACCTGTCCAGGTGTTACATTAGCCGGAGTCAGCACGCTTCGCACCGTTGCCGACTACCAGCAGGTTGTACAGCGTTTGCAGACCACACAACGTATTGTTGTATGTGGTAGTGGTACGCTAGCACTGGAGAGTGCCGAGACGTTAGCGCATCAGGGCTATGAAGTAACGCACCTGCTACGCCACGAAACACTCTGGTCTGACGTACTAGACTCCACAGCCTCTGACATGGTGTTACAAGAAGAGCGTCGTCTTGGTATTGATGTCCAAACAAATGAAGAGATCGCCGAAATTTTAGGGGAGAATGGACAAGTACAGCAGGTGGTTACGACGCATGGAAAACGCATTCCATGCGGCATCGTACTAATTGCAATCGGTATTCAGCCTAACATAGACTTCGTGCGCCAAAGTGGTATCGCCTGTGGCTATGGTATCAAGATTGACGCTGCGATGCACACGAATATGCCCGACATCTACGCCGCAGGCGATGTCGTTGAAACAACCGATGCACTGACTGGCAAGACGCGTGTTATTGGTCAATGGTATCCAGCCATTCAGCAGGCACAAACCGCAGCATATGCGATGCTTTATGAGGGGACACAGGATTTACATAGTTCGAAGGAAACAGAGGCATTCTACAATGCGACATTCTTATGTGGACTTGACTTTGTCTCAATTGGCGTTACCGCACAACCTCCACATGGGCCTCTTTTTCAAGAGATTATCGCTCCACCTGGACCACGTAGTTATCGTAAGGTACTCTTACATCATGGTATCCCTGTAGGACTGCTCTTCCTCGGTGAACGCAAGAACGCACTCGGCTTTAAGCGTGCGATTGCGCAACGGATAAGCCTTGCTCCAGTGCTCCATCGTCTCTTCGCCGATGACTTCTCGCTTGACGAATACCTTGACGCGCAACAAGAAGTGGATGCACTACTGGTGCCCATTCCGCATCCAGAAATCGTGGTTGAACTTGTCGAGACACGCCTTACTTTTGATGACGGAAACGAGCGCATTACAATAGGTCGTAGCCCAGACGCAACCGTAAATATTCATCATCGCTCCGTCTCGCGTCAACATGCCGAAATCCTACAAGCACACAATGAGCAATATGCAGTGCGTGACATAGCAAGCTCTAATGGCACATTTCTTAATGATGTACGGCTTCTGGGGAAGAACGTTCATTCGTTACAACCAAAGGATATACTCCGTTTCGGGGACATTCAGTTTCGCTTTGAGACACGAAAGGCGACGGCGGATGCACATGACAAGCAAAGACTGCATGTAGCAGGAATGACGCATCGTACTAATGTACATATGCTGGCGAAGGAGCAAGTACAGTTCGAGCTTGACATGTGCATCGGCTGTGATCGCTGTATGCGCGTCTGCCCTGTACCACTATCCTCACAGGTAAGTATCGCCGACCTCAATTCCGCCACAGCTACGCCTGATGTCGCGCCACATGTAGCCCGCTTCACACATGAATGTGTTATGTGTGGATCGTGTGTACCTGTCTGTCCAGTTGATAATCACCGTGATCTGCTCATGCTCTCGCTCAAACAACGTCTTGGTCCATCATGGCAAGAGCGTCCTGAGCCAGACTCTCTTACGCACGTTGTACCAGCAGGGTGGACGCTACCCCTGCTTCTAGCCCGACTGCGAGCCCAGCGTGTCTTCACTGACGACACTCTAGTGCCAGACAACTATCTCTTGCACCTGCTCGCATCTTCACATCTTCATGTAATTAGACCAGGAGAATATGTCTTTCGTGAGGGCGAGTATGGACGTGACCTTTATTGTATTCTTGAAGGTAGTATCGCGCAGTCTATGACAGACGAAGCAGGGATGGTACTACCTATCGCACTACATGCACAGGGCGAATGTATCGGGGAATACGGAATGCTGACGGGACAGCAATACGCAACAACAGCAAGTGCTCAGGTTCCAACACTCCTACTGCGTATTCCTGAGCAGGCAATACAACGCCTGATGGAATTGGCACCAGGAGTCCGTTCACGATTTGAGCAGGTGAATCGGGGACATTCCACGCTCGCGATTCTGAAGCAGATGGCACTCTTTCAAGGCATCTCCGATGCCGATATGCAGTACCTCTTCACGCAGTCGCGAATACAACACTACGAACGGAACGCGCCTCTTTTCACAGAAGGGCACAGTGGGCGTCCAGCACGCGAAACACTACATATTCTGCTCGAAGGCTTTGTCAAAGTGGCACGACGTGTACAAGAAGGACACGGCAATAACAACTCGAATGAACGCATTATTGCCTATCGGCAGGGCGGAGATTATTTCGCGGGTGGCCTCGACTTACTTGGCGATGGACGCGCCGTAACCGTTACGTCAATCAATCGCACACGTGTAGCCGAGGTGCCCCATCAGGCGGTACAAGTGATTTTTCAGCGTTACCCCGAAGTCAAGCAGCGTTTTGCTTTGCGGCTACGCGATTATATCACCAGTACTGTGACACTCCAAACGGATATCCTGACAAAAGACTCACTTAAGCATCTCGTGCCTGTATTGCCACAACCAGAAAGCGTACGTGCCCAAGGACTTCATGCACTTGTGAATGATGGAGTGGTCGAAGGAACCGAGGTGTTGCTAATAGACCTGGACAAGTGCATTCATTGTAACGAGTGCGAGGAAGCGTGCGAACGACGGCATGGACATTCGCGTATGAACCGCAAAGGCATGGTGATTGGCAATATCAGCATCGCCACAGCATGTCGTCAGTGTCAAGACCCGGTATGCCTGTTATGTAGTCGTGCAGGAATCGCGCGTCTTCCCGATGGAGAGGTCTACATCACTGAAAGCTGTATCGGTTGTGGTATCTGCGCGGAACGTTGCCCTTATGGGGCAATCTCAATCGTGGATGCCGACGAGGGCAATACACGAGACGAGCAATCATCCTGGCAACGCTTTCGCGCTATTTTCACACAAGGCATTGTGAAGGAACGCAAACGTCCTACTATCCCTGTGCTCAATGGCGTTGGCGCATTCGCAACAGGAAGTAACCTTGCCGTCGGTCCACTTACACCGCCCCGCGATGCCATCGAAGAACTACGTAAGAAGATAGCCATCAAATGCGATTTGTGCGCAGGCTATAAAGATCAAGCATGTGTAGAAGCATGCCCAACGGGAGCCGCCATTCGCGTGCAACCAACGGCTTTCTTTGGCTCAACCGAAGAGATATTGCAGCGATGATAACAAAATGCAACGGACGCCCACAAGGGGCAATACCGTTTAAATACGAAGAACGTCACAGAAATACACGACGGTTCCTACGAAACGATCACATGAGGATTGGCAGACTACTACAATAAATTAAGAGAAAATCATATGTCTTTAGCAAGTAAACCTCAATCCCTGAAACAACTTCCGCGAAGAATATGGAAAACGCCATTGACGCGAGTTGCCTGGTTCTGGCTTATCCTTTCGATAGTTCTCTATGGCGGCGTCTACCTCTGGTATCTTGCCGGACTCAAGACGGTACCCTATCCTGGCCCATCGAATGATCCGTTTCGCCTGTTTGGAATAATCGCCTTCGGTCTGGTGCTTATTGTCGCGGCCTACTCGCTTAGACGGCGCTTTGTGCGCGTGCTACCTGGGAGCGTACAGGGCTGGCTGTGGCTGCACACATGGTTAGGTATTACCACCATCCTGATAGCGTTTTTGCATGAGAACTACCAAAACGTTCTCAATTCTTACTCGTTTACACTCTCTACCTTTACAGAAGCTGATTTGGGTATGTCTGCCCTCTATGCCCTGCTCTTGCTTGTGCTCAGTGGTATTGTAGGACGCTTACTCGATACATGGCTTGCGCGTGTTATAGCGACAGAGGCAAGCAGCAACGGTGTTGGTATCATTCAGGCTGTCGAGGCACGAATACACGAGTTAGACCTGCTACTTGAGCGTCTTTGTGCAGGTAAATCAGCAATATTCAAGCAGTATTTTCTACAAACCAGCAAAGATGCTCCCCCTCAAATTATGCGCCAAGAGCAAGGCGACTTCCAGCAAGCCTATGAGGTACTCGCCAAAAGAACTGTGCTACATCGTTCACTCACCCGTCAAAAAGGAGCGCGCCGTGCCATTCGACGGTGGAGGTATGTGCATATTACGTTAGCCTGTTGTGCGTTAGGCGTGATTGGCTTTCATAGCGTGCTAGAATTATGGGACATGCTGCAACAGTTTTTAGGGAGAGGATAGTAAGCTATGTCTGACGAAGCACCGATTTTCCGTGAACAAGTTACCACGCTTATGTCACACGTCTTTGCACTCGTGAAAGTATGCCCTGTTGGTCGTGTTACAACCTATAGTGCGATTGGCAAGGCTCTTGGCTACCCACGCGGGGCAAGGATGATCGGCTGGATTATGAATGAGTCGTCTGTAGAGGTCGTGCCAGCACAGCGCGTTGTGAGCAGCAAAGGAGAGCTAACGGGCAGTTGGGCCTTTGGGCAGCGCGGCAAGATGCGCCAACTGCTGGAGGCAGAAGGCATTGTCTTCTTGCCCGATGATCGTGTAGACCTCAAGCAATACGGTTGGGACCCATTGCACGATCTCAGCGAAGAGGAGCGCACACACATTCTTAGTAGTGCCGCTGATACTACCATTATTCCAAGCGCACGATTGCTTTATCTCTTACAGAATGATCCCGCTTCTCCATTGCGTGAGGTACCCCGCTTATAGATGTGGTAGAGTGGAGAGAGACAGGAACGGAACAGCAGAAGAGAAAAGGGACATCTCCATGAAAAGGCAAGGGATAGTGCTTCTCAGCGCACTTGTGGTAGGAATACTTGGCTTAGTATTTTGGGAACTAGAATACCAGCACGTGAGTCTTGTATTGTGGCTGCTTGTCGTTATAGCTCTACTCTGGTGTTGTGCGGAGGTTGCGGTCTCGCTTCGTGGGTATCCCTCTGCACAACGTGCTCGTGCTCGTTCATCTCAACGATCCCGACTTCAAAGTAACCGTCAGGTAAGAACGCTGGTTGGAATTGGAATTTTGGCGGGGTTAGGCGTCTTGTTCTGGCTACTGGGATTTGAAACGACAAGCCAATTGCTCTGGTTTCTCGTGCTAGTTGTCTTGCTCTGGGGCTGTGCACAAGTCTCGTTCCTCCTACGCCCTGATAGTGAGAGACAAGTCAACGCAAGTCGGACAAGGAAAAGAACATTTCTTGACCGATTTTTGCCTGGAGCTTCGCTGCGAAGCGGTGTCTATAATAGAGGTGATGAAGATGTATGGGATGGTAATGAAAAGTTACCACCTTCCTACTACTAAATGAATTAGTGCCTACACGGCGCGCCACACCTGCACTAAATTGTGGGCATCACCAGATGCAACATATCTTCCAGCGTATGACCATGCTAATGCATACACGACTGCAAAATGACCTTTGTAGGTAAAGGACAATCTACCTGTTCGTGCCTCCCAAATTTGGACAGTTTCATCGACGCCAGCGGACGCGATATACATACCATCGGGCGACCACGCAACCGCTTTCACAGCATAGGTATGCCCTTTGTAGATGTGTAGAGTTTGACCAGTGTATGGGTCCCAGATACGCACTGTTTTATCATTACTAGCGGAAGCGATCAACTGATTGTCAGGCGACCACGCTAGTGCTTGCACAAAATCGCTATGTTCTCGATAGTTGATAGCATGTTGCTTATCAGTTTGCCCCTTTGCAAAGTCATAGACATAGACCATATTGTCGCGTACCCCAATAGCCAGTAGAGTGCTATCAGGCGACCATACTAGTGTTTGTACACTACGATTAAAGCCTATATCGCTTCTGAGGGTACTGCCCGTATGAGGATCCCATACATGAGTAGCAACACCACTCGCTGACGCGATATACTTGTTATTAGCAGACCATGAAACCGCACCCACACCTGCACTATGTTCACGATAGACGAAAAGCTGTTTGCCAGTACTTGCATCCCAAATTTGGGCGGTCCTATCATCACTACCAGATACAATACAAGTGCTATCCGGTGACCAACTCACTGCGTTTACGCGTCCTTTTGCCCAGAAACCATTGTGCCCCATATATAGCGTTTTTAACTTACCTGTAGGTGGCTCCCAAACCTGAACCGTTCTATCATAACTAGCTGACGCAATATAATTTTCATCTGGCGACCATGCGAGGGCCGCAACCCAATCTGCATGCTTCGTATATGTGATCAACTCTTCACCAATTGGAGAGCGTTGTACAGGTGGAGTTGGCACTGTTTGTATTGTCTGAAAGGTTGGAGGTGTTGGTGTTACTGGTGGAGTTTGCACGGCTTGTTGTACTGCCTGTAATGATGGTGCATAGGTTGAGGGGTCTTGTTGTGCAATTTCTTGTAGTTTCTGCTTCACCACGAGTGCATCATTGAGGCGTTTGCTCGCGTCCATGTTGAGCATTGAGTTAAGTAGAGGTTGTAATCGCCTCGGTCTTCTCATCTGAAGTGGAGCAAAGAAAAATGGTTTTAGCGACGGATCTTCACCTGTGAGCATTTGATGGAGCACGACGCCGAGACTATAAATATCCGCACTTGGTCCCGTCTGTGTCTTTCCATATTGCTCCGGTGCGGCATAACCTGGTGAACCAAAGGCAATAGTATCTTTGACTTGACCTGGCTTAAAGTGACGGGCAATACCAAAATCAATTAAATAGAGTTGACCATCAGAGGTACGCATGATGTTACTTGGCTTGAGATCGCGGAAGACAATAGGCGACTGGCGGGTATGCAAATAGTTGAGAACACTACAAAGCTGTATACCATTAGCCAGCACTTCATCAATGGGGAGCGTTCCACCCTTTTGTGTAAGATAGTCTTCAAGTGTCTGCCCCTCGATAAAGTCCATGACGAGATACCAGCGTCCATGTTCAGAGAAATGGTCGTAGATACGTGGCAAGTTCGGATGCAACAAGCCAGCAAGAAGGTGTGCTTCGCGCTTAAATGCATCAGTAGCCTCACTCGCCTCTTGTTGATTTAACCCCTTTTGACTCATCTCTTTAATGGCGACAAGTCGATTACCCAAATCGGTGTCTTCAGCTTTGTAAACAGACCCCATGCCACCTTGTCCTAAGCGACTCAAGAGATGGTAGCGATGCTTGAGGATGGTCTCACCTGATTGAGCAGGAAGTGCAACGAGCGATGGCGTATCCAATGCTTGACCACAAGCAAAACACGACGCGGCATGGGGCGCGTTTGCGGCTCCACATATAGGGCAAAAGAGTGGAGATGATACCATGAAAGCGTATCTCTTTTCTAGTTGTTAGTGGAATGTGTGACTAAACAATAGTACAGACGAGAAGATGTGTCAAGAACAAAATGATGGGGTACATGTTCTTCAAGTTCAGTCAACGGATGCCCACAAGGGGCAAGACTGTTTCAATACGAAGAACGTTCTAGAACTACACCACGGACGCCCACATTCACCTCAATTGCACGTATTGAAACAGTCTTGCCCCTTGTGGGCGTTCGAGAGTTCCCAATAGTCCTATATTTCACATACATTCCCTAGGAGGTAGTGTTATAATGAGGTGGCATTTCTCTGGGTGTTGTGCTTAATATAAGAGAAAGAGTTCTCTGGATTATAGTGACGAGGGTGGCTTCATGGCAAAAAAGATATTAATAATGGACGATGACCCAACCATTGCTGATCTTCTCAAAGAGGCGTTAGCAGATGAGGGCTATGATACATATATGACGACGCAAAGCTTGCGTTTCTACGATGCAGTGCGTGAACATGATCCCGATCTTATCCTGCTCGATATCATGATGCCATACCTGGATGGGCGCGATGAATTGAAATTGATGGGCATGGACATGGCTTCCGGCAAATTGCGTCGCATTCCCGTTATCCTTGTGACCGCCTACCTTGATGCCTATAAAGAGGAAGCAGATTTCCGTGAGGCGGGCGTGGTCCATATCGTCTACAAGCCATTTGACCTTGATAAGCTGGTAACACTGGTACACGACACGATTGGTGGACCAGAGGGAGGGAACGCATGAGCGTCACCAGTGATGCGCATGAGGAGAAGCAAAATGTGCGTGTTGCCCTCGATGCAATGGGCGGTGATAACGCTCCCGGTGAGATTGTGCTTGGTGCCGTACAAGCGGCCCGTGAGTATGGCATAGGCGTCTACCTCGTTGGGCGTGAAGAGGTGATACGAGCCGAACTCGTCAAACATGACACAAGTGGTCTCGACCTACCCATCCTGCACACCGATGAAGTGATCGAGATGGATGAGCATCCCGCTAACGCGGTACGTCGCAAGAAAAATGCGTCGATGACGCTCGCTTTACAGTTGGTGCGCGATGGCAAAGCGGTAGGAGCCGTCTCTGCCGGCAATAGCGGCGCGATGCTGGCGGCATCACTGTTCACGCTAAAACGCATTCCAGGTGTTGAACGTCCAGCACTCGGTGGCGTATTGCCGACAAAAAATGGTGCATGTCTCGTTATTGATATGGGTGCAAATACTGATTGTACACCTGAATATCTGCAACAGTTCGCCTTGATGGGGTCGCTCTACATGGAGCGTATCTTTCAGATGAAGGCTCCACGGGTTGGGTTGCTTGCCAACGGCGAAGAAGAGAGCAAAGGCAGCAAACAGGTTGTAGAGGCGCATCAACTGCTCAAAGCTAACGCCGCCACGCTTGGCATCAACTTTATTGGGAACGTTGAAGGACGCGACATTCCAGCAAACGGAGCGGATGTCGTTGTATGTGATGGCTTCGTCGGCAACGTAGTGCTCAAATTGAGCGAGGGACTCGCAGAAACACTGCTCGGCCTCATTCGTACACAGATGACCAGTTCGCTACCAAGCAAACTTGCGGCGGCAGTATTGCGTCCAGGCTTACGCAAGGTATTCAAGCGACTGGACTACGCAGAATATGGTGGTGTCCCCTTACTAGGTATCAACGGTTCCGCAATCGTTTCTCATGGACGCTCGAACGCTAAAGCTATTAAGAATGCCCTACGTGTAGCACGCCAGACAGAAGAGACAGGCGTCGCAGCAGCAATCGCAGAGGGATTGGCAAGACTACATACAGAGGTATAAATAACACAATGTGCGGATGGACGACATGTCGTCCATCCGCACATTGTGTTGCATCTGATTACAAGGCAAGATCCCCTGTGCGCCGAATGGGGAGACGGTCTGAAGGTCTAGGAACATAGTTGGGGTACTTACGTTCGACACGCCACTGCATCCGGCGTATCTTGGCTTCGATAAACTCTAGCGACAGACGATGATAAATCTCTTCCCATTGATCGAGAACCTGTGTACGATCATGCTTCGCAATAATCTTCAAGCTTTCGGCACCCATACGTCTACGTAAAGCAGCATCAGCAACAAGTACATCCATATAGTGCGCCATTTCGCTGCTGTCGCCACCCTTAAAGAGAAAGCCATTCTTTTCATGATGTACAAGTTCAGGCAATGCATACGCGTTTGCCGCAACCACAGGGAGACCACACGCCATTGCCTCCATCGTGGCAAGACTTTGTAAATCTGCCTCGGAAGGAATAACAAAAAGGTCTGAAGAGCGACGGAGTTTAAGCAACTCGGCATCTCGCACATAGCCCAGAAAGCTCACACGGTCCTCTATATTCAGTTGAGCAACCTGCGCGCGTAACTCTTGCTCGGCTGGCCCAGTACTTACAAGAGCTACATGCGCGTTATTGTGCATTTTCGCCACTGCATCAATGAGGACATTGACTCGCTTCTCCTCGCTCAAGCGGTTGATATGGAGAATGAGCGGCTTATCTTCTGGTAAGTTGAAACGCTGACGAATAGCGGGATCAGGCTCACCAGGCGTAAACGTGGTCAGGTCGATGCCATTAGAAATAGCCTTTGCGGGTGCACGTAGCCCATGATCGTAGAGCAGTTTTAGCGCGGTCATCGTGGGTGCAGTCACATACTCACAGCGATTACAAAAGTTGACCAGATAGGAATAGGTAACATTGCTAAAATGCTTGCCAATCAAAGGATCAGAGGTCAACGAACGACTCATATTGATGGGAAGGTAGTGATTTGTCGCAATGACGGGTTTACGCAAGCCGCCCGCCAGGATTTGCGCAATATTACCAAGAACCGCAGGAGAGTGAATATGAATGATATCTGGTTCACTTTTTTTAATCAGGTTGCGCACAGGCATGAAAGGCAGAAACGGAATACGCAACTCTTTGTAAGAAGGCCATTCAAATGAGGAGAAACGATAGACACGCACACCTTGTTCGAGACGACGTGCATCACGCATACCATAACTGGGAGCCGCAACCCATACTTGATGTCCACGTTGCACAAGATCGACAGCCAGGTTATGCGTAACGGTCGGGACGCCACCAATCATGGGCGGGTATTGGTCTGTCACGATCATGATATGCATGCTTATCGCTCACTTCTAAAATATTTTATACCTTGCACCATCTCTGTAGGGACCGATGTATCACGTCCTCTTGGAAATCAACCACCAACAAGGACGTGATACATCGGTCCCTACAGAAACAGATTATTAGGATTCTGCAGGAGTTTCAGCAGTAGCTTCTGGTGCACCAGCCTCGGCAGGTACTTCAACAGCAGCATTAGCCTCTGCAACCTCGGCTCTGGTTGAGGCAACTTTGGCGATAGGCTCTTCAGCATCAGTGAGCAGAGTGAACCCTTGCGGTAATTTCACATCACGCGCATGAAGAGTGCCATCAATTTCTGTAAGTGATGAGATATCGACATCAACGTTATCAACGATGTCAGAGGCGAGACACTCAACATCCAAAGTCTCAACAAGATGGAGTAGAACACCACCCTCGTTCTTGACGGCAGGTGACTCGCCGACAAAGTTCAATGGCAACTTCATGGTCATGCGCTCAGTCAGACTCACACGCGAGAAGTCCACGTGGATGATCTTGCCAGACTTAGGGGCGTGTTCGACATGACGAATAAGGGCCGTTTGTACCGTAGCGTCGGGCATCTTGAGACTGAGAATACTTGTTGAGTGATGCGCTCTACGCAATCTGTCGAACAGAACCGCGTCGATCTGCACGGCCTGTGATGGCTCATTATGTCCGGTGATGTTCGCAGGAATAATGCCTGCTCTACGAAGCTGCTTGGTTTTCTTGCCCAGGATTTCTCGTGGGGCTATTTCTAATTCTACTCTATCTGCCATTTCAATGTTTCCTCTTTCTCATGAACAACTCAAATTTTTTTAAGTATACACCTTTACTCTTTTTGTGGAAAGGGGGCAATACAATCGGTTATCTTCCTTCAAAGTGGAACAGTGAGACCTTGAGGTCTCACTGTTCCACCTTATTCTCCCTTTACTTGTGCCTACGAGCTACTCTTTTGGCCCTCCTTGTGCGGAGGAACTCCTGTAGCTCGTCGATTTCGAGCGTGTTGGGGACATCACTCGCTCGTAGCCAACCCTTGCGTGCAATTCCTATACCATAACGCATTACGTCCAATCCTGCAAGCGCATGAGCATCAGGGTCAACTGGAATGCTCACGCCCTTGTCGCGTGCCTTGCGTACCAGTCGCCAGTCCAAATCGAGACGCGAAGGATGGGCGTTGATTTCGATACACACGTCATGGGCCGCCGCCGCGTCAATTACCGCCTCCATATCAAGCTCATACCCTACCCGACCGAGTAAGATACGCCCTGTGGGATGTCCAATGACATCGACATAGGGATTAGCAACGGCTCGCAGCATACGCTGTGTCTGCTCTTCAGGCGAAAGTGTGAAATTGCTATGAATGGAGGCAACCACAAAATCAAGGCTGGCGAGTGTCTCATCGTCAAAATCCATTGACCCATCACGCAAAATGTCGCACTCAGTCCCCTTGAGGATATAAAAACGACCTGCGAACTCTTCGTTCAGAAGGTCAACCTCTTCGCCCTGTTTACGCAGACGTTCCTCGTTCAGGCCATTCGCGTATGCCGCGACTTTACTATGGTCGGTCAGAGCGAGATAGGAATAGCCACGTTCGATACACGCTTCCGCCATCTCACGAATGCTATTTTGTCCATCGCTCCACGTCGAGTGTGCATGTAGAATACCGCGAATATCGCTGGCTTGCAGTAACTTAGGCAGTTTGTGCTGTGCGGCAGCATCAATCTCACCCATATCTTCGCGCAACTCAGGCTCGACATACTCCATACCAAGTGCGGCATAGATATCTGTTTCATCTTTACAGGGGATGAGTTCGCCCTGTGGGTCTTTGCCCTTGAAGAGACCATAATCATTTATCGTGATGTTCATACTCAGGGCGCGACGCCGTAACGGAATATGATGCTCACGCGATCCTGAGAAGTGATGCAGGGTATACGGAAACTGACTATCGTTGACGAGGCGCAGGTCCATCGCGATGCCACTACTCAATACGACGCTAGACTTGGTATCACCTTTACCAGTAATTGCTTGTACAGAGGGTTGTTGCGTGAAAAAGTTCAGAATTGAGCTACGTGTCTCATCGTTTGCATCATCGGCGACACTCAACACCATGTCGATATCCTTCACCGTTTCGCGCCTACGACGCAAACTGCCCGCAACCTGTAGGCGTACCACACCAGGAAGTGTGGCGAGCGCGGCTCGTATTTGCTCCGCCTCTTCCTCTGCCACTGGATACAAAAAGCGTCCAGCATGCTGTGCCAACAGTTCAATACCTTGCAATATTTTGTCTTGCGTCTTTTTACCAAAGCCGGGCAGGTGTGCGACTTTATCATCTTTACACGCCTGCTCTAGTTCGGCGATACTTGTAACATGCAGTTGCTCATAGATCGCGTTGATTTTCTTGGGACCTACGCCCGCTATACGCATCATGTCGAGCTTCACTTGTGGCGTATTCGCGCGTAACTCATCATAAAATGTGATGTGTCCTGTCTCCACCGCCTCTTCGATGCGCTTAATCGTCCCTGGCCCCAGCCCTGGTGTGCCTTTAAGCTTATTATCATGTACAAGAGTTGCAACATCGCCATCGAGAGAGCCGAGAGCACGTGCGGCATTTTGATACGCGCGTACCTCAAAGATACTGCTCTTCTCCTTGAGTTCGAGCAAGGTAGCAATCTCTTCCAGGAGATTGACGATCTGATTTTTATCCATTCAGCCCTCTCTCTATTATGTCAAGCGCATATCAAAAAATTCGGGTGAGTGCGTCGTGACTTCAAACGGATTGC
Source organism: uncultured Ktedonobacterales bacterium (assembly GCA_964657325.1). Lineage (GTDB taxonomy): Bacteria > Chloroflexota > Ktedonobacteria > Ktedonobacterales > Ktedonobacteraceae > JBBQVS01. The sequence goes on from CAZZVE010000050.1 coordinate 15,921, forward strand.
GCCCCTTCAGGTCACGATTGAGATAACGTTTGCAATCGAAGTGGACGACGAGCCAGCAATATAGCTCAGTTGTGACAAATACAGCGTCCCACGGCTTGTCGTCGTCCATTGTCAACAGGCGATTACAGACAAAGCAGTGTGCCATGCCTGCCTCTACCGCATGCTCAAACCATTGATAGACAAACTGGTGCATATCGTCCAACACCATCATATCCAGGCTCGATTCGGGATACCCGAACAGCACTGGATCAGGGCATTCACGGAAGTCAGAGCTAACGCGGCTTAGTGCGACAATAGGTGCTTTGACGGTAATTTTGATTTCGTCCTCATCTCCATCCTGTGATGCAAGCACAGCATCCGTCAGCAGTAAACCCTCACGAGCAAACCAGGAGAGTAATTCGTTTCGCATAAGAACATTTTACCATGCGCTGTACAGATGAATGTAGGGAGTTAGTAACCATGCTATGTGACAAATTGGGATACATGTAGGGACGTAAGCAATTGCGTCCCTACATGTATCCCAATTTGTTACATAGCATAATTAATGCGCTGATATTTCCTGCAACAGCCACGAGTTGCCATCAGGGTCGCTAAAGCCAGCGTATTTAATGCCACCCATGTCGTCAACCTCGCCCACTGCAACACCTTGGTTAGCGAGTGCTTCGCGGGCCTCATATATGTTGGTTACAACCAAATGCAGACCCTTGACCGTGCCGGGCTGCATTGCGGAAATTTCACCCATGCCAGTTCCAATGACAATCGAACAAGCCGACCCAGGTGGTGTGAGTTGGATAACTCTCATGCCGTTCCCAGGTTGAACATCATGGTCTACGTGAAATCCGACTCGTTCAACATAAAATGCTTTAGCACGATCAACATCAGATACTGGTATTGGTAAAAGTTCGAGTTTCATATCCATTTTTCTTCTTGCTCCCTTACATTTTTTTTAGAAGTTCCTCAAAGACTTTGCATTCTGCCACAACGTGCTCCACTCTGGTTTTCCCAGCGACGTAAGTTCACGTCCTTGCTCACGCGCAATCTCTTCCATTGCTTGAAAACGATGGTAGAACTTGCGGTTCGCTTTACGTAACGCTTCTTCCGCGTCAATTTTGTACGTCCGAGCCAGACGTGCCACCATATAAAGAACGTCGCCCATCTCTTCTAGCTGATGTTCAGGTGTATTGGCCTCACGCAGTTCTTGTAATTCCTCTTGTAGCTTTCCCTGCACAGCCTCAATTGTGTCATAGTCGAAGCCAACTTTCGCCGCACGTTTCTGGTATTCTTGCGCGATAATCAGCGCAGGTGATGCTTGCGGCACACCATCAAGAATACTTTCGCGTTGTACGTCCTTACCAGCTTGAATGCGTTCCTCACGCTTGATGGCCTCCCAGTTTTGCACAACTTGATTGGCATTGCTCACCTCGACATCACCAAAAATATGCGGATGACGCCGAATCATCTTAGCATTAATATGTTCATAAACATCACCCAGCGTAAATTCTTCGGCTTGTCGCGCAATCTCAGCGTGTAGATAGACTTGCAGGAGTAGGTCGCCAAGTTCTTCGGCGAGTTTATCCATATTGTTCTCTTCGAGTGCTTCGACGACCTCATACGTCTCCTCAATGACGTAGCGTGTCAGCGTCTCATGCGTCTGTGCACGGTCCCACGGACAACCGTCGGGGTCGCGTCGCAAGCGCATGATGAGGTAACGCAGAGTTTCGGGGAGACGCAACGCCTGCATCTCATCAGTGGGTGGAACATACAGCGTACTCAAGTGGTTCGCGTAGGTGTTGCGGTCAAGCTCATACAGTGGCATCTCGATGACCGTCTCCTCGGCATCAGCTTCTGTAGAGGTGACGCTAGCCGCCCGCACCAGCTTTACAAGCCACTCGTCAGGATAGCATTCGCTTAAGGCAAGCTTGACCTCACTCGCAAGACGCCGATTGTAGACCTGTGTGACAAGCAAAGGAATCGTTGGAATAACTTTACCTGCGATTTCATCGGGACGTAGAGCCGCCAGCATGGTCGCGTCCAGCAGTTGTGTGCCAGCATCAAACGGGTCCAGTCCAACGGCGGTACATACAGGCTCAACAAACGAGAGTCCAGCAACGATGGTGGTACTCAAAGCACGCTCTTTGGCGAGGCGCAGCACGATTTGTACCGAGGACTCACCAATCAATGGATGTCCAGGCACAGCATAAATAATAGGGTGCTGTGCTGCAAGATTACAAACCTCTTCGGCGATTTGCTGATAGAGCGTACTCCAATCCGCCGACTCCTCATACAGTGAGTCAAACGAAGTGATATGCAGTGTCGGTATTTCTACCTTGAGAGGTTCAACCGTTGGATGAATGGCGGTACGAAAATACACCATCTGCTCCTGCTCCGCGGCCTGTGCTAGCAAAGTACGAGCCTGTAATGTCAAGTCGTGTATGGAACCCGGACCGAGACCCAGGATAGTAATTGCTGCTGTCATATGTGTATGGATTCTCCTAATAAAAGACTATCTTCGTAGGGACCAGATGTATCACGCCTCGGACGCGATACATCTGGTCCCTATCTCAATTCGTCTGAATGGTAACATACTAATAGTAGCATATGATGTATATCTGAGGACAGAAGACCCTTGCGGTCTACCTTCCTTCCTGCCTTTTGACTTTCTTATCTACACCCTTGACAAAACAGCTTCTATATTCTATCATTACAAATAGGTTTGTGACGCAAAGTAATTTGTGAGATATTCAAAGAAGGATCAGGATATGATCGTACCAAAGCAAAGACTACAGGACCTTCGACGTATACGTGTCGTCACTAAGAATTATGCAGTGCTACGCGGATTGCAAGGAGTACCATTTGGTCTGCTCTTCTTATGTATGGCAGCGTTTGAATTGAAATGGTTAAGCTTGCCATATGGCTCATTGGACCTCGCGGTGTTCATTGGTTTCGTCTTGTTTCTAGTCTTCATAGCTATCCATCCAACAATTGGTAGATATTATGATCGTATGTTTGGTAGTGTGCAACAAACATCTTGTAATCCCTTAGATAGATGGATTACCAGTCTTAGTTTTGCTGTTCTCATCACTGGAGGTATACGGCTTGATAAGACGTTTAATCTACCCGTTAGTGCAACTGGTCTTGCATTCGCGCTAGTTCTTTTGACCCTTTGGTGGCAGACGAACGCGTTTCGTACACACTTGCTTGTCCTTGCCATTGTGATGGGATGTGTGGGACTAGCACCATTAATGGGTTTTACAGCTTTTCATACGCTGTTCATTCCAGGTAATGGAGGATACGAACTCGTCTTCGGTGTGCTTCTTACAATTGGCGGTCTTTGCGATCACCTCCTGCTTCTTCGTACCTTTAGACAAACACAGCGAGTATATCATGACAAAACCATTTGAAGAACTTTCCGAGCTAAACAAGCTCATTCACGAACCAGTACGTCTAGCGATTATGACTTCGCTCTCTGCCTGTAATAGTGCCGAATTCCTTTTTCTTCAGAACATGTTAGGATTAACAGTCGGGAACCTTTCTAGTCACCTTGCGAAGCTTGAAGAGACAGGCATGGTGCAGATTCAAAAACAGTTTGTGGGTAAGAAGTCAAGTACGATGGTGAGTCTCACTGAAAAAGGACGTAAAGCGATTGAACGCCACTGGCAATTGTTAGAACAATTACAAAAAAGTGCTGAGCAAGTAACTTCACTACAGGAAAATGTTCAATTGAATCTGGGAGGGTTGCCATCATGAATGTCCTGCTTACCTCCAACAGGAATACCTCAACTCTACTACGTCAGGTCATTGTTGTTCTCCTCGCAGGAGTTCTTGCCGCTCTGCTCTTTATTCCTGGGGCAAATTGGGATGTAGGAGCAGCACCGAGCCTGACAGGAAAGGTTATGAGTATTACATCAATAAGACCATACAAAGATACTCAAGGTGATATTCAGTTAGGCACAGTGCTCATTCAACGAGTAGATGGCTATCAACTTCTGCTAATAGTGAAACATGCATCAGGGGACGGATGTATAGGACCTAATGCATTACGGTTGTCCGATATTCACATCGGCGAGTCTGTCACAACACGCTATTGGCTCGACACTCCAGATACAGCATCAAATCCACACAAAGGCTCTGCGGTCTACATAAATGACCAGTGCTAGCATCAAATCTCACAGGGCTATGTTATAATAATCCTCATAGCGGCAGAATTCCGCACACTATTAAGAGGATGAATAAAGTATGCCAACACGTGAAGATGCTTATAAACTTATGACAAGCCACGTCAAGAACGAAAGCTTGCAAAAACATATGCTCTCGGTAGAGGTCGCTATGCGCTTCTACGCCCGTAAATATGGTGAAGATGAAGAACTGTGGGCGATGACTGGCTTGCTACACGATAGCGACTACGAAGAATATCCTGATTTACACACGCATACGCATATAGCAGCCGAATGGCTCCGTGAACAGGGTTACGATGAGCGCATCATCTATGCTATTCTGGCGCACAATGATCTCAACCTTGACTCCAATCCACGTAGCACTCTGCTGGCAAAAGGTCTGTACGCATGTGACGAGGTAACGGGCATGATTACAGCAACAGCCCTTGTGCGCCCAACAAAAAGCATTATTGGTCTGGAAGTTTCCTCGGTACGCAAAAAGATGAAGACGAAGGGCTTTGCTGCAGGTGTGAACCGCGATGATCTGGTACAGGGCGCGGCAGAACTAGGTGTCGATTTAGATGAACATATCGCGTTCGTCATTCAAGCCATGTCCAGCATTGCTGACAAACTCGGCCTAGCAGGTGTCAATGTAGAGGTCTAATAATATAATTCTATTGTTCATTCACATTATCAAACCAAAGAACGAGCGAATTCATGTCCATGTCCCAACGACGCCCACAGCCCACACCACGAGAGCCAGTACAGCGCATCTTTACGGCTAGTGAGGTCGCGGAGTTTGAATATTGCCCCCTTGTCTGGTGGCATGAACAATTCGAGCCTGCGTCACACGCCGATAGTGAGGAACTGTTCGCGCGTCTTGTAGAACTAGAGCACGACCACGATACACAGGCCACCGCTTTGCCAGAATATCAGATGATCGAGCAGTTGCTTGTAAAACGTGGTGCCTTTGAAGTCGGGCGTCAGCAACACACCGCACACGCCGAGGAGGTCGCCGAGATCGAGGAGGAGCGCGTCAGCGTCCCTATGGTCAGCACACTAACCCGACCTCTATTGCTAGCTGCCGGCGTTATCCTTGCGATTGCGGTTGTGCTGATTTTGATTGGACTGGCGTTACGGTAATATACTACCTATATAGGTCAAATTGAACAGGGCACCCGCAAGGGGCTGCCCCTCCCATACGACGATGCAGTTGTACCTCACACATATATGGGAGGGGCATCCCCTTGCGGGTGCCCTAGTTCCTTACAATATACAAGAGGAAGGAGCAAGCGAAACATGGCGACAAGCATTCTTTTCCCCATTGGGCTATGGCTGTTAGTGCTTGCGCTGGCCTTGCTCATTCTGCTCTTTAATGATCGACGGTATCAGAAGCGGCGACTGCTTGAGGAACGGCATCGTGCGCTAGGATTGCCTCCTGGTGAGCTTGTCTATGAAGACGCGGACGGACAGGGAGAGCCGCTTAGCTCTAATCATTATCCGCTTGTGGGCAAACCGGATTATGTAGTGCAATTGCCGGATGGTCGGCCAGTACCGATAGAACTAAAACTGAACGTGCAGGGTGCTACAATACCCTATAGCAATCACGAGGTGCAGCTCGCAGCTTATTGTCTTATTCTGGAAGAATATTTTCCTGAAACGCCACCTACACATGGGATTCTGCGCTACGCAGATTGTGAATTTACTGTTGATTATACGCCTACACTCAAAAGAAAAGTTATGCGTAATTTAGAGCAGATGGCAAAGTGTACCGAGCAGCAGCCACCACCTCTAGCACGTCAGCGTATCGCTAAATGCCGATCCTGCGCATATCAACCCCTATGTCCCGTCGGACGCGGGAAATAATATTTTTTGTAGGGACCAATGTATCGCGCGTCCTCCTGACAATTAATCTTGTACATGGACACAATACGTCAGTCCCTAGCAACACGAAAAGGAAAATATAACATGCCAAGTGAAGTTATTGAATTAAGTGGACATATCATCGACTCGTGGACATTGCCACGCGCATGGGATGCGATCATGGACCGAGGCGGCAACTTCGCAGTCGAGGAGATGCGTGTCGGCGTCAACAAAACCGAGAGCAGCTATGCTCGTATTCGGGTCGATGCACCCGATGATGAGACACTCGACCGCATTTTGACAGAGGTACAACAATTTGGTGCCGTACTCGTTCATAAAGAAGATGTAGTAACGACTGCCGTTGAGCAAGATGGTGTACTCCCTGCCAAGTTTTACTCCACGACAAACTTACCGACACAGGTGCGTATCGGTGGACAATGGGTCACAGTTGAGGGCATCGAAATGGATGTCGCGGTCATCATCGACCGTGCAAAGAAACACGCTTACTGTCAGCCGATGCACGATGTAAGAGTAGGCGATGAGGTCGTTGTAGGCTATAGCGGTATTCGTGTCCAACCGTTCGAGCGTGGACGCGAACGCGAGGCTTTCGCCTTTATGCAAAGTGATGTTTCATCTGAGCGCGTCAAGGTACTTGCGATTCATCAAATCGCACAACAGATGAAGGACGTACGTGCCCATAATGGCAAAATTCTGTTCGTGCTTGGACCTGCTGTCATTCACACAGGCGCGGGTCGCTATATCGCTGAATTGTTACGTCGTGGCTACGTGCAGGTCATCTTTGGTGGCAATGCGATAGTGACGCACGATGTCGAATCGGCCTTGTTTGGCACCTCGCTTGGCGTCGATCTCAAAACAGGTGAGCAGGTCGAGGGCGGACACCGTAACCATTTACGCGCCATTAACGCCATACGTAGCGTAGGGTCGTTGGAGAAAGCCATCGAGACGGGTGTGTTGAAAGATGGCATCACCTATGAGGCGATTAAGCACAACGTGCCAATGGTGCTTGCAGGTTCTATTCGTGACGATGGTCCCATGCCCGGCGTCATTGCCGATATGCAAGAGGCCCAGAAGCGTATGCGCCACGAGGTGCAAGATGGCGTCGAGATGGCAATTATGGTGGCCTCCATGCTGCATGCCATCGCTACAGGTAATCTTCTCCCTGCGTCAGTACGTACTGTCGTCGTAGACATGAACCCTTCGGTTGTCACCAAACTCGCCGACAGAGGCACCTTCCAAGCCGCCGGTCTCGTCACCGACGCCGAACTGTTCTTACGCGAACTGTTAGAGGTATTGTCGTAAATGTACACGTTGCCCGATGAATTTTGACAAACGAGTACAGGAACATCGGTAGGGGCAGCAATTCATTGCGCCCAAAGATGGGAGTGGTGGGGAAAACGTCCCTAAAGCATATCTGATGGAAACGTGAACCTCTCCCGACCCATCTTTGGGCGCAATGAATTGCTGCCCCTACCGTTCGTTATCATTACATTCCGTATTTGATTATCAAAGTTTATCAGCTATCCGCATTATTCCACCTGTACAGATATTTATGCGAGGGCCGATTAAGAATAGCATGGAAAGCAACAAAACACATTGAAGGAGAGAAGGAGAACATGCTATGCAAAACAGACAACAGCAATTTCAAGGAAATGTTTCTGAGTCAAGTCAGCGTGTCGGAGAGAGCACATCGACGGCAAGTATGTTGGAAGAGCAGAGACAGCAGGAATATTTGATGAGCCTGGGCTTCACATGGGACGAGACACGCAAGTTACAGTACCAGCGCGTCCATCTCTACGAGAATGTTGAGATGCAGCAACGCCTGGCAGACGATAGCCGGATCCACTTCGCGCGTTGGCTCTATGAACAAGGAGAAATAAACGAAAAATAATAATGCTTGTCACAGCCCAAGAGATATGCTATACTCACGGCGGAGAGATGTCAGAGTGGTCGAATGTGCCGCTCTCGAAAAGCGGTAAGGTGCAAGCCTTCGTGGGTTCGAATCCCACTCTCTCCGCTTACCCGTCTGGAGGAGTCTCATAGTGGTCTAGTGAGCACGACTGGAAATCGTGTAAGGTGCAAGCCTTCGTGGGTTCAAATCCCACCTCCTCCGCCCAGCCCCTGAAGCCGCCTCTGGCCTCATTTCTTTCTTCCCCACGACTCGGTTGACAGCAAAACTGACAGCAAAACGCCAAAAAGAGGAAATTTCCTACGAGGAGAGTTCTTCAGTCTGTGAATCAACGAGCGGTTTCGCCTGGAAAACGCCATCCAACTTTTCTATTGCTCCGTGTTGCATCGTCGGCAGCGCATGAGAATAGATATCCATCGTGATACTAATTTGCGAATGCCCCAATATTTCCTGAACGATCTTTGGATGCACCTCTAAGCTCAAAAGCAACGTCGCCGAATGTCTGGGATCGTGAAACCTCACATCGGGCAGGTTCGCCTTCTTCAAGAGCTTTTTGAACTGCTCAAAGAAATCCCTTGATGAACTCAGATGTGTACCAATCATAGTACAGAACACGAGATCGTGTTCTTGCCTTACCGAACCGGCTTTCAGTTTCACTTCCTGTGGCGAGCCTGATGCTCCTTCAGTTTCTCCAACGCAAAGGGAGCAATCACGATATTCCGGCGGCTACGCTCCGTCTTTGGCTCTCCTTCAGCAAAACATCCTTTTCCAGCATATTTCGCGGTCACATGTGCAAGCACCCGACGTACCCGGAGCGTACTGGTCGTGAAATTAATGTCTTACCACTTCAACGCGAGAATCTCGCCTCTTCGTAAGCCAGTAGCAAGTGCCAGGACGAACAGAGCTTCAAGCCGATGTCCTACGGCTGCGGCAAGAAATTGATGTACTTGTTCTGCACTCAAAGGCCCAAATTCATAGCGTTTTGTTCGTGGTGGATGTGTCATATCTCACACGTTACGCGGCACAAGACTCCATTCTACGGCTTTATCTAACGCTAGATGCAGCAGTTTGTGATAACTTGCGACCGTGGTTGGCGAAAGACCGGCCTTCAACTCTTTTTTCTGGCCGTCTTCCAGGCCATTCGTTTGCAGGACAACGAATGGGCAAGGCTCTATGAGCGCCTGGTCAAGGTTCGCTGCCCGTATGATGAGAAGACGCAGTCTCACGTTGGCAAGAAGCGGGTCATCGGTCGGGTAGCCGATCAGATGACCTAAGCCATCTACGCTCTGCTCAAGCGCGATACCGAACTGCTGGTGAAAGTTCTGTCTGGACAAGACCAACTTCCTCCGATGCTCTACGACCCAGAGGCCCACCAACGGCATCGCCAGGGCCAGTATCGGCCCCTGAAATCGACACCGCTTCCAGTACGATTACTGTGCTTCACCCTTCATCTTCCGAATGCTTCCATATGTCTGAGGGTCTACTCTATATCACATCTATTCGCATGCTCAAAGGATGTATCTGGTCCCGCCTTGGACTGGTATCGCGCTCTGTGATGAGTTGGGAGTTGGACCGAAGTCTTGAAATGCCTTTGGCAAAACATCCTTCTTTCTCGACCTTGCCCTTTTTTATTGCCTTAAGAAGAATATTACTGCACGAGCACTGCCAATCGTATAGCTATGGAAAGGCGATACCGATTCTATGAACAACAGCAGACAAATTATTCAGTATCTTGATGAGATGGCACGCGTCTTGCTTGAGCTTCAAGTAACGGCTCCATTTCATATCCTGATTGCAGGCGGAGCCTATATGATGCTCCAGAATAAACGCAAATCAACAGAGGACATTGATTTCGCGCTTCTTGAGGATCCATCGGTTGTTCCGGCACATCCATTTCGTGCGACGTTGCAACGGACTGAAATTGCAAAACATGCAATTCCCTACGCAATGGAGTTTGAGGAGGCCATTGCCGTAGTTGCACATCATCACAGAAGATTACCAGGTGATTGGCTCAACGATGAGGCAGCAATCTACTACTATGATGATGCTCCTTCAGCCGAAGTACAGTTTTGGCGTTCTTTTAGCAACATTTTGTATGTCTATCTGCCGACGATGCCGTATATGTTTGCCACCAAGATCGCGGCCTATCGTGTAAAAGATAAAAAAGATATTCAGGTGCTTCTCCGTGAATTGCAGATACAGACACGCGAACAGGCGCAAGTTATTCTTGACTCGTTTTTGTCACCTGATACACAAGAGTTTTACGAGGTAGCGGAGAGACTAGACGAATTGTTTCCCGACTAGATATTGCGTTCTCGTCCTTGTAATGGTATAGTGCTTAGCAAAAGGAGAACAGCACGATGGCAGTACCATTACAAACGTTCCGACGTTCGTATGCCCAGATCCTTGCGGGTGAAGATCCCTGGATACCGCTGGGAAATTTCATGCACCAGTTCTTTGGCTGCTATAAAGACCGCCGTGCTGAACTCGTGCAGGAGCCACTAGAGGTACCGGAACAGCATCTCTCTTCTGAAAAAAGACGATGGGCGGTGTTTTGTGCAGCATCGGTTGAGTATCTCTGCAACACGTATCATCTTGCTTGTCCTGTGTGGGTGCAAGGCTACTCATTAGAAGAACCTTGGTACTATACAATGGGGCCGGACCACCCAAAGGTACGAGAAAAGCTCGAGCAGACCACACCAGAAGAGTTTACCAAGCGCAATATCTTTTGTGGGAACCGAATCTACAACAACAAGTATGAAAAACGGGATCGTCGCAATGCCGCGTAATGGACAAGCGTGAAGACAGTCTGATTTCGTTCCCTCTGAAAAAAAACGTTGCCTTTTCTTACCATCCGAAGGTGGTACTCCTCTCTCACACCGGTATTTGGTACTTCCCATAAAGAGGTTCTCCATCAACTCCCATGTAGGATGAGCTTGTTGAAACTAGTAAAACTTTTACTTTTTAATTGTCAAGCTTTTATATTTTTTAGACCATAACTACGTAAATATAGGGGTGCAATCTTCTCTGATGGCAATTTCCCAGATTGGATAACTGCATCAGGCGATGCATATGTTGTATGGCAACTATTAAGGGCATATCCTTTTCATAGTTTACGGTTCGTATATCACTATAAGCCGTCTTTCCATTATGCTGGTTTGACAGCAAAACTGACAGCAAACACGTTAGACACCATGAGAAAATTCATCATCTCCCTAGACATCACCCAACACAATGGAGCACAAAGTAGACGCCATGAGACGCCCGTAGACAGGCTGAACCGAGTCGTGGGTTC
>CAZZVE010000051.1:0-25414 GCA_964657325.1 uncultured Ktedonobacterales bacterium
CAAGGGATTTTAAGTCCCTCGTGTCTACCATTTCACCACCGCCCCATATGCGGTGACATGATAGTAACATGCCACCACACATTTCGTCAACACTTTTTTTGTGAGTACCAGGGCTATTCAAAAGCCAGAGGTGAGAACAAGGGCATCTCCCTGTCTTTTACTAGGAGGTTTCTTAAAAGGTCTGTACGGGTCTGCTTCGGCACACCCTATAGGCAATCGACCATGTTTGAGGATTTGGTGAGGCGTTTCAACATCCAACCAACATTGCAGAATGCTCACAAGGGTGTGCTGAAGTAGACCCCTACATTGGTTTTTCGCCCCAAGCAATGAGGCTGTAATTGATGGCGCAGAAGTCGTCCGACATCATCTCTTGGAGCATCTGCTGATAGAGTTCCTCGTATTTTTCTTCGGTTGTGAGTTGCAGCCCAACAAAATAGGGTTTTCCTAGTTGAAGCACAACCATCTGGTTTTGATAGAAGCTTTCGTGTCCCTCAGTTCCTGCCGATGTATCGACACCAAACGCCCTATACTGTACGTTGGCATAGCCTGCATTCTTCAGCAGTTTAGGTAACATTGGAGTAATCCCGAAGTTTCGTGCTGTAGGCCCAAAATTTCTTCCTGTCATGCTGAACGCGTTCAACGCCATCTGCGTAATCTGCTCAAAAGCAGGACTATTCGTGATGGGCATTTCGTTCTCGGTAAGACGGGTAATGCCGCCAGGTTTACAGATGCGAAAGGCTTCCTGTAACATAGGAGGCCAGGTGCTGGGTGTCAATACAGCAACGAGATAACGCGCATTGACAAGATCGAACGAGTTCTCTATAAAAGGAAAAGGCTCATGAATGTTCATGGTCATAAAGTGAGCGTTTTGTAGACCACGAGCTTTTGCCGTTGCGCGCCCATAATCTGTCATCCGTGTACTCAGGTCTACGCCCATGACCTGGGCCTCAGGCAGCATCCGTGCCACATCTAATACCCAGCCACCGGGACCACACGCAATGTCTAGCACGTTGTGAAATGATGGTGGGTCGCCTAGACCAGCTAATGCTCCACCCATTGCCTTGGTAAACGTCGTATCCTGATTGAGTAAGCGGGCCATCTCTACCGCGTTTTCGGGGTCGATTGGATAGACGTTTTCGTCTTTTCCTGTTGTCATAAAAAATATTACCTCTATCTTTTTTATAGGGATATGTACGACTACGACTTGCTACTCTTTAGTGTCTGACGACCATGTCAAAAAAAGCTCTTCGATTTGCTGCCATGCAAGTTCGGTTGCGCGCTGCAAAGGCAAGTTTTCGTTTTTCTGCACAGCTTCCTGCATGAGTTTGATCGCGCGCTTGTGCAGTGTTAAAAGCGGCTCGCGCTGTGCCGTGTATTTAGGCATCTCATAGAGGTTTATAACATCCAGAGGATAAAATTCCTCTGCCTCAAACGCAAGCGATAAGAGTTCGCTGTACTGCTCGATTAGCTTCACGCGAAAAGGCAAGAAGTAGTCCGGCTGGCTACTAGACACAATGAAACTGCCCGCAACAGCACCTCCACGCTGTATGGGATAAGCGGTGGCTCCTTCCTCCCACTCTGTCCAATGTGCTGGAAACCGTCCTTCATGTTCTTTTTGATTTTGACGAATCAGAGGACGACCGTTCATAACGGTAAAACCCGCCATCGATTCACTCCCAAGTAGTACGGCTTGCTGCTCCAAATTGATGCCCCATGGAGGCGTGCCATGTCCAACGTGTTCGCGTAGACTCCGAATAATACCCTGTTTGGGTGGCATACACTTCACGAGCGTGACGGCTAGCCCCAGTTGATTGGGGTCCAGTTGACCCAGTGCCTGCTGCAAGATGAAATTGCTTAGCGTCCAAAAGCGTTGTGTTTTTGTTATCGTTGAGTAGGCATGCATGACATGCGTATATAGCTCCACTGGTATTTCCTGTGACTCATCTTTTTCCTGATCGTTTCCAATCATCTGTATCATGTCAGGATATTCTTCAGCTATCAACTCGGTAAGTATGGCACGATGTTGTGGTAGTGCCCGTAGCAGGTGACGTAGATTCTGTGGACGAGGATTCGATACGCCATTGACCCAACGAGTTAATGTTACAGTGCTGACGTTTAATTCGTTCGCAACACGCTGTCGCTCGTGCGTATCGACAATGATTTTGCCCAGAAATTCTCGCCATGCAGTAATATGTATCATACTTTTACTCGGTGTCGCTATCATAACAGTTTTTCATATACCCTTCTACCTTAACAAATATCTATTCGTTTATAGACAAGATTCAAAATAGCCTTCCCCTTTTACTGCCAGTCATGGAATATCATACTGATTACTCAATGTACCGTCAACCAAATCGCATAAAAATTGTGTGAATAAAAGAAAAATACTACATATTTGTGAGTATATTGACGCACCTGTGCATCTAGGGCATAATACAGTGACAAAGATATGAATAATGCTTCATACAACGTAACTTTCAGGTTAAGATAGACGGGTTTCACAAGGTTACATTTCACATGGATAACGAAAACACAATTCCCCAGGTACGGGGAACATATGAAGTCATCGTCGTAGGTGCTGGTCACGCAGGGTGCGAAGCGGCACTCGCAAGCGCACGTATGGGGCGCAAGACATTATTAGTCACGATGAATTTGGATAGCATCGCGCTTATGCCGTGCAATCCCTCGATGGGTGGTCCCGCGAAAGGACACCTGATCAAAGAGATTGACGCGCTTGGCGGCGAGATTGGACGCAATACTGATCGCACGTTTATTCAAATCCGACTCCTCAATACCAGTAAAGGGCCAGCCGTACAAGCATTACGCGCGCAATGTGACAAGCAGGCATACCGTCTTGCCATGAAATATGTACTGGAGAGCCAGCCCAATCTGGAAGTGAAACAAGCGAACGTATCACAACTTGTCAGTATTTTCCGACAGGATGGTCGGCACGAAATCACTGGCATTATTACCAATGCGGGTTGGCAGTATAATGCCAAGTCGGTTATCTTAACGACGGGCACATTTATCAACGGGCGGCTCGTTGTTGGCGAAAAGACACAGCCTGGAGGTCGAGCGGGAGAAGGTCCTGCACTTGGCATATCCGAGGCTTTACGGTCGTTTGGGCTAGAAGTTCGACGCTTTAAGACAGGGACACCCCCACGCATTGATGCACGTACAATTGATTTCAGCAAGACCGAAGCACAACCAGGAAGCCGTGTGCCGCTCTACTTTTCGCAAGATGTGTCGGCACGTGAAGATGTACAACTCCCCGGCGGTCGCCCAAACTCGATCTTTCCCACTACTGACGAAGATATACACGGCTGGCGACCACAATTGCCATGTTATCTAGTACGCACAACTGAACGAACACATCAAGTGATACGCGATAATCTGCATCGCTCACCATTGTATACAGGAATTATCGAAGGCATTGGACCGCGTTATTGTCCTTCGATTGAAGACAAGATTGTACGTTTCGCAGACAAAGCTACGCACCAGATTTTTCTTGAGCCAGAGGGCTGGCGTACCAGTGAAGTCTATGTGCAGGGCATGAATACGAGTTTGCCAGAGGATGTCCAACTCGATATGTTGAGGAGCATCCCCGCGTTGGAACATGCCGAGATGATGCGTGTGGGCTATGCGGTTGAGTATGACTATGTGCCACCTGAACAACTCTTAACAACCCTCGAAACAAAGCCTGTTGCTGGACTTTTTCTGGCAGGTCAGATCAATGGTACATCGGGCTACGAGGAAGCGGCGGCACAGGGACTTATGGCAGGTATTAATGCGGCACTGCATGCACGGAATGAAGAAGCATTTGTGCTGGGCCGTCATGAAGCCTACATTGGTGTGCTGATCGATGATCTGGTGACACGTCCTCTTAGTGAACCCTATCGGTTGCATACATCACGAGCGGAGCATCGCTTGCTGCTACGCCCTGATAGTGCCGATCTACGATTGAGCGATCACGCATATGCGCTGGGTCTCATTGACGAAGAACGCTATAGTCAGGTGTTGCAGAAACGCATGCATATTCAACAGGCACTTGCACAACTCACGTCAACTATCTTCACTTCCTCACGCGTCATCGAGTCCTGTGCTCAAGAGGCTGGAATTGCTCCTCTTAATCAAATGATGTCAGCACGAGACCTGCTCCGACGACCAGAGGTACGCTACGCGCAGGTTGCACACCTTGCGCAACGTGTCGCCGAGGAACGTCATACGATCCAGAACGATGTGCAACAAGAAGAGATTGTGTCCTTGCCACAATTGGAAGAACAAACGGCGGAAGAGGTTGAACTACAGGTAAAATACGAAAACTATGTGCGTAAACAAGAGCAGATGGTGCATCGTACACAACGACTCGAAGAAATGCGCATTCCCGAAGCATTAGACTATGCGGCTGTGCAACATCTTCGTACAGAGGCACGTCAAAAATTGATTCGTACTCAACCACGTACCGTCGGGCAAGCCGCACGTGTAGAGGGCGTGACTCCGGCTGATGTTGCGATACTTATGATCTACCTGGAAAAAGTACGGGCCATACGGTCACGGCTTGACAGAACGGGAACACGACCTGTACTATAGGGTTGTGTAATTCCTGTTTGTAACAATTGTTTATAGAGAAGAGAACCATGAATAGATGTCTCCCCCCCTTCAACGCATGGTTCTAACATAAAATTTTATATAAATAAAGAGGGGCAACTCTATGTACATTTTAGTTGTTGACGATGAACCATTTGCAAACACGCTGGTCAAATTTGTACTTAACAAAGAGGGCTACGAAGTAGAGACGGCAGAGAATCCGCGTATTGCACTGCAACTTATTCAGAAGCGTATCCCGGACTTGCTACTGCTAGACGTGAAGATGCCATATCAAGATGGCTTTCAGTTCTCAGAAAAGCTTCATGCCGATGGATATGAGATACCACTTATTTTTATGACCGCGCAAGATGGCATCGAGTCGAAACTACAAGGCTTCAGAATAGGTGCTGATGATTATATTTGTAAGCCCTTTAACCATGAAGAACTGGTGGCGCGTGTTCACGCCGTGATGCGCCGCATCAAAAACAGAAGTAAGCTCGGCAATCAAAGTTTGAGTGGAGGCCCTGTACAGCTTTTCCCTGCTGATCTGAAGGTCTCGGTAAGTGGGAACGAACCAAAACCACTTACCTATACTGAAATGCAAGTGTTACGCGTTCTGATGGGCAGTGTGAATCAAGTTGTGAGTCGTGATCTTTTGCTCTCAGAGATTTGGCATGATGACGAGAATAATAGCAATATTGTCGATGTCTACATACGCCGCTTGCGTGTGAAAATTGAAGATGATCCTTATAGACCTCAACATATTCTTTCTATCCGTGGTACTGGCTATAAGTTCGTCGGAAAATAGAGGAAGCACGTGCGAAAACGGACACAAAAACAGACTGTCGTGGACGAGAAGAACGGGGGAGAACTGCTTCCACTCAATAAAGCAACGTTACCTCTTACCGTCCCTCCTGTACTTGATAAACGTCATTATCTAGAAGCTATGGTCGCTTCCACACCGGATGCTATGATCGCGCTAGACGCTAATTATCGTGTGCTCGACCTTAATCCTGCTGCCGCGGAAGTACTTGGCTGGCCCGCTCATGATGCAATTGGTCATGGTTGCGCAGAAGTATTGCGTTGCCAAAATCTTAACCGTATGGAATTGTGTGGTACATCGAGCTGTCCCTTAGCACGAGTTCTTTATGAGAAGAAATCACTTGCCAACGAGGACTTGATTCTTGGCACACAACCAGAGCATACGCGCGAAGTTTCCGCGAGTGTCACCTTGGTTGATGTGGAGAGTGGGCAGCATGTAGTTTTTACTGCCCGTGATGTCTCAGCACTCAAAGTCGCAAATCAGGTTCGTTCTAATTTTGTATCAATGGTCTCTCACGAGTTACGTACACCGCTCAACTCAGTACATGGCTTTATTGACCTGCTCTTACATAATCACATGGGGGCCTTGACTCCTGAGCAGCATACATATCTTGGTTATACACAAGAAGGAGTCAACCAGCTTATCTCGATTGTCGAAGATATTCTTTTTATGACGCGTTCGGACCTTGGACAATTTGCGATCAAGCAGCAAGAGGTACCCTTCCATACACTGGTACGTCAAGTTGTGGGAAGTCTGCAACCACAGGCGCAAAAAGCAGAGGTTGTGATTGTGCAAGACATTCCTAGTGGATCACCTTCACTCTACATTGACCCGCAGAGAATCGTTCAGGTACTCAATAACCTGATTACGAACGCGATCAAGTTTACGCCGCCAGGAGGGATGATCACCGTATGCTCTCGTCGTTACGACGCCACTTCCGCCATGATTTCGGTTGCAGACACTGGCTATGGCATTCCTTATGAAGACCAACAGCACGTCTTCGAGCGTTTCTACCAATCGAACCACACACAACAATCGAAGATGGGTGGGTATGGTCTCGGCCTGTCCATTGCCAAGCTTATCGTAGAGCAACACGGTGGCACCATCGGCTTCGACACTCTGCCGAACGAGGGAACAACATTCTATTTCACTGTACCAATTTACGTGAAAACCGATAATGAACACACATGAATATACGCACTTCTTGCGTGATCCTGCATTTGGGAACTTAGAACTTCTCCATGCGAACTATGTCACTCACACGTTTGCGCCACATACGCATGAGGGCTTTGCTATTGGCGTTATCGAGCATGGAGTAGAAACTTTTCGGTACCGAAATGCAATGCATTTTGCATCAGCAGGTGAGATTGTGTTGATTAACCCAGGCGAGATGCATACGGGTTCGGCAGCAGTTGAGCAGGGTTGGACATACCGAATGCTCTATCCCTCGGCACACTTGCTTCAACGTGCTGTGTCAGAGATTGTTGGGCGTCAGCACGACATGCCGTTTTTTGTAGAACCTGTTATTTCTGATCCTACTATGGCGACACAGATTGCTATGCTCTATACAGTGTTTAAAGAAAGCACTTCTACGCTGGAACGCGAGTCGCACCTGTTGTGGACATTAGCACAGTTGATTGTGCGTCATGCGGATAGTCGGCCTATTCCAAGTAAGATTACGAAGGAATATGGAAGCGTTCACTGCGTTCGTACCTATATCGAAGAGCACTATGCCGAAAACATTTCGCTAGAATCGCTTGCACACCTCGTCAGCCTTAGTCCATTTCATTTACTTCGCATCTTCAGAAATATTGTAGGTATGCCTCCTCATACCTATCTCACACAAATACGTATCAACTATGCCAAACGCTTATTGAGAGCTGGGGTGCCGTTAGCGGAAGTTGCTATACTTGTTGGTTTCGCTGATCAAAGCCACTTTACGAAACACTTTAAGCGGATTGTAGGTGTTCCTCCTGGTCTCTATGCTCAAAGCAGCAAAGAGTAGCAAGATTAGACAAGACAATGCCCATCATCTGATTTATTATAAAGGTATGGCGACACAACGATTTGAGTTCTTCACAGGTATTAAAGATGAGCTACCAATTCTACCTGGGGTTATTCCCTTCGGCATGATTTATGGTGTCTCAGCTTTGAGTGCCCATATACCACCAATCACTGCTCAGGCGATGTCGTCGGTCGTCTTTGCTGGCTCATCACAATTTATCATTGCACAGCTTGTTGCAGTTGGTACACCGCCTGTAGTTATCATTCTTACGGCGTTCATCGTCAACATCCGGCATATGCTATATAGTGCCTCCCTTGCTCCCTTTGTCAAGCACCTTCCTGCGCGCTGGAAGTGGTTACTCGCGTATCTTCTGACTGACGAGGCATATGCAGTCACGATTTCTCATTATCGACAGAGCGGAGATGAAGCACAGAAACATTGGTATTTTTTCGGAGCAGGGCTAGCATTGTGGGCAACGTGGCAAGTCAGCACAGCCGTCGGCATATTCCTGGGAACACAGGTGCCAGCGAGTTGGTCGCTGGATTTTACCTCTACGCTCACATTTATTGCCCTTGTTGTACCAGCCCTTAAGGATAGAGCAAGTACTACTGCAGCACTCGTGGCGGGTTTTGTAGCACTACTGATGTATGCCTTGCCATTCAAACTGGGGCTAGGTCTTGCAACGATCATTGGTATTATCGTTGGTTTGGGGGTAGAAACGCTTCGGCAGCGCAAAAAAACAGATTTCTTACGGAGTAACGTATGACACTCTGGCTTACTCTCATCATCATTGGGTTGCTTACCTATGCCATTCGCTTATCGTTTATTCTCTTTTTTAGCAAAATGGATATTCCATCATTGCTACAAAGAGCATTTCGGTTCGTCCCCGTCGCGGTACTGTCAGCGATTATCTTTCCCGCACTTTTTCTACCAAAAGGCGTGCTCGCTCTCTCTTTCAGTAATGCACGCTTGTTCGCTGGTGTCATTGCTGTGGTAGTTGCATGGAGAACAAAAAACGTGCTTATCACGCTGGTTGTGGGTATGGGAGCGTTGTATTTGTTGCAGGCCATTGTGAAACTGTAGGGGTCGTCAACCGTCATGTGTCAACTCGAACCAGGGCGCCCGCAAGGGGACGCCCCTCCCATATGACGTGCCTCCCTACGCGCATTCATGTATGGAAGGGGCGTCCCCTTGCGGGCGCCCTAGCACCTGACAAATGTGCTTTGACAGACTATTACGGCGTCTTCTGCACATCGAGTATCTTCAACCAGATATCGCGTCGTATCTCGTCCTCGGACGACTCGATGCGGAAGATCACGCCGAGCAGAGAGCCGCGTTCAAACGTTTCAAGTAGGGTGGCACCGCGTGTCATTGTCCCTGTAACCTGTGCTGTGATACCTGTTTTCACGTCGGTGACAGCAAGTTTCAGGCGCAGGTTTTGCCTATTCATACCACTTGCCCAACGGTCAATGAGACGCGCACGCTCTATCTTAAAGATAGGTTCTGGATTGCTTGCGCCAAAAGGACTCAGTGCACGCAGCTTTTTATAGCCTGCATAGTTCAGGAGGTCTGTTCTGTGCAGCACAAGATCAACCATCTGTGTAAATTGTGCCTGCTCAACAGCGGTCTCTACCTGTACGACTTCCTCTACAGCAGAAGACGATACAGACTCAATAGCGGCAGCTATATCGTCCTCTACGGCTGCACCATTGCCTGTTGTCTGCCACTCTAAAAGATGTTGTCGAAAGTCGGGAATACGTGCGGTTTCAATGGTAAAGCCAGCTGCCTGTGCATGACCACCGTAGCGTTCGAGGGGACCTGAAAAATTGCGCAGTGCCTCGATGATATTGAAGCCCTTTTGACTACGCGCGGAACCTCTGCTTAGACGTTTACCCGCATCATTGCTTAACACAAACACGGGCTTGTGAATCTCCTCAACCAGCTTGCCCGCGACAAGCCCCAGGATGCCTTCGTGCCAATCATCACCACTCACCAGGATTACTTTCTCATCGGGATTATGTTGTGCCTCTGCGCGTACACTACGCATCAATGTCTCTGTTTGTTGCTGACGTGCGATATTGAGTTCTTCCAGTTGAGCAACGTAGGCGTTCGCGTCCTCCGCGCTTTCTGTTGTCAGCAAATTGAAGGCAATGCTTGCATCCTTCATGCGACCAGCCGCATTGATGCGTGGAGCAAGCGCATACGCGATATCGCGCTCCCGAATTCGTCCAGGTTGTAAATTAGCATTGCGGATGAGGGCCTGTAGTCCGGGTTTCTGCGTCACATTTAATCTCTGCATACCAAGGCGGGCGAGTACGTGGTTCTCGCCAATGAGCGGAACAATGTCAGCAATAGTGCCAATTGCTACGAGGTCTAATAACGCCATTTCGTCTTCTACAGAATGTTTATATGTTCGGTAAAGAGCTTGCACAAGTTTGAAAGCCATACCCGCACCACATAAAGGGCGAAACAATGTGTCATCCTCAGTCGCATCAGCACGCCATGGATTTACCATTGCATATGCGTCGGGTAGTTCCGCAGGAGGGTTGTGATGATCAGTGATGATTACGTCTATACCAAGTTTGTTCGCATAGCGTATCTGCTCTACGTCGGAACTAGCACAATCAGTGGTGATGATAAGTTGCGTACCTTGTTGCTTGAGCTTCTCAAGAGCGGATATATTCAATCCACAGCCTTCATGGAGTCGATGCGGAATGAAGAAGTCCAGAGGAGCTTCTGCATCCTTTAATGTACGCAAAGCACGAAAGAGCAACGCAGACGAGGTAACACCATCGGCGTCATAGTCACCATACACTGTAATATGCTCTTTTTGCGTCAATGCTTGCTGAATACGTTCTACCGCATGGTGCATCGCTGTCAGCAAAAAAGGGTCTAAGCTCTCATCGTATGTTGCTCGTATAAAGCGTTGTATAGCATCGCGCGTTGAAACGCCACGGTTTACCAGGAGCTGAGCGTACAAAGAATCAATACCCTGCTGTTCATCGGCTTGTCGCTCTGCTCTTGAGCGCAAGGGATAGATTTGCCAAAATGTTGAGGATGATTCCACTGCGAATCCTTTATGGTAGTTAATCGGGTAACAATCGAAGAAAGACTTCGTTGCCAAGTAAGCGACCACGTTGGCTCAGACGCAACCACTCTTCCTCGTGTTCCAACAGTCCTGCCTCTTCTACAGGGCGCAGACGGTCTCCAACAAAGTGCGCGAACGGTTGTGAGAAGCGTTGCGCAAACGTTGGCAGATGTAGACCCATTGCTGTGCGTAAGGCAAGAAAGGCTGTTTCTGACATTTCTTGCTCGCGTTCTACTGGCTCACTCTCTGCCTCTGGTAAGCGTTTCATGTTTACTGCTTTAATATAGTCCAATGGTTCACGAATATTTGAAAATCGTCTTCCACCAAACGTAGAGTACGCGCCCGCACCCATACCAATATACGGCAGATTTTGCCAGTAGGTCAGGTTATGGCGACTATGATGCCCTGGTAGTGCCCAGTTCGAGATTTCATAATTCTCATAGCCTGCCTCGCGCAAACGCTCATCGGCATACTCGTACATATCGGCACACAGGTCCTCATCGCCAGGAACGATGCTTCCCTCATGTACCCATGTGTGAAATGGTGTTCCTTCTTCAATGATGAGCGAGTAGAGTGAGAGATGTTCAGGACGCAGTTCAAGTGCTCGGTCCAGTGTCTCACGCCAATGCTGCATCGTTTGACCGGGCAAGCCAAACATAAAATCTATATTAATCGAGGTAAAGCCTGCCGCACGCGCCCATGTTACCGCCTGTGTAATCTCTTCAGGTGTATGAATACGACCTAATGTTTGCAGCAGTTCAGCATCAAAGCTCTGCGCTCCCATGCTCAAACGGTTAATACCAGCCGCTCGTATTCCCTGTAACTGTTCTTTATCCAATGTGCCAGGATTAGCCTCCATCGTGATCTCCGCGTCTTTGTCTACTGCGAAAGAGGCGAAGCAAGCGTTAAGCAATCGTGTAATCTGTGCAACTGTGAGCAAGCTTGGTGTCCCACCACCAAAGAAGATAGTACGTGAGCGGCGGAGCGTGCCATCTGCATGCTGTGCCATTGTACCTGCAAGCGCAATCTCTTTCAAAAGTGCTTTTACATACGGCTCCCTGAGTGGCAACATACCAGCGTAGGTGTTAAAGTCACAATAATGGCAACGCGTATGGCAAAAAGGAATATGGAGATAGAGTGAGGCGGTCTCTAAGACTTGCTGAATCGGTTCGTGTATCTGTGTACGTTGAATGAGTGTTGTCGTCGTATCGAGTGCGGTAATGGTCATGGGATATATGTTGTTCCTTATAACAGTGAGCCAGGGCATGAGTACAATAAAATGTATATCTTCTATTATACATGATAAATCTGTAGGGGTCTAATTCATTACGCCCTCGTATAGCTATACAAGCCGAACGAGGGCGTAATGAATTAGACCCCTACACTACGATTACTAAATTTGTTTACGCACCAGGAACGGCACCACCACCACTAGGGGGAGCACCGGGAACTGACTGACTTGGTGCGGAGGCAGGCAAGCCAGGAGGCATGATGCTTGAGTCAGTAGTCATGTTCTGATCAACGGGTGTGATCGTAGCATTTGCCCTCTTCGACATCAACCAGTTATTCAAGGCATTGTCTTTGAGGCTTTTCAATGTTGCACTATCCACAGCACGTGATGGATCAATGCCCAGCACCTGGATGATATGGAAGGAACCATTTTCAGAGAGTACAGGACTAAATTGATTGAGTTGGCGTGAAGGATCAAAAATCCAGTTTTCAACGGTGCCACTCGTGTTCGCGGCATACGTCTGAATATACTGACCACGTGCCAACCAACCGAAATCGCCACCTTTTGTGTTTGTAAGCGTATCAACCGACTTGGCCTTCGCTAGTTTCCCGAAGTCCGCGCCGCTCTTTAGCTGCTTGAGCAGATTGTTCGCGTCCTCCTGTTTAGCTGTTGTGATACCACGCGCCAAAACCTGATATGTTGGTGAGACAACTTGCGATGTCGTATACGTCTGCATGTTGATGCGCCGCACGTTTAATGTAAGTGCCGCGCGTACATCGTTATCGCTCACATTGTTCGTACTTAAAAATCTCTGATAGTTGCTGCCAACAGGGAAATTCGCCGCGAAATCTTTGACAGCCTTGTCAATCGCACTTGAACTAGGATTGATTTGTGCATTGACACTGCTGTTTTGAGTCGTCAGCCACTCACGAATAACCTCGTCGTCTTGCAACCATGTAGCAGTCTCGCTTGTCTGTTGTGGCTGCGTATACAGTTGCTGCTCCAACGGAATAGTGTTTTGGAGCATGTTTGAGTACTGGGCTGCAAGTGTATCATGTTGTGTTTGAGAGGTTTTCAATTTCTGCTTGAGACCTGCAAGTTGTGCCTCGGCATTAGAGCGTTGAGTGCCTGCTGGCAATGTCTTGATTTGTGTGGTAAGCGTTGAAATTTGTTTTGTAGTAGCATCAACGTCGGCCTGTTGTGCGGTAACCTGCTTGTTCAGTGCGTCACGCTGTGCGAAGAGACCATTCTTCCCTTGTATCTTATTGAGTTCAAGTTGTGCCTTCACCGCCAGCAGTTTGCGGAAATCAGCTTGTGGAATGCCGTGTCCGTTGACGGTAGTGATTGGTTGCGCAGGAGCAATAATATTGACATTGACCCAAAAGCCAACGACAACGGCAACGATAAGTATAGCAATAGCGGTTGTGATAGACCAGATAGCACGGCGTTGCAATACTATCTTTTCGCTACGCGACAGGTGTCCCCCCCATCCAAAAGCTAGAGGTTTGCCGTCGCGTCGTGCCTCTACACGCGCCGTCTGTCTCGTATATTTATTTGCTTTGGCAGGTCGCGTTGGTCGTTTAGTGTCAGGCCGACGCGCTGTCTGACTGTTCATGAAAACCTCCGTTTTGGATAGCTATAATCATGGGAAGAACCTGATGTCTCTTGCAAAAAAGGCAAGAGAATAACATGCAGTTGTTCTCTTGCCTCTCGATGTAGCTACATGCCACGAATATGTTCTGCGGTGTAGGGAAGTAGTGCCATGAAGCGTGCCTGCTTCAGTGAAGCACTCAACTCGCGCTGATGCTTGGCGCAAGTGCCCGTTTTACGACGGGGTTCAATCTTCCCACGGTCAGAAATGTAACGCTTGATAAAGCGGTTTGCATCTTTATAGTCAATTTCGCGCACATGATCGTGGCAGAACTGACAAATTTTGCGGCGTGTTGAGCGCTCGCCTCGTCCACCTTCGCGTCGTTCGCGGCGTGGACCACTTTCAGAACGTCTTTGCACGGACGTGTTTCTCCTTCAAAATGTGATTAGAAGGGGTGTTCGTCCAAATCTCCAAGAGCATCATCTGCACCCGCGTTAAAGCCAGATGAGGAACCAACACCTTGAGGGTCTTTTGGCGTCAAGTTCTCCATCTCAGAAAGAGTTACATCAAGCGATACACGCTCAACATTGTTTCTGTCTGTGTACTTGCGCTGAGAGATACGCCCCTCAACATAGACCTTGCTTCCTTTTTTTAAGTAAGTATTGCAGGTCTCAGCTAACTGACGAAAAGCTGTTACATTGTACCAATCGGTATCTTCTTGTCTTTCACCACTTGGTGATTTAGAATACCGACTAACAGCAACTGAAAATTTCGTGACAGCTAGCCCATTAGGGGTATAGCTCATCTCTGGGTCTCTACCCAAGCGACCGATAAGTATAATCTTGTTCATGAGTCAAAATCCTTTCGGCTCGGTTTGCTATACACCCCGGCTCTTTATTATTTCCTAGAGATTGAATAAACGGACCCAAACGTATTTTTACAGTATCAAGGTCTCAAGCACCTAGGCTTCGATCACTTCCTCTTCAAGAGCAGGTGGAACCTCGCCGAAATCCTCAGTAGGAATTTCTGGTGCTTCTGTCGTCTCTGGCGTTTCTTGTACTTCCGATACTTCCGGTGCAGCTTCGGCAGTTACTGGCACAGGAGCAGGAGCCTGCTGCTCTTCTTCCGTCGTTGTAGCAACTTCGGCAGGAGGGGTCGCGGCTGCATTCGCGGCTGCGGCTTCAGCACTCGCTGCTGCAGCTGCGGCTCTTGCCTCGCGGTCCTCGCGCTCTTGTTGAACAGCTTTCGGATCGCGTCTCCTGAACATATGTCGGAGGACAATCTCGGAAACCTTGAGTGTACGTTCGAGTTCGCTCACGGTCTCAGGTGTCAAGATCATATCGATGAAGATATAATATCCATCGCGGTGACGCTCAATGAGGTATGCCAAACGGCGACGGCCCCATTGTTGAACTCTGACTGTTTGACCGCCATAGGTGGTCACAATCTGTTCGAGACGAGCTAGAATAGCACGCGTCTCCTCTTCGCTGACTTCGGGGTTGAGAATGATACCAAGTTCATAATCGCGCCTCACGAAGCCACCTCCTTCCTCTGGGTATGCATCCGGTCATGTGCCAATCCCCATGTTGGAAATTGACAAAAGCAGTGCCGGAGCAGGTGGTGCATCAACACATTGTTGATGCATGTAACAGATACCGCCTCATCCAAATTGTAGCGGCCTTTTGTGTAACGGCCCACAACAAATTTACTGTGGGAAGTCAAACACCGCGCTATTATAGCACCATTTGCTATATCTGACAATAGAGCCGAGGTTTACATACTTTCGGTTACTACTTCTTTTTTATACATCCAAAAGCGGAAATGCATTGACAGGCATCAATCTTTCCTTCATACTACAGGGGTAGTTGTGTTGTAACCGTCTCTTCTCTTCATCCGTCTACAATATTTATAGCACAGTCACGTTTATACTCGTTGGGCACTTAATAACGGTTATAACTATGCTCGATTATTCTTCTGGAAGACGGAGAAACCATGCAGCAGCCTCCTGATCAGCGAACAGTAGATTCATTCCGTTCACGACGTACCCAACCAGCCTTGCCTGGAGTGACACAACCGACAGTTATTATCTCGCCGACAACACCACGTCCTGGCCCTCCTCTAATAAGGAAAACCAGACACGCGGCGCGTACCATACTTCAACTTAGCTTACTAGGTGTATTGCTGGAACTTCTTTTGCTTGCGCTGTATCCTCTACTGGCTAATACGACGCGTGTAGGACCAGCGGGCCAACTGGTCCAGCAAGCCTTGCCAGGCGTTTTTCCGTGGCTTCCTTCGTTGTACTGGACAAATGCGTTTCCCGCGCTACTGCATCTTTTTTCAGGTGTGTCGTGGCTCAATATCTCGGATACAACAACGAATGCAAGTGTTCTTTTATCCTTCTTACTGCTTGTACTTGCCAGTGGCGTTGTCCTCGTTGCCTCACGTCTGAGTGGGCGCGTCATACAAGAGCGTCTTTCACGTATTGACAAAGCACTCTTATTCTGGCTCATCCTGGTAGCAACGGGAATTTTCGGACTAACAATGCTTGTGGCTCCAATCGGCCTCACCATCTTTTCTCAGGATATGTTGACATATGGATTATACGGTCATGTAGTAGTTGCGCAACATGTCAATCCTTATGGTGTACTACCAAATCCGCAAGACATATTGCAAACGCTTATCGACGTGAAAGCAACGACGCCATATGGTCCCGTCTGGACAGATATAAGTGTGTTGCTTGCGCTTGTAGCACAAAACAGTATTGTCGGTACAATTCTTACGTTTCGTATACTCGGCCTATGTGCTCATTTGCTCAACGTTGTGCTACTGTGGACCATCCTAACACGCGCAAAACCGGAAATGCGGCTATCGGCGACATTGCTGTATGCGTGGAATCCTCTTATATTGCTATTTGGGATTGCGGAAATGCATCAAGAGATTGTGCTTGTGTGCATTATCTTGGCTGCTATACTTTTCTTTCAACGAAACTCACCCACTATAGGATGGGTCTTTGTGCTGCTTGCGTCACTTCTCAATTTCTTATGGTTGCCTCTGCTGCCACTCTTCTTTCGCCTCATGCTGCGACAATCACGCATTCTACGTATGGGACACAGGCTCTTATGGTGGGCGGGAATGTTGCTCATTTCGTTTGTTGTCGTCGTTCTAGCCTACGCTCCCTACTG
This sequence comes from uncultured Ktedonobacterales bacterium, assembly GCA_964657325.1. Taxonomy (GTDB): domain Bacteria; phylum Chloroflexota; class Ktedonobacteria; order Ktedonobacterales; family Ktedonobacteraceae; genus JBBQVS01. The sequence continues at coordinate 16,508 of CAZZVE010000051.1, forward strand.
GCATGCGATAGGCTTTGCAGGCATAGCAGTACAACTACAGCACACGTTTGTACAAGATATGCCAGTAAATTCGCTTGACGCCGCATTACTGCATCTACCCATTGCATCGGCATGGCTCACTAGTCCGCATCATTGGTCTCTTTTCGTGCTGGGCCTTGGAGGTCTTTTTCTCCTGCTTGGACTCTGGTTAGCGGATACGCTGGAACTGGTGGCACTGTTTAGCGGCTGGCTCCTACTTCTGCTGAGTATTTTGCTACCTACCTACTGGCCTTGGTATCTTATTGCCCCACTTGTCTTGGCACTGTGTTCAACAAATCGCCGTACTATCCTACTCGCAACGCTTTTATCAGGTGCATCGCTACTCAGTTACTACTGGTTGTTGACCTCAACATGGACGGGACAAGCTCTTGTCACTCTCGGTATGCCGTTACTTCTCTGGGGTTGGATTCTCTTCTTCAGTTCAACATGGCAGATGACACATATTCAACAGGAGGAGAAGCCTGCCGATGCAAGAGTACGGCGTTTCACAGACCGCTCTCGTCCCTCCTGGTTCTCACGCCCCTCGCGTCCAGGCCGTTTTTAATACGATGTCACGTTTTAAGTACCTGGGGCGATGCGCCAGAAATCAAGGGAGCCTCAGTGGTTGCTGGCACCGTCACCATCCTGGTGTACTGGACACTACTAGTCGATATTCCAATTCCCACCTTTACTGGTGAGATAGCGAATTTCTTACTGCATTTACTTGTCCCACTTGGTCTATGGGTTGACTGGTTGATTGTTGGAAACCCTATGACGAAACCCTACCCACGCATGATGGGTGCATGGCTCATCTTCCCCCTCGTCTTTGTAATCTATACGGAGATACGTGGCCCCTTCGCGCACTGGTATCCCTACTTCTTCCTCGATCCGCAAGTCGTGCGTGGTGTTGGGAACCTCGTGCTAGCGATTCTCGGCATGATACTATTGTTCCTGGTGGTGGCAAGCCTTATCTTTTGGCTCTATCGCAAGCGTGGGGGCGTACAAATCGTGCCCGCGACTAAGGAATACGCTGCGTCAGGCGAAGGTGTCGTAGAATATCTCATCCACAACTCGGTAGGGGCAGCAATTCATTGCGCCCAAAGATGGGGGAGGTAGAGGGGCAACACGCTGGCAACGATTCATTCCCCCGACGTGAACCCCTTCCAACCCCATCATTGGGCGCAATGAATTGCTGCCCCTACCGAAGCTCAACTATACATCCTTCATTCGCCCGTAAGCGGAACTCGGATAGATCGAGTTGTCCTTCTTTGTCTAAATGTGTTGACAGCACAATTGAGCCATTTCCCAATCCTGGTAGTCTCAGTACCTGCTCTTGTGCTGAAACGTTGAGTGCTACTACATAGCGTTGCTCGCCCTGTTGTCGTAGGTAGACAAAGCAAGCATCGTTTTCTTGGTCAACGGAGGCGTAGGCACCGATGGTGAAGGCAGGGGTAGATTGCCGAAGCTCCAATAGCCGACGCGTCAACGTCAGCATAGAATGTGCATCATGCTGTTCCATCTCTACATTGTATGTCTTATAGTCGTTTGCAATGGGTAGCCATGGTGTTGCTTCAGGAGTCGTGAAACCCGCGTTTGCGCCTGTGTCCCATTGCATTGGTGTACGTTCGTAGTCTCGACTGTTTTCGGGAGAGAAACGTGCTACGGGGTCGCGCAACTGTTCGAGTGCTATAGGCACGTCCTGCATTCCAATCTCGTCGCCATAATAGCATGTCGGTGTACCACGTAGTGTGAGCAGGAGCATTTGTGCGATACGTGCTTGTTCGCGGCTCACGCGTGTGGCGATACGTGTTTTATCATGATTGCCCAGAACCCAGTTAGGCCATGCACCTGTGGGTAGTGATTTCTCGTATGCATCGACAATCTGACGAATATCGTGTGCATTCCACGTGTTCATCGTCACAAATTGGAAGTTGAAGGGAAGTTGTGCCTCGTCGAGCGTCTCTCCATAATACTGAAGCAGGCGAGCAAGTGGCAGATAAATCTCACCAATCAATACACGTTCGCCATAACTTTGCAATAATGCACGCATGTGACGTACCAATTCGTGAATACCCGGTTGGTCCTGTGTATACACCCCTTCCTGATAGCCGCTTGGATCATCTCCTGGCTTCCAATTCGGGTTAAGCGGATTGTCGCGGAACTGTGTGTCTTTCAGCAGCAACCACAACACATCGACGCGGAATCCATCGACGCCACGATCTAGCCAGAAGCGTAACACGTTGTCCATCGCCTCGCGTACCTGAGGATTACGCCAGTTGAGATCGGCTTGCTTCACATCGAATAGGTGCAGATAATATTGTCCTGTCTCTGTATCGAGTTGCCAGGCGGGACCGCCAAAGAGACTAGTCCAGTTATTTGGAGGGCCGCCGTCAGGTGCAGGGTCCCGCCAGATGTACCAATCGCGTTTCGCGTTTGTACGACTAGAACGTGACTCCTGGAACCACGGGTGCTCATCGGACGTGTGGTTAGGCACAAAGTCAAGAATAACTTTGAGATCGCGTTGATGTGCCTGTTGCAGGAGGGTATCCATGTCTTGCAGGGTTCCGAAAAGCGGGTGTACATCCGTGTAGTTGCTGATGTCATAGCCGAAGTCCGCCATTGGGGAAGGATAGATGGGTGAGAGCCAGAGAGCATTCACGCCGAGCCATTGAAGATAGTCTAATTTGCTTGTAATACCAGGAAGGTCCCCTACACCATCTCCGTTGCTATCAAGAAAACTACGTGGATATATCTGATAAATAGTACCCGTTTGCCACCAGGAGTGTGTTTGCTGTGTCATGAAGCCAGTCCTTTATGTTAGAGTGATACTACACAGTATATCTTATATCGGACTTTGATGTTTATCGTAGAGGACCGGGCTTGCTTTTATCAAGTGAGAAAGAGGCAATAGAATCAAAGCTCTGGTTTCGTCTTCCTTTGATAGAGGAAGACGAAACCAGAGCTTTGATTCTATACCTCAGCTATTTGCATGACTTGTACTCCACTCATATCTAACCAGTAGCGTCCCTTCGCGTGCACAATGTGGATGAGTACCTGATCGCATGATGGGCAGCGTACAACAGTTCCCATACCGTGTATATATGCTGCGAGCGAGCCAATAGCTCCTGTCGCGCTACAATTCTTACAGGTTGCCTCGGCGGTTGTCATCTCGAAAGGAAAAAGTTCATGCAAGACACCTGCGGCAGCATTGCCGTCCAATTGCTGTTCCATAAATTATCCTCCTGTCGGCCCAAAGCGCTCGGTTTTCACGCGTTCTGGCTCATACCCCAATGGTAGCAAGCCTTGTGCTACTATTTCAACAAATTGTGTAGGACCACAGACATAGGCGAGAGGTTTCTCTGTACCTGCCCAAGCTACGTCTCGTAACAAGTCATTGTCTACTCGACGATGATAGCCAGTCCAATTTGCAGGTTGCATACGTGTCAACGTATAGATCACCTCTAAGCTTGTGCCCTTGCTCACGAGGGAAGCGAGTTCGTCATGATAAATAATCTCATCAATTGATTTTACCGAATAGAGCAAGCGCGTTGGAACGACACTACCGAGTGCATTTCGTTGGCGAATCATTGCCATGAGTGGCACAATGCCTGAACCACCAGCGACGAGCAAGAGTGGACCACCTGTTGATGGCTCCCAGACGAAATAGCCACCAATGGGACCTCGCAGTTCGACTTTATCACCTACACGCACTTCGTCAACGAGATAGGGCGAAACCTCGCCGTCATCAAGTCGTTCGATGGTGAGTGTCAACCTTCTCTGCTCCTCGGATGCAGAGGCGATAGAGTAACTACGTTCGGTCTGATAGCCGTCGTCAGCAGTGAGACGCACATCGACGTGTTGACCTGCCCGGTGTCCGGGCCAGTTGGGAACGGCAAGCGTCACACTTGTCGCATGCGGCGTCTCTATCTTTTTTTCCACGACCTCAGCCAGCTGCCAGCTTAGTCGCCCCAATAGCGCTGTTCTTTCCACGGATCACCATAATTGTTATAGCCAAGCGTCTCCCAAAAACCAGGGGTATCCTTCTCGACCAGTCGAAGGCCCCGAATCCACTTGGCACTTTTCCAGAAGTAAAGATGTGGAACGAGCATACGTGCAGGTCCACCATGTTCAGGCGCGAGAGGTTTTCCATCGTAATTGAAGACAACCCAAGCTTTGCCACCGATCACGTCTGCAAGTGGGATATTTGTGGTGTAGCCACCATCGCTGAATGCAACAACATACTTCGCAACATTCGGGTCGTAGTCTACCTGTTGCAATAACGTATCGACGGAGATACCTTCCCAATTCGTATCCAGTTTTGTCCAGGTGGTTACACAGTGAATATCAACCGTTGGCGTCTCATGTGGAAGTGTGAGCAGTTCGTTCCAGGTCCAGTGCTTTGGCTCCTTCACCTTGCCTTCAATAGAAAAGCCCCATTGCTCAAGAGGAGTATGTGGAGTTGGACCTGCCGACAGGACAGGAAAACCACGTTCAAGATGCTGTCCCGGTGGGATACGTCCTGCCTGCTCGTTCTGGCGGCGACGGCCTCGGAACCCACGTGAAATAAATCCTTCACTCATATGTTCTTCCTTTCTAATCCCTTCACGAGAAAGGCGGACGCTTTTTACATGCTGTGTTTATTGTGTCTGTTGTGTAAACAGGTGTCAAGTTAGCATGACAGGGACAAGCCCTGTCACTACTATACACGAACTCGCGTGGCAAAGCCACGCCGTAAGGGTCGTATAGTAGTGACAGGGCTTGCCCCTGTCATGCTAGCCTAGCACACTAGTTTTTATGTATTTACCCACCTAACTCAGCGCGTCGTGCCTGCAGTTTGCCGATGCGTTCCTCTTGTACCGTCAGTTTCTCACGCTCTTTCTCGACAACTTCGGGCTTGGCTTTTGACACAAAGTTCTGGTTGGCGAGCTTCGCGTTCACACGTACAATCTCCTGTTGTGCTTGCGCGATCTCTTTATCCAGTCGCTCTAGTTCCTTGCCAATATCGAGCAGACCTGATAGCGGCAGGTATATCTCGACAGGTCCCGCAAGCAGACTCATCGCCTGCTCTGGTTTCTGTGTTAGCGACTCGTGCAGGTGGGGTTTTTCGGTACGTGCCAGAAATTCGATGAGTGGTGATTGCGCCGCGAACATCTTCGTTTCTGAGCCGACAACCATTTGGACCGGAATACGACGCGATGGCTCGACGTTTGCCTGATTGCGCGCATCACGGATGCGTGTAATCACCTCTTGCACCAGCCCAAACTGCTGCTCCGCTTCGTCGTCGATAGCGGCGATATTGGCGGTAGGCCACGGTGCGACAATCAACGCGGAAGCAGGCCACACCTCATGATTTGGCTCACTTGTCGAGTAGAGATAGTGCCAGACCTCTTCAGTGACAAAGGGCATAAAGGGATGTAACAAGCGTAAGCTCTGGTCAAGCACGGTACGTAGAATACCAGCCGTGGCCTGCCGCTCATGCTCACTGCCTTGCATTTGCACCTTTGCGATCTCCACATACCAATCACAATAGTCGGACCAGAAGAACTCGTTGATTTGACGACCAGCCTCACCCAACTGAAATTCGTTTATCAAGCGCGTTACACTCTGCGTTAATCGTGCCAATCGTCCGAGTATCCAACGGTCAGCAAGTGTGGAAGGCTGTACCTCTGTAATAGCGGGCACACCATGCCCAACCTCGGCGGTAGTCATCAACACAAAGCGTGAGGCATTCCAGATTTTATTGGCAAAGTTGCGATTGCCAATGATGCGTTCCGGCACAAGCTTACTATCATTACCAGGGCTACTACTCGTTGCTAGCGTGAAACGAAGCGCATCGGTTCCGTACTGATCCATCACCTCGATAGGGTCGATGACGTTGTTCTTGGACTTGCTCATCTTCTCGCCCTTCGCATCGCGCACTAGACCATGCAAGTAAATGGTGGAGAATGGCACTGTACCCAGAAAGTGGATGCCCGACATCACCATACGCGAGACCCAGAAGAAGATGATATCATAGCCTGTCTCCATTACCGCTGTGGGATAGAAACGCAGCAGGTCGTCAGACACCTCAGGCCAGCCGAGGGTGCTGAAGGGCCAGAGCCATGAACTGAACCATGTATCCAGTACGTCCTCGTCCTGATGAATGGCGGAACTTTCGCAGTGAGCACATGTTGTGATATCCTCACGACTCACCGTCATCTCGCCACAATCGTCGCAGTACCATACGGGAATACGATGCCCCCACCAGAGTTGACGCGAGATACACCAGTCGTGGATGTTCTCTAGCCAATCCATGTAGGTTTTGTTGAAGCGTTCTGGAATGATTTTTATTTGTCCATACTTCACGGCACCGATGGCGGGTGTGGCTAATGGTGTCATCTTGACGAACCACTGCTTCGAGATGAGCGGCTCGATAATCGTATCGCTACGTTGACAACGACCTAGTGGCACCATGTAATCTTCGATTTTTGTCACCACGCCGAGTTGCTGTAACTCCTCGACCAGCCTTTTGCGAGCCTCAAAGCGATCTAAGCCTGCATAGGGGCCAGCCTCTTCGGTCATAATGCCATTGAAACCGATCACCTGAATGCGTGGCAAATTGTGACGTACGCCAATCTCGAAGTCGGTTGGATCATGCGCTGGTGTCACTTTGACCGCACCTGTACCAAAAGAGGCATCAACGGCGGTATCCGCCACAATTGGAATTTCGCGTCCAAGAATTGGTAGGATAGCAAGGCGTCCCACGATATCTTTATAACGTGCATCATTCGGGTTGACCGCAACGGCAGTATCACCAAGAATAGTTTCGGGCCGCGTTGTGGCGACGCTGATATATTTCGTCTCCGTCTCGCCTTCAATCGGCTTGAGCGGATAGCGCACATATGTAAGCGTACCCTGCGTATCAACATGGTTGACCTCAAGGTCGGAAATCGCGCTCATACATTGGGGGCACCAGTTAATGATGCGCTCACCTCGATAGATCAAGCCTTCTTCATATAGGCGCACAAAGACTTCGCGCACAGCTTTGGAGAGACCTTCATCAAGCGTGAAGCGTTCGCGCGACCAATCGCACGATGCTCCCAGGCGACGGTGCTGATCTTGAATGCGGCTTTTATATTGATGCACCCATTGCCAGATGCGCTCGACAAAGGCTTCACGTCCCAGTTTATGCCGATCCGTACCTTCTTGTGCGAGCAAGCGTTCGACAACGGTTTGGGTTGCGATACCCGCGTGATCTTCACCTGGCACCCAGAGCGTATCATCACCAAGCATACGGTGATAACGAATAAGAATATCTTCGGTTGTCGCGGTAATCGCGTGTCCCAGGTGGAGCGCACCTGTGACATTCGGCGGTGGCATACAAATCACAAACGGGGGACGTGTGTTATTGGGGCGCGGCTTAAAGTAGCCTCCCTCTTCCCAAAAGCGGTACCACTTACCTTCAACGGCCTGCGGGTCATATGCCTTAGGCAACGTTGTCTCTGTCGTCGTTGTGTTATTCTGTTCGATCATAACCCCTCCGGGTGGGTCTGCTTTAGCAGACCCGTACAGTTTTTAAGCATAGAAAAAGCCCTTCCCCATCACTCAAGGACGAGAAAGAGCATTGCTCGTGGTACCACCTTGTTTCAGTCAAGCCGCAGAATGTTATAGAGACATCCTGAAATACATGACTCTCAAGACGTGCGGTAACGGGCACACCCGTGAAAACTACATAGCTTCATTTTCAGACTCCCAGGCGACCTTCGATATCTTGCTCCGAGGAAGACTTGCAGCCACTGGCCTTCCCTCTCTTACGGACTAGAATATCTACTCCTCCTGCTCAACGTCACACATTACTGTTATTTTAAAGTATGCGGTAGAGACCGATGTATCGCGTCCTTTTGAACTCGTCAATCGCTGAAAAGGACGCGATACATCGGTCCCTACCGCATACCCTCGTTCTATTGTTAAAGCGTGTTGGTGTTTGCTGTCTCAAGTGTAGCACAAACGTCAAGTAGAAATGTTTGTTCGTCAGGACTGTTTAAATGCCAGTGAAAAGTTCGCTTACCTTGCAACGGAATCCAGGCAAGAGCGAACTTTCTAATGTATCAGTTTCATCAAGCGTTCTATCAAGCGCGAGTACAGCATCTTGGCGTCGATATACTTCAATATTTCGTTCATGCCAGTTCACAACCCAATCTTCCTTCGCATAACATATACAGGAGGATAATAAGTACAACAGCAAGAGGACAATTTTTTGATTAACGCTGACTATATCACAGTAAGGGGAATCTCATGTGTGGGAAAGTTAAGTATTGTCTGATTGTTTAGTTGCAGATGTCTATGCTTGGTGGTTCTAGTGTGTCAAGAATGTCTTTTTCTTGAGCATAGTAAGTAGTGAGGTTGCACGTTTTGCAGGTAAGTACCACCATAGCGATACAAAAAGACGTAGTGTCATCCTCAAGACGTGTCCAGTAGGAACTTCGGTGCGTAAGAAATCTTTTCCCTTTGCAATCCTTGCAAGGGACAAAATGATGGATCTGCTTCATGCTTCCCATTATGAACTCCTTTTCAACCCATTTCTGCAAACAAGATTAAAGTATGTGTTTTCCACTTGTTCTGTCTTGCGAGGATGAGTTCTAAATGACGCTCTTGCAGGTAGCACGAATTGAGTTAGAGCGGTGATGACAAAGGAGTATCTATGGCAGGAGGTTTTATAGGCTTTTGGATAATCCCTTCATCACATCACGCAGAAATTGGCAAAGTTCTTTGGGTATATCGAGGTGGATAATGCGCTTATCCTTTCTATGCTGACCCAAAGTAGACCTCAACCTCCTTAATTTTGTTTCCTTCAAATCTATAAAATTCCGTGTTACGAAATGTAGTGCCATTCTTTAGTTCAGCATTATA
>CAZZVE010000051.1:25514-26972 GCA_964657325.1 uncultured Ktedonobacterales bacterium
TCAGCATTATAAAGGACAAATGCTTCATTTCCTTGTACGAAAATTTTCTCGATATGGTGAGCGAGAAATTGTTCGCTCCCCGGCAGACATCGCTCAAAAAAAGCCGCCTTGCTAATATGGTCATCACGCGGACTGGTAAACGTGAAGTCGTCACTCAAGCCCTCTACTAACGTCTCTTTATCTTGTGCTAAAAAAGCAGCAAAGTACTTACGTATCGCATCTGAAATGATATCCTTTTGCATAAGTGTCTTCCTTATGTATTCTTCTTACATATAGTTTGAGAAGTTCTTATATATCTATTCTCATCAACGGCTAGAAAAGTGGAATGAGTCTGAATGCTATCTTATAAGATAGCATTATAACAGAGACTTGCCTCGTGCTTACTTGTGTTTCTGTAATACACGTTCAATCAGATGCAACAGTTCATCCAGATCAAAGGGTTTGTCGAGTCCAATAATACCCCGTTGCTTGAGTTCAGTACGGGGAAGAGTTGCGCTCACCATAATCGCGGGAACCTTTTCCAAGCCTGGAATTGCATGCAACTGGTCGTATAACTGGAGTCCCGTCATACTCGGCATGTGATAATTCAACAGGAACAAGAGAGGATGATGTTCTTGAGCAACACGTAGGGCATCATGACCGGTGACGACCCATAGAGGGGTATAGGGAGTCTCCTGCTCAATCGCAAGGAGAAGAAATTGTCCAATCTCTTCATCATCTTCTGCAATCAAGATATAGTTTGGCTGAATACGAGATGATGACATACTCTCAAGCGAGTCTTGACTGTCCATCTGTTAACCTCCACAGTGATTTACTCTTTGCACGTACACAAGAGGAAATACGTTTCTGTATCAACAGACAAACACCTTTTTGTCTATTACTAGAGTCTAGATGCTAAAACTTTCTTGAGGAACAAATAACTATCAACATTGATAGTTGTTTATTCCCCGTTTCGTGGACGTGAACTGGTTCTGGGTATTTCCGGTGGAGCAGCTTTTGCCCTCGCCACCACGTTTGACCTCTTCTCGCGGGTGAGCGTCATCCAAGCTACAGGCTGGTCTACTAGCTACTTTTGTTTGGGTAACTGATAGCTACCCACTAATCCTTAAGGAAGAAACCGACTATGCTCGTGAGTAACCCTACTGCGATGATAGCAACTACAATGTAGTCAAACGACAAAAACTGCGCATAAATATCTTGTAGAGTAGGAACTATAACACCGCTACCATTTCTAGTGTAGAGGTTTGCCAAGAGCAGGCCATTTACAGCAGGGGATGAGCCTAAAATTGCTCCAAATATCATAATAAGCAATCCTAGAAGCATTGTTTTTAGCGATCTTGCCATTTGTAACACTTCCTTTTCAAATAGGCTTTCTCAACATAATAAAAACCCCTCAAGCGGCTACGTATGCGGCTTGAGGGGTCGTCCTATAAATAGGGGGTGCCGCGAGGGGGACTC
>CAZZVE010000052.1:0-22673 GCA_964657325.1 uncultured Ktedonobacterales bacterium
TGTATATAAGCCGAGCTTCTTGTTGATATGTGGTATGTAGTACTGTGATGAGGTTTAACTTTTTACTATTTTTTCTGTTCGTTTGCCTCTTCGACGTGTATCTCATCCGCTTTCTCTGTTGGTTTGGTATCGACATGGCTTTCGGACTCTACTGGTGACATATCTTTGTTCAGCTTGCCAGCCATTGTGCTCACGAAGGTTACAATGTCGTTCGGAATGGGACGTACCCCTTCAGAGAAAAAGGCATTGATCTCCGCGCCGATGAGAATAATGATCGAGAAGTAGTAAAAAAACAGGAGTAGGATAACGGCAAAACCTAACGGTCCCGCGTACCCGCTAAAGAAGTGGGACGCGATGAACGGAAAGGCAGCCAGGAATATTTCGGTTGCCAGTGCCGCGAGTGCCGCACCGCGCCAACTGTTCTTCCAACTAATCTTTTGGTTAGGTACTACGACATAGATTAGCTCAATTAGTAGAAATGACGTGAGAAACCCGCCGAAAATGCCTCCAAGACTAAGAAAGATAAAACTACCACCAGGGATACTCTTCAAAAGAGGTAGATTTGCCAGGCTGGAAAAGAGAAATGTTGGAGCAGCTGAGGCAAACACCATAATTGGAATGAGAATAACAAACGCAATCAGCATACAAAAGGACATGATATATTGACGTACTAGTGGACGTTGCCGTACACGATACACGATATCTAAACAGCCCTCGGTCACAAGAAACAAGAATATGCCAAAGAAGATACCAACTACGATAGCGAGGATACCAATGATACCTGAAGCCTGACTAAGCTGTTTTGATGCAAGGTCTAACGCATTCTGCTGACCCGCTAATCCTGGAAACAATGCTGTAATTTGGCGAATTACGGTTGTGCGAATACTAGAGTTACCAAGGAAGAAGCTAAGAATTGCGACAAGTGCCAAGGCAATAGGGAGCATTGCCATCAGCATATTATAAGCCATGATACAGGCAAGATTCAGTACCCAGTCGTTATTGAGCTTGACTATGAAGCCTTGCAAAGGTTTCACGTCTTTACTTAATGCTTCCATTGGGCCATTTGCCCCTACTTTATTCGTTTTTCCTCGTTGCTGCGCATTCGTAGCCATTGCATTACTTCCTATTATTTATACGATAAGTGAAAAGATAGAGGACATAAAAAATCTGAGGTAAAAAATCCTCGCTGTGTATTACACGTGAAGGTAGAGAAAAGGTGTCATTTTAAACGGTGGAAGAGCTAGGCTCATTATATTCTAATTTTTGGAATAACGTTCTGTAGAGACCAATGTATCATGTCCTGATATTGCAAATTGATCATTGTATTAGGGACGAGACATGCATAGGGGTCTAATTCTATTACACCCCTTTTGGCAATTGACCATATTTACAACGTATATGTAACGTTTCATAAATCGCCAAGAGGGTGTAATAGAATTAGACCCCTACAGAACGTCTATTATATGCATCATCCCCACCAGAAGGAGACCGCGATAATACAGTAGAGGCCAATCAGGGCTAGTCCTTCCAGCCATGTCGATTCGCCGTCATAGATGATAACGGTGGTGAGAATTGCTGTTAGCCCTAATGCCGCGACAAGCAGAGGCGGCAAGACGAGGGTCAGGTGCGCTCCACCGATGATAAAGCTGAGCAAGACTAAAATAGGAATTAGACCGAGTGCAATTTGTAGCGAGCTGTTCAAAATTACGCTGATGGCGTAATCCTGCTGGTTGCGCGCTGCCAATTGAACACCCACCACGTTCTCTACTGCGTTGCCTGCGAGTGCAACAATTACAAGACCTGTGAATGCTTGCGAAATGTGTAATGTAGTAATCGCGGGCGTCAATGCGGATACAAACCAATCCGAGACGAATGCAGCTCCTATACCTGCGCCAACAAGAATAATAAGTGTCAGTAGAAGAGGCCATGCATGAGCACTCTTCGATGTATTTTGCTCAAGAGGTTTTGTGCCACCTTGAAGCGAAACGGGGATACTGACGATAAAAATAATGAGCAGAATGATAGCGGCGGCAACACTTAGCCCTTCCTCATGTCCTGCGGCAGGCGTGTGTAGGCCGTGTACCAGTGTTGGCACGGCAAGCGCGGAGACGGCGAGTAGTGTCAAGGTAGCGATCACCTTGGGTGCGTTTGTCGAAAAAGTCTGTGTTCCGTGCCGCACTCCACCAACAAAGAAGGCAATTCCTAAGACAAACAAACTGTTGCCTAAGATGGAGCCGACAAGGGCTGCTTGGACAACCTCAATGAGTCCAGCACGTAACGCGAAGATGCCAATAAATAATTCGGGCAAATTGCCAAGCGCGGACTGCAATACACCCGTTGCGCCCGCACTCAGACGTGAACCAAGTTGGTCTGTTGCCAGGCCGACAAGTTCGGCAAGTAATGCCAGCGCGACACCCGATACAATAAAGGTGAGCACCGCATTCGCGTTGAGCGCTGTCAGCAGACCTGCAACAATGCCTGCAATCAACGAACCACCAATAAAAAACCACTCTTTGCGGTCAAACACAGTCGCAATACTTTTTTTCGACACTACATTAGCCACTTATGATTTCTCCTCGATTTAGTAGTATGTTGCCGCTAGTATACAACAGCAAGCAGAAACGAGATGAGAGTAGCATACATACGCTACTCTCATCTCGTTTCTGTTACCTCTATCGTTACATATCAGCCTTTCCTGCTAGGGCCACCTGTGGTTCCACATCTGTTTCGGCGAGATGTACCGAGTCGAGGCGACCGGGCCACCAGTTCCACTTGCCGAGCAGTAAGACCAGCCCCGGTACTAGCAGACCACGTACGATAAACGTATCGAGCAGAATACCAACGGCGACACATACACCAAACTGATAGAGAATTGTTAATGGAAGCGTCGTCAGTACCGCAAAGGTACCTGCAAGAATCAAGCCAGCAGAAGTGATGACGCCACCTGTACGCGAGACTGCATACGGCACACCTTGCTCTAGTCCATGCCTCTGCGATTCCTCACGTACCCGCGTCATGAGGAAGATGGTATAGTCAGCACCCAACGCGACCAGGAAAATGAAGGTGTACAACGGCACAACATAGTTGAAACCATCTTGCCCTTGAATACGCTGGAAGATGAAGCCACACAATCCAATTGATGCGTAGTAGTTGAGTGTGACCGCACCAAGCAAGTAGAGCGGCGCGATAAGACTACGCAACAATAACGCCAGGATGATACCGACCAGGATAAGCACGGCTGGCACAATCAAAAATGTATCATGCTGATTGTACTGTGCGGTGTCCGCTAACAACGCCGTTTGTCCAGAGAGATATGTATTCCCTTTCGTTGCGCTGTTACTTCCCAACTGATTATCATTTAGTGCCTTGTTCAATGCATTTTGCAAGGGCGCGATGCGGTCAATCGCCGTAACAGAGTAGGGATCGTCTTTTAAGACAACCGAGAATTGTATTGTACTATTATCTAGTGACACATCTTGTGCACTTGCTGCATAGGCACCGATAATTGCGCCAAGTTGTGGATTAGCGGGAGGGCAATGTGGCCCCTCACATTGTGCAGGTGCTTTACCTGCGCGAATGGCGTCGCGTATACTCGTTGGAAGTGAGGCTAACGCGCTTTGTAATGTCGCGGGATCGACGCTTGGCGTATTGCCATCGGGACGCGTTGGACCTTGCACCGTTGCGACGCCAGCAACTTTTTGTAGTGCAACGTTGATTGCATCAATTTGTGTAAGATGCTTGTACGCGTCAGGCGACTCCCCACGCAGTTTTACTAGCACCGTTGTGGGCGCGAGTGTGCCAGAGGGAAAGTGATTTTGCAGTATGCTGAAGCCAGCACCGGAGTCAGTTGGTTTTCTAAATGCCGTCAAAAAGTTGTAGCTAGGGAGTGAACCGATATTGCCAAGCGTGAAGATGCCGAGTAATGCGATGCTGGATACAACAGCCGCGATACGGTGTTTCGCAGTCCATGCACCAAGACGACCCCAGAAACCATGTAGCAAGGTAACGTCCGACTTTGCTGCTGTTTGTAAATTGTAGCGCGGAACAAAGGGCCAGTAAGCGGCGCGTCCAAGCCAGACAAGGAGAGCAGGAACGAGTGTTAGACCAGCCAGGAGCATGATCGCAACCGCAATAGCGAGCGTTGGGCCGAGCGAATTGTAGAGACCGATAAAGGTAAAGATGAGCGTGAGCAGGGCGAGAATGACGGTTCCAGCACTTGAAGTAATCGCCTCACCGACTGCTCGCATGGTGGTACGCATTGCGACGTATTTGTCTTGTGTGACCATCAGTTCCTCTCGGAAACGCGAGGCCACAAAGATACTATAATCTGTTCCCGCTCCAAAGAGGAGCACTGTCATAATAGACGTTGCCTGTTGACTGATACTAAACAGACCAGCTTTACCTGCAAAGCCAAGCAGCGCATCAACGATTTGCAATGCCCATCCGACACCGAGTAGCGGCAAGAATGCTAGGATAGGTGAGCGATACAGGAGGATGAGCAAGACGAGAACCAGTCCAACGGTACCGAGTAGCAATGGCAGGTCGGTTCCCGCAAAAATTAGGCCCGCATCGACAGAGATACCAGCCGGACCCGTGACGTGCGCTTGCAGTGGCGTGTTCTTCGTGGTATTAGCGAGATAATCCCGAATATTCTTTACGTTGCTCATAATGACATCGTTGGTCGCTGTATCTTTGAGCGAAGCAATCATGGTGAGCGTTGTGTTGTCTTTTGACGTGAGTTGCTTAGCAGCCTGTGGCACTGTGTAGCTCGACAACACGGTTGTTACTGCACCAGGCTTTTGCGAGGATAGCAGCCAATCACTGACCTGTTTCGCTTTCGCAAGGTCATCGCTATTCAACCCTGCACGGTCATAAAAGACAAGGATAGCAGGTGTGCCACGACTATTTGGGAACTCTTTAAGTTGGAGTTTCTGCGCTGCCGTCGAGGGTGCGTCAGAAGGAATACTTCCTGTTCCTGAGTTATCATAAATATCGGCAAGCTTAGGAGCTACCAATACAAGTACAACCGCGATGAGTAGCCAGACACCAAGCGTCACAAATTTGCCACGACGCGATGAAGCGGCATCCGTGATAGTGTGCAATATGCGCGTAATCATGAAGAAATTCCTCCTGAAATTTTATTGTGTTACCAACCGATAGGTAAGTTAGTCGCTTAAAAAAAGAGGCCGCAAATAAATTGCTTTGAGGTCACTTTTTGCCAAGTCCATTCAACAGCATGTCTAAAAGTGCGTTAATATACTCATTCCGACTACTTGCCTTCATTTTGATACTATCATTATGTGATAGAAGGAGGCAGGTATTGAGAAAAAGGTACGTTGACAACGTAACATCGTGACTGACTAGCTCGTCTCGCTCGACCCCTTCTCGAAAGACTCTTTGTACAATGTCAAACATGTCCGTATGCCATCGCTTATCTGCTTTGTTTTGCTGCTCAGAGTCTAAAAGGGGATACTCTTCGCGTTGAAAACGCGCCATATCGAATGGCGACTCCTGAGACAAACGTTGCATAACAAGATAGAGGCGTTCACGTGTTGACAACCCCTTTTCGTTAAGAACAGACTCAAACATTTCGCGCATGTGGGCAAGAATCATCAACAGCATTTCAAAGAACAATTCGCGTTTATTCTTGAAATGATGAAAGAGAGCAGCCTTACTTATCTGCAAATGGTCTGCGATAACCTGTAAGCTGATATGATCATAGCCACCCGTGTAGTACAGCTTCTCCGCTTCTTTGAGAATAAGCTGTCGTGTATCTGTTGTACGTCCATCTCTATGCTGTTGTCGTTCTGCCAATCTGTATGTCCCTATTTAGTTTGTTACCAACCGATAGGTAAGGTATATCACAATATAGGTTGTATGTCAAGGGCGTATACAAAAGCCAAAAGCTTTTGTATACGCCCTTGACATACAACCTATAAGACTACTCGAAGAACTTGGTCATCAAAACTTTATCTCCGAAGTCGCAGGAATTTGCGATACAGCCTAAGTGCCACAACTTCTCGATGGTTGCGAGCAGTGTGTAGTGGTTGTAGGGAGTGGTGCTATCAACGATGTGATGTGCGTTTCTTGAGGTGATTACCATGAATGGCGCGTCACCACCGCCGAGTGTTACACCATGCACACCCGTTGGGCTATAGCAGCAACCCTCGTAGCTACCGTAGTCGTTCTCGTCCCAGTTTACTACGATAGCAGACTTCGAGTTCCATGCCTTTGAACTCATAATCTTGTTGACGGTATCATGAACGAATGTATCACCAAGCTTAATCACGCTGTGATCAAGACCAGAGGCTGGTGCTGCACAGTTAGGAATGCCAGCAAATTTCGCATCACTCGCCGAAACACCATGCATGTCATGACATTGATCAGGAGAGATCCATACGAAATTCGGTACACGATTGGATGCAAGGTCTTGATCGAACTGTGTGAAGGGAACAATTTTCTGCATGCGTGCTGGATTGTTGCGGATATCGCTGAAGTACATGAATGGATCGTGCTTTTGCGCATAGATTTTATGCGGTACACTCTTACCATTGACTGTAGTTACGGGATAATATTCGCCAGTGAAGCCAGCCGTTGGCATAGATTGCATATATGCCTTCCAGCTTACATCATGTGACTCAAGCTGATCGACAATCGTTTTGCCTGAAAACCAGTGTGCTTGATGCGTCGCGCTATTCACTTCTGCTGGTGTGAGCAACTGCCCGTTGTAAGGAGCACCCGACATAAATTCTTCTGGAGCGCAGGTGCTGCTGGCTCCAGCTTTGCAATCGTCCCAGATACCTTGATACGAACCGGAAATAGCGGCGAGATAGTTGGGCAGGCTGGGGTGTGTCACGCCGTAATAGTTGGTTGAGATGGCATACTTGCTTGCCAATGCATTGATGTATGGAGCATCGGCGGTATTGGTGAAGATTTGGTTTGTGCCATGATTTTCCATCATGATGTAGAAGATGTGCGAGAATGCGCTATCGTTGTCCTGACGAGTCGCTGCGCTCGCAACGGAAATATTGCCGACGAGTAGCAAGGATAGTAGCGAAGCTATCGCCAGTAGCAAACTGAAGATGCGTCTCATTGTACCTCCATGTGAATTGTATGTACAACATTGAAATAATGGAGCATCATGCCCCCAAAGAGACAATAAACTCTGGACGTTATCCTCTTGTTAAGATGGTGTTAAATTTATATTCCATCCATCTTTTTTTTATGTTATAGTTATGTTCATACACGTTGTTCTCTACACCTCGTGTTATCATCAACTGTAGTAAGGAAGTACCGAGTTATCTCACGCAAGGAGATTTTCGCATGGCAGCAATTACTCCAGACACCACAACCTCGGCAGCACTTGAAGAGAAGAAAAAGCTGCAAAAAAGCTTTAAACTCACAGACATGATCTTCTACACAGTCGCAACACTCCTCGGTCTTGACACGCTAGGTGCCGTTTCCTCACAGGGCGGACAGGTGCTTCCGTGGCTCATTATTTCGGCGATCACCTTTCTTGTCCCATATGCGTTGCTTGTCTCAGAACTGGGAACAGCATTTCCGCAGGAGGGTGGACCATACGAGTGGTGTAAAATGGCAGGTGGACGTTTCTATGCGGCAGTTGCTTCTATGCTGTACTGGATATCCAATCCACTCTGGCTTGGTGGAACGTTATCGGTGACGGCGATAGCGGCTATTAAGAGCTTATGGTTCAATAATCCAAAGCTCTTGTTTGGTGGATCAAAGGCGAGCGACGCTATTATCGAGTTGGTTATCGCGCTTTTCTTCATCTGGGGTACCGTGTATTTTGCGATTCTCTCGTTGCGCGTTGGCAAATGGCTGTGTATTTTCGGTTCGTATGTCAAGTTAACTCTGCTTGCTATCTTTGTCGTGCTTGCGCTTGCCTTTTTCTTTGGGGGACATGCGACTGGAAAGCATCTGAGTGTTGCCGATGTTTTGCCTTCGGGCGATTGGGGCCTGATCCTGAGTGCTATCCTACCTGTACTCATCTTCAACTGGGTGGGATTCGAGGTACAAAATGGTGCAACCGAAGAAATGCATGACCCACAGCGTGATATTCCACGCTCTCTACTGGTATCAGGGACCATCGCCGTTATTGCCTACATCATTCCAATTACCATCATTCTCTTTACGCTCTCGAAAGACCAGCTTTCTAACGCAAGTGGTTTTGTGCAAGCTTTCCAGGTTGTATCAAGAGCTTTACCGGGGTCACTGGGAACAGTACTAGGTTGGCTCATCGCGCTTGGCGTGATTATCTCGCTGGCTTCAAGTGGTGGTTCATGGGTGATTGGTGCTGACCGTTCGTATGCTATCGCGGCTCTTGACCGCGCTGCTCCCTCCATTCTAGGCCGTTTTAGTGGACGTTATGGTACACCTATCGCGGTCAACATCTTTTCTGGTATCGCGGGAACGATTGCGATGGGTGTTGCAATTCTCATCAACGCCTTTGGCTCTGGTGGCATTACGGCACTATTCTCGATTGTGCTAGGCTTTGCGATTGTCACCACCACTTTATCATACCTGTTTATCTTTCCTGCGTTTCTCATTCTGCGCTACAAATATCCTAATGCGGAGCGTCCGTATCGAGCACCGGGTGGTATGATTGGTGCTTGGATTATCACCATTCTCACCTTCGGATATGCTGCTATCGCCAGCTACTATATTCTTGTTCCAACCGACTCTGCCGTCAATAGCGTTGGCGTCAGTCGTTTCACCTACGAGGCAACTGAATTTGGTGCCTTAGCGATTATTCTTTTACTGACGGTTGTGTTTTACGTCTGGGGACATCGGGAAAAACGCAATAAAGATGTTGTTGCTCCTGCCTCTGAAATTGCGTAACGGGTGCATGGAGCATGCCAGGGGCAAGCCCTGTCACTACTATACACGGAGCCGCGTGGCAAAGCCACGCGGCTCCGTGTATAGTAGTGACAGGGCTTGCCCCTGGCATGCCGCCGATCTTCACTGTAGGCTCTTTTGTGAGTTAGTCGAAGTCAATGGGCTTGCCCCTGACATGCCTTTCCTTGTTTATTAAATAAGCTCTACTAATTTTTTTACATATTGCGAGCAAGGCGCGACTAGTGTACAATCGGTGCGTACTTTCTCTACTGTGTCTTGTATGCAATCGTCTACTAGAAGATCGAATCTGTATGAAAAATAGGCATGTACGCTATCTCAAACTCGTTTTGTTGCCAGCATTGTTGCTGAACATCGTCATTTACGTTATCGCCGTTGTGGTCCTGCAACCACAGTCGGCCCTTGCGCACGCCTATGTTATTGGCTCCGATCCTATAGATGGCTCGACGGTGACGGTTGTACCAAAAGTTGTACGTATCTACTTCAACGCAAACATTAGTGCTATGAGCGTAGCACAGGTGTTATATGTACAAAACGGAGACTATGTATCCGTGCAGACACGCAGCACACTGGCTACAAATAACATGCGTGAGCTTGATACATACCTTCCAACCTCTCTTACCGGGGGAAGCTATTTTGTGCGGTGGACGGCGGTTGCAAATGATGATGGGCATACCACTTATGGTTCTATTGGTTTTGACGTAGGCCGCTCCTCCACGGGTATACAAGGGACTGCAACACTTGGTCCAAGCAGTAGCAATTGCGTTGGGAATACGTGCGAGAATGATATTCGTAAACTTGACCTACTCGGTATCCTGGCGGTTGCATGGGAGTGGCTAGTGCTGGCAGCATTAACGCTGTGGATTGGTATTCTTGTCACCGAACGCCTGGTTTTCGCTCAGGTGGAGCGTGTGACTGACCTGCTTGATCGTGCGCGAAGACAGGCATTGCCACTCCAATGGCTTTGTCTTTCTGCGCTACTTGTTGGTGAGGTCGTTACGCTTGCACTACGAAGTGTGCATATTACGCGTGCATTGAATAATGGTGTACTCGACTTCTCGGCATTGCCTGCGTTAGTAACGGAGACGTGGTATGGGCAATTATGGATGGTGCGCTGTCTTTTGATCATCCTGGCCCTTGTCCTGCTGTGGTGGATGACGCGTCCACAACGTGAGCCGGAAATAGAGCAACCTGTACAACGTCTACCCACCATAACACGTACTGGTCCACTACGCCTACAGCAAGCTGGCACGTTAACCGCGACAACAGGCTCGATCAAAGCGATACGGGACGTACTTCCTGTCACCACGACGACACGGTTGCAACGCTATAGCGGAGTGTGGTTTCTCCTGGCAGGTTTAATTGTGTGTACATATGCATTGACAGAAAACGCGGTATCGGTGATACAGCCACACATAAGTGCAATAGTGCTTAGTGGTCTCTCACTCCTCGCACAATGCGTCTGGTTTGGAGGACTTGCATATCTCGGTTATGTTGTATTGCCCCTACTCTCGATTGTCGATCTCGACTCAAATACGGAAACAATCATAAGCTTTCTGCGACGCATGACTCCCTTTATTATAAGCGGTATCGCTGTTCAACTTGTGGCTTTGCTCTTTTTAAGTGAAACAACAATTTATGCGACGCATCTTTTCGTTGACGACTCCTATGGTCGTTCCTTGCTCGTAAGGCTCATTCTTATTGTCCTCGCGCTACTGGTAAGTGTGTATATTTTGTTTGTCATGCGTCCCAAACTTACACGTCAAACACTGTTGCTACCTGTCGTCAATGCAGAGCTTCCCGCGCGACGTACACGTCAATCCGCGTTGGAACGCACAACGCGACACTTGCGAACGCTGGTCAATGTGCAAGTGTTGCTTGGTGGTGGTGTCTTGCTTTGCTCGGCCCTCATGTCTTTTTACTCGCCGCCTATTGTCTATCCGACTATCTCGTATGCTAATCCAGCCGCGACGACAACAGGGACGCAGACGCAAAACAATACTCAGCAACAAAAAGTGGGCACCTTCACAGTAGGTTTACAAGTCTCACCGGGACGTGTTACAAGTACCAACACGGTCATCGTGTCAATTACCGACGCGACAGGGAAAACTGTGACAAACGCTAAGGTGGAGATTATCACCAACATGCAAGCGATGGATATGGGCACAGCGATTCAAAAGGCGACGGTACGCGGTACAACCTATGTTGCGACCTTTACGCCAGGAGAAGCATTCTCGATGTCGGGCTTGTGGAACGTAGAGATACGTTTTCAGGTTACAGGCCAAGCTGCGCAAAAAGTATCATTTCAAGTGACAGCAGGGGGATGATTATAGCGATGCAATAATAATAGGTTCCGTGTAGGGACCGACGTATCACGTCCTTGGACGAGAATGTGATAATGGCATTTAACAAATTACTTTGAGAGTCCCACGGACGCCCACAAGGGGCGACCCTACTATACACGGTGTGCGGAGCACGCAAGAGCGTATAGTAGGGTCGCCCCTTGTGGGCGTCCGTAGGTCTTATTGTACGTTATTTCGTTCATGCGCACAATCGGTCCCTACATCGCTGAACGTTTGTGTTCCAATGCCCGATTATAATACCCTTCGGCACTGCTTATGAGATGTTCGCGTTCGGCCTCGTTCAGGTCGCGTTTCACCTGTGCTGGAATGCCGAGTGCCAGTACACCGCTAGGAATGTGCTTGTGTTCGCTGACCAATGCGCTTGCTCCAAGCATCGTCTCTGACCCAATTTCTGCATGAGAAAGTACGACGGCGTTGATGCCGATAAGGACGCGATTACCGAGTGTGGCACCATGTACCACGGCGTTATGCCCGATGGTACATTCTTCGCCAATGGTGAGCGGTGCATCGGCATCGACATGAAGTGTGCAGTTATCTTGAATGTTCGTGCGACGCCCAATCACAATTGGAGCACCATCACCGCGCACAATGGTGTTATACCAGATGTTTGCTCCCTCGTGAATGGTGACATTGCCGATAATGACGACGCCTTGAGCGAGAAATACATCGTCTGCTATTGTTGGCCACACACCTTTGTAGGGTAGAATAGTCATGTACTCTTCCTTATATCTGTTCGTTGTGTAAAATGATGCGTCCAATACGTGCCATTGTATAACGCGTGAGCGGAACGTCGTTCTGCTCCGCCGTCATAACGACAACGATCAATGGTGCTTGTGCTGCTGGTTGAGGATAGGGTGGATGAAGAATACCTGCATCATGTAAGATTCCTGCTAACTCACCTGTTTTGTGTGCGTAAGGAATTTCTTCATTCCAATATGCGGGAACGCTAGCGTTATCATTTTGATGTAACAACATTTTGAGCATCTCGTCACGTCCAGGTAGCACATCCGCGCAAAAAAAGGAGAGCAACAAGGCCATGTCACCTGCGGTTGTCCAGTTCTCTTGTCCCGCCTCGCGTGCTGCCATATCCATGAAGTGACGCTCGATGCGCGTCTCATACAATCCTAGTTGGTGCATGGTCACGTTGACCGCATCCATTCCTACTATATCAAGGAGAATATTTGATGCTGTATTATCGCTAATCGTAATCATGAGATGCGCGAGGTCTCGTAATGTGGGACGTAAATCAGGGGACAGGTCTGCCAATACACCACTACTCGCTGCGTAGGCGTCAGCTGGAATGGTGTAATGGGTGTCCCACGCAAGCATACCAAACTCGACTTGTCGCGCCACCTCTACCAGGATGGGAACCTTCGCAAGACTGGCGGCAGGAAAACGTTGCTCCGGGGAAATGGATACTAGTTCTTGAGGAGAAGCCTTGTCTAACCGCACCACAATACATGAGAATTTTCCATGAAGTGTTGCTAGTTCACGTTCGATCTCTGCTTGCATAGCTTACACCACAACGCGCTTCACGTCATACACAATGTCAAGAAGTCGTTTGTCAAAATGTGCGTCAGCCGTGTCGAAGCTATTGATCGTGACACGATTATAGTTTTGGCCCTCGGCGTGAATGTATTCTTTCGCGTTCAAAGCAATAGCAACATGCGTGATATGCTTTTTGCCAAAGAAGATCAAGTCGCCTTCGCGTATGTCGTTGAGTGTCACCGAAGTGGGTAAAACATTATGTTGTTGGTCTGCATCTCTGGGTAGCATGTGACCACTCATACGATAGCAAAGCTGTACAAGTCCACTGCAATCAATGCCACGCCAGCTTGTCCCACCCCACAAATAGGGAACACCGAGAAACGCACGCGCATACTGTGTTGTGGTAGAGACGGTTTGCTGTGGAAATACTGTTTCTTGTTGTTGCAACGCAACATCTTTACGCGTTAGCCAGCCTGTACGCTCGTCGGGGAGGGCGACCTGTATACGCTCAACAGGGGTTGCGTCCAGAAGTGGTAGCACTGTGGATAAATACACTGTATCCTGTTTTGCCTCCCCTATTTCTTGCTCGAACATAGGCGTATATGGAGTGTTTATGACCGCGACCAGACCTAACGGAGTTCCGCACCGCTCCCCAATACGTGTAAAGCCCTTCATTACCGGGTCTGCTAATGTGTCAGTACGTACCCAGCCTTTATAGTCCGAAAGTGTGATATGTGTCCACTCGCCTATACTTTCATCAGGAGTTACGGATACGTTCATAAACGCCTGTGTTACAAGTTCAGACGCCGAATCGGGATCGTGACGGACATCCGCAAGACCAACGGAGATAACATAGGGTGTAGCCATCATAGTAGAGTTCCTTGCCTTTTCGAGTGAGTGATTACCATGTTGTATTTTATCACATACAACGGGTTGCGAGGGTGTGCTAAAGCGGACCCGTACAGCAAGGAGCCACTAACAGTTGTGGAAGTGTCATAGAAATCCTGTACGGGTCCGCTTTAGCACACCCTCTTCACGTCAATCGCAAGGAGGACGTGATAAATCGGTCCCTACACATTGATCCAGTAACGTAGTTTTTTGATAGTGGAACCATCTATATGTACCGCGTTTTCAAATTGCCCACCGTTATGCTCGATGATTTTCTTTGAACCAATATTGTTTTCATCACAGGTAACGAGTACTTTGTGTATGCCCGCAGCTTTCGCAATTTCCAGGCCAAGATGGAGTATTCGTGTACCATAGCCCTGTTTACGCCGCGAGGGGCGCACTTCGTAGCCGATATGTCCACCAAATTTTAGCAGGTCTGCATCCAACTCGTAGCGCAGGTTGAGTCGTCCCACGAACTCGCCACTGTCAATAAGCCAGAAATCAGCATTCGGTACGCGGCCTGACACTAGCTTTACGCGGTCTTTTTGTTGTAAGGAACGGTGTACAAAGGCCGGAAAATTCTCTGAAAGGAAACGGATACTTTCGTCGAGATGCTTCCCCTCGCCTTGCAGTTCTCGCACTGCTGCAAGATAACTATCCTTATATTGTACGGAAGGCTCTGTTAGAAAACACATAGATGGCTATCCTTCTCTCTATTTTGCTATTAAGAATAGTATAGCTACCTATAGGTCTCCTGTATAGAGAGACGAGAATAATCAACTGTAGGGGTCTCATTCATTACACTCTGCTGGCAACCTACAACGCTTGAGAACGTATGAAAGCGTTTCAACTGCCTCCAAGTTTGTCTATCGTAGCAGGATGTAATGAATGAAACCCTACTTATGCACAAAGAACTGTACCACGAAGGGTGCCACGTTTTTGTAAATGGTGGGAATACCGCCGATAAAGGTGATAATGGCAGGGATGCCTAATGTAGCAATATGCCGCACGAAATGTTGTGTGGGCCAAAGCGGAAAGGTATCTTGCAAGAGGTCGTAGCGACGTTTTAGCTCGGCTAACCTGTCTGTATCTTCCTTGATATCAGCCGAGACTTCGTTATCTCTTGGCGTGCCTGTGCTAATGGTTGTCTTGAATTTGTCTGCAAGAGGTTGCAGGACTTCGTTAGAGCCAGCCACCATAACACCATGTGGAATAAGTGTCCAACCGAGGAGGAGTGTTGGGATGAGTGCTAGATAAATAAGACCGATAACAATAGCTTCTCCAAGAGAGAATGGGGTAAACTTTCCCGTTAAAAATACGCCATTCATAACAAGAGCCGCTATCCCTATGGTTGCTAAAAGCAATGCGCTAATCCCTAACGCGTTCTCCATTTGTCCCAGACCAGCGCAACCGTCGGGATGGAGTGGTGTCAGGTGGAAGCGGAAACGTTTAAAGAGTTTATTTGAGAAAAGCAGGCCCGCAATAAGCCATGCGACCGCGAGCGTGGCGCAGTAGACGATAATCGAGTTGTTGAGCGCGTTAATGATTTGAAAGGCAACTAGATTTGGTGTTTGCAACTCAGAATTCAGCAGAATTACCGCGATACGATAGAGAAGATAGACAACAACAAAAAGAAGTGCGGCAAGCGTCCACCACCTCCGGCTTGCATACTCGGTGTAACGTGAGACGAACTCTTCGTAGCTCCTGGGCCATGCATTGGGATCGTTATCAAGAGGGTCTTCGATAACACCGTTGCTCTGAATAACATTGAATAGATTGGACATTGACTTCGGCATTTGCAAATAAATTAGCATGACCACAGGAAAAACGACGACTGCTTGTACCGAGGCACTGGCAATGTACTGCCATTGTCCATAGTATTGAGCATGCAGAAGTGCGCCTAATCCAAAGAATACAAGGGCCGTAAATGCACCGACAACCGCCATAATGGCATAATCATTGATGACAACGCCTTGATTCTTTAGGAGACAATATAATGGGTCATTGCGATAGAGTTTTTTGGGATAGACAACTTTCGCGTCATCTACAGTTGTGACAATTGGCTTTGTTGTTGTCGCAGTCTGTGTGCCTGTTGAAATACTCGTTGTATCCATACACTCGTGTCTCCAATGATTATAGTTTCATCTATTTTACAGGTAAAATAGCTAGTATTCAATGCTCACGTTGAAGACAAAAATCTATATGTTATAATCGCATTGAGTACACGCTGTTGGTAACGCACAACGTGTACTCAATGCGATTATTATGGTTTGTTCTGCCCCAAAGATGCCATGGGGATGTTTTGCTTGAGAGGTTGACACTGTACCGCGCGTAATAAGCTCACACCGAAATCTTGTTGTATGGGTAAAGTCGCGCCAAGCATTGCTTGTTGACCCTCTGCGGTTGTGAGTGCCCACTGCACTTCCGCGTTTATGAGGTGTGCTGGTAGCCCTGAAGTTTGCAGGTGTTCGAGAACACGAGCAGCAACGGCACTAATAATGGGTGTCGCAAATGATGTTCCCGACCAGTAGGCCCATGCGTGGTTATTTGGTGCTGGTGAATCGGGTGTAAGGGGGTTAGTCGCTTCAAGTGCTGGGTACGTTGGGGCACTATAGAGGCCAATAAAGGCATCCACTTCATCGTTCGCTATGTCAGCTTTCGTTGGGACGCCTCCACCATAGGTAGCGATACCGTTATGCTGTGGTACTAGCTGTGGATAGTTGCTGTACGATGCCATCTCTCCCTGTCGATCCACTGCTCCCACTGATAAAACCTCTGGAAATGCGGCGGGGTAACGCGGCCCAACGCGCTCCGGCATATCAATACTATTTGAGTCGTTGCCAGCTGAAGCAACCAGGACAGCTCCACGTGCAGCTAATGCTTGAATAGCAACCTGTAACTGACTACGCAACAACTTTGCATCATTCATCATTTGTACATGCATGTCTGGATCACAGTTGACACTGTCGCCAAACCAGTTCATAAACAAATCTTCCTCTGATGGTGTCATAACGAGACTCATATTGATAACAACAGGCTTGTTGTACAGGTCGCCCTCTGGCAACATACGATAGTGTATCTCCTCAAGGACCGCTACGAGTGTACTCGTATCACCAACGCCATAATCATTCAGTGCCCGGATATACTCGATATTCGCATCAGGTACGATACTTTCAATAATGCCGGTCACGAATAGTCCATGATCTGCCATAGAAAAACCATAACGCTTGCCGTTGATATCACGTCCTGTAACAAGCCTGTCTTCAGCGTTATTACTCAACGCAGTCGGCAGTATTGAATAAGAGAAATCAACATGCGGTGTTGTTGGAAGATTCGTCTCATTGTTGATTGTATTGATCAATGCGTTACTACTACCAGCACCGCTAGCCGCACCAGAGATGGCATTTGACGTTTGTGCCGTTGCACCATCAGGAATGAGTGGCATAGAGTCAAGCACGAACACGGTTACGCCTTGACCAGTCGCTTTCCCAGCAGGAGCGGTATCAGGAATATCTGGCAGCGAAATGGGCCACGTACCAGCTTCAGACGCGCATGAGTCACTTGCAGGCACGGGAAATGGTGGGAAGATAGGACAGCCATGTACAAAACAGTTTGCACCACCTACCCAATTTGGAGCGGCTGAGAGCAGAGGAACACCTACCTCCTGGCGTAATCGTTCCATGTTCTGATTGATCAGGTTGACAACTTGCTTCGTTTTTGAGTCATTGCTTTTGATGTCCGCCATCATCGCATCTTGCCAGTGGTGGGCTGTATCTATGGTCTCAACAGTAAAATAGCTCACGATAGTTGTACCTTGACCGGAAGCGGCAGGAAACAGATACTTACCATCTTCAGGAGCCTGCCGCTCTTTATGTGTAGGGCGGTGATACATATGTTGTGATTCAAATGCCTGTAGGTGTAAGCCACGTATATTTAGAAAATCGTTCAAATGTGTCAAATGCAGTGAGTCAATAACATCATCATGGGTAACTTCTGTGAGAGACATGTCGGAATGAAATGTGAGCGCAACCTGATCGTCCAACCAGTAGACGACAGAATAGTTCCACCAAGGAATTTGTTTTTTAGGCATTGTTCCCTCCTGGCTATAAAAAGGGTATTTCACTGTCCCTATTTCTTTAATGAGACGATGCAAGATATCAATTTTGGGAGACGCGTTTAGATTTCGGCGGTGTGTAAGGAGTCAACATTTCCAACAAGGCGAAACGCAGCCCAAAAATAGGGATGTGCATAACGTGGAGTAAGCTGCATCAGAGCGCATTGAGCGTTTTGTAAGGCTTGTACTTTGCTCTCTCGCGTAAGAAGGTTACGATAGAAAAACTGCATGAGGATGTTTGTCGCGTCGTCTTCCACTGGCCATGAACTCATGACTAGCGAGGACGCGCCAGCCGCTAAGAAGGCTCTTCCCAAACCTATTTGTTCATCGCCTCCACCGCTTAATGATAAACCAGTCTCGCAGCCGCTGAGCGTTACCAACTCACAGCCCGCTAAATCCAGGCTAAATACGTCGAGTGCGTTGAGTTGTCCATCTGCGAGTAGCACAGAAGAAAAATTAGGTGCATCGAGCCTACTATGTCCATGTGTTGCGATATGAATAAGAGAGCTTCCTCTCGACTCATGAAGTAATCGCTCGATGGTTGCTTCGTGTTCAAGATAACATCGTCCGTGTAGTATGGTTGCCAGTGTCTTCGCCTCTTCGCTTGCGCGTTGCAGCAAACCATTGCTTGAATAGCCAAAAACCAATGGTGTTTTAGAGAATGTTTGTGTATCTGTGCCTTCTGAAAAAGACTGACTTTCAATATGAGCTAATGAGGGAATGATGCTACTCGTAGGAAGGTAACTCACCTGAACGCGCTCAATGAGGAAGTGAGTCCCGTCATACAGAGCATGGAATGGTACATTATGTAATACACTGTAGGGCACGACGACGATGTGTTTGTACAACTGTATGATATCTTCAATTGGCTTCAACAATATTGTATACAGTTTTTGTAGTAACCGTAGGATAGCTTGTTGTGGTGGCTTTTGCAGGTCTGACCATCCACGTGGCTC
The DNA here is from genome assembly GCA_964657325.1 of uncultured Ktedonobacterales bacterium. Lineage (GTDB taxonomy): Bacteria > Chloroflexota > Ktedonobacteria > Ktedonobacterales > Ktedonobacteraceae > JBBQVS01. The sequence goes on from CAZZVE010000052.1 coordinate 18,684, forward strand.
TAAATGAGCAGGCAATAACGTAAGTAGGTGCTCTAGCTGCGCCCTCTCAAGAGGAAGCTCATGATACGATAACCCAGCCGAGGTTATAAGAAATACAACAAGCTTTTCTTGCGAGAGAAAGTAGGAGAGTACGAGTTGAGAAGATGTCAGTTGTTGACATATCTGCTCAAGACTTGTGTGTCGCTTCTGCTTTTTGCGAGCTTTCCGCGTGGGCGAAAATGGTGCTTGCTGCTCAAGTTCGTATAGGTGAACACGTTCAAACAACTCACTTATCTTTGTTTCACAGTGTTTCAGCGCAGATTGAATGACATCCTTGTCTATAAAGGGTGCCATCGCATCAGTATAGGAGGCCAGTTGTTGAGTATATTTACGGTATTCTTGTTGCCATTCCTCAAGTTCTTGCTGCACACGAAGCACTGCTGTTCGCTTTGTCTGCGATGCTATACTGTGTTCTTTTGGCTGCACTCCGTTATGTAACGTATTTTGTTTTGTCAGATACTGACGTAGCACAATGGAACGCGCCTGTTCAAGATATCCAAATGCATTGACACCTTGTCCTTGTTTGAGTAGCAAGGCAATCATATCTTCATAGACCGACCAGGCTGTCTTTAGAAATGCTGGTGAAAGGTCATGCGTCAGATTATCCAAAATGCGTTCGATTTGCGCGACTGCTATTTTATAGCAACGTGTTGCTTTTCTTCTGTCACCTCGCAGGAGTGCTATCTTGCCCAGAAGATGTTGTCCTTTATAGACATACTCCTGTAAATTGTACTGGCGTGCCTGATAAGTTGCTTGCTCACAAAGTGTCATTGCCTCACGCAGTGTCCGAAGCTGTTCCTCTTGAATGTCGTGAGAGTGTAGTGTCGTTGCGTGCAGGGCTCCTACCATCACAAGACTGGCACGGATGGAATGCTCTATGAAGCCCTGGGCCTCAGAAAATTCTTTCACAAGTGCTGCCTGATTGTATGCACTTTCAGGATACCCAATCATAAGTTGTAGCTCGGCACGCTGCATTTTTATTGACGAGGCATAGTGATCAAAGCCACTTTGCGTAAACAGTTCTTCAGCTTCATCAAGCGTGCGTAGTGCTTCTTTTGGACTCCCAAAAGCCATCAACGCTGTAGCATACTCACGTAATGCATCACCTGTATCAAGTGATACACCGATGTCTCGATAGATGTGTACAGCCTCATTTGCTAGCACACAAGCTTCCTCGGCACGGTCAAGTTTGATCAGGCAGTCTACTAGTCGCAATTTTAGTTCAGCTAGCGACATAGGCCCATTAACAAGCTTATGCGCGAGCATACTATCGAGCATCTGATAATAGCGCGAGAGGGCAGAGCCATAATAGCCCTGGATATAGTCTAGTTCTGCCAGGTGCACATCTACTTTTATCACCGCACCGATTTCATTCAGTGCTTCAAAAGTCGCTCGCGCCTGCGTTAAAAGCTGATATGCATTTTCAAAACCACCAAGAAGATATTCAATGAGTGCTTCGTTGGCTTCTGCCATAGCGATTGCACGCTTAATGACTATCTTATCTTGATCTAATAGATGTGGATAGACGGATCGAATGTGTTTGTATATGTTACATGACTCCCGATAGCGTCCTTGCCGTCTATATATCGCTGCTATATTATGATTTATAGCACACACCCAATACTGCTCATTATGCTTTATGAATACGTCACGGGTACGCTCTGCCTCCTGTAGTGCTTCGTCCAAATGTCCCAACCACATTTTTGCAGTTACCCAACTCATACGCGTTTTGGCCCAACTCACCTCTTGCTGTAACTGTAAGAACATATCACCCGCAATATCCGAGCATGTTATAGCAGCTTGATAATGTCCTAGCATTCTGAAAGCATTCCCTTTAGCAACAAAGCCTAGCGCACGCGACGGAGCATGTTCAGTATATTCGCCGAAGAAGATAAGCAGTTCACCTAGTTTGAGAGAAATAGAGGGATCAATATGCCACTGACGTAAAGACTCTTCCTCGATCTGCTCGCCTACTTGTGTATATTCGCTTGCCGCGATGTGTTGTGCACGAAGATATACCTTACCTTCTTCAAGTGGTAAGTTGCATAGGTGTTGTAGGAAGGTTTGTTGTTGATCGATGTTCAACATTAAGTTCCCTGCGTGGTACCTTATGTGTGGTCGATATTGATGCCTTCAATACTAAGATTGGCGTCCGGTAGATGTACTAGCATTGTGTATATGCCGTTAGGAACAGCTTTAAAGACGATGTTGCCGAGATCATCAACGAGTGTAGATAGCAACGGTTTGGCTCCATGTCCGTTTTGTCGTGCCCGCTCTTCTTGCATTATAGGATGAGTATAGAGATCAACAACGCACCCCTCGAATGCTTCAATATCCTGTGTTGGATCAGTACTTGTGAAGAGGCCAAGCAACAGAATTTCGCCATTACTCCCGCGTGAGAGGTGAAGCGAGATATCGAGTGTGTCGGCTTTATAGTGTTTGGGCCAACTTGTATCGCTTGTTGTATTGCCGTCTGATTCATCTGTAGTACTGCGTGTCACAAGCTGTGGGCGTTGAGTTTGTAGAGTCGCAACGAGTCTTCGGATCGTTGCTTGTGATGAGAAGGGTTGGATGGCGGCAAGAACAGACGGTTCGCTCTCCGGGAAAAGATCGGTAGAGGCAAGGTCACGACGTAGTGTTGCTATTTCATCGCTACAAAGTGGGCAAATACTACTATGTTCTGCTATTTGCATACGCTCATCAGCAGCCAAGAAATTGAAAGAAATAGGTGTACAGTAATCAGCAAGCTTGGCTGGCGTTGGACATTGACTACGATAGAGGTTCGACGTGAGAAACGCATTTGCTCCTGTATAGAGCGTGGCACGTTGCTTACAAATTGAACAGGAATCCAGGTGTTTTTGCGACTCGTCAGACAGTGGGTCCCCATCCAGCGTGTAACGCATCAGTTCCTCATTGGTAGGGGCCATTTGGTCCAAACAGTCTGTCATTACAGTTCCTCACATCTCGTATTTTTGTAGCACTCTATGATAGGTAATACGTCTACATGTACGTTTGTCACTCTTTTCATCATTACTACTATCATTACTGTATAGACGTTTCTGTAGTCAAAATTTGGTACATCTTTTTCATGCAATACAGAGAGGGGGAGGGAAGTAGGCAGGAGAACGGCTTGCCTACTTCCCTTCGTCGCTGAGCCGCCAGCGAATTTTGTCGAGGTTGCGCATAATGCGTTCCCATACGTTACGTCGGAGATTATAGATTTCTTGCTCACTTGTAAACTCGTGTGGCAAATTCCGCACAATCTCCCGCGGCTTGAGATTGCAGTAAAACAAAAGGTACGCTACACGAGTCAGTCGTGGCTCCTTCACATCGCGCAGGATATCCTTAAGGATTTCCCACAACTCGCCTTCGTGATAGGTGTCTTCCACCTCAAACTTCGGGTCGTCACTATATCCATATTCCGGTAACGGAGTAAGGTTTGCGCGTGTATGATCGCGTAGTTCGTCCATCAAAGAACTGCTCAGGCACAATTTTAAGTAACTTAAAGCACTAGCGAGCGACTCAAATGCTGGCTTTGATTTGCGAACCGCTTGCCAGAAACGCTCGAAGGTTTTATCAACATAATCCTCTTCCTTCATGTAGCGTGATGCAGTATCTTTGCTGTTGTGACGGCGAAACCAAACGCGTACTGTCTCGTTGTACTGCTCATAAAGCAGTGACCACGCGTCATGGTCATTGTGATGAATAGCACGATAGAAGACTTCCAGGCAATAGCGGTCGTCGGTTGAATCCTTATGACGAAACTTGTGCATTTCCAGTTCGCAACGAAGTGCCAATTCGGTCAGTGTCATTTCAGAGGGCGGCTTGTCCATGCTCGTACTCATAGCTCTTTCCCTGCTTCCCCTCCAGTGGTGGCTGAAGTGTGCCTTTGATTGTGTGACGCATGTCTGTTCTCTTGTTCGCTCAAGGCGACTTAGGGGGAGTCAGGGG
>CAZZVE010000052.1:22683-26855 GCA_964657325.1 uncultured Ktedonobacterales bacterium
CACCCAAGGGGATGCCCCTCCCATAAATGCATTCACTCCCTACGAGATGTCGTATGAGAGGGGCATCCCCTTGGGTGCCCTTGTTTCAATTCCTTAATGTGTTCGTGCATGTTCTTAGTATAAATAACTGCTGTACTAATGGAACATGTCAATTGTCCCATTTCTTTTCGCTCTTCCAATCAGATACGTAGAGAAGGTTTTTCTAGTGCTACTCTGTATCCTACATTCATAAGAGTACAGTAATTTTGTGAGAGATACAATAGCGCATATCACCTAAATAGTGTGAACAAGGACACAAAAAAGAGCTTGCTAGTTGGCAAGCTCTTTTTTGTGTCCTTGTTCTTGAGTTTAACCCACGCTACCGGACATCTCCAGCTGGATCAAGCGGTTCAGTTCTACCGCGTACTCCATCGGGAGTTCCTTTGTGATTGGCTCAATAAAGCCGTTCACAATCAATGAGTATGCTTCTGACTCATCAAGACCACGGCTCATCAAGTAGAAGAGTTGATCTTCACCAACCTTCGAGACAGTCGCCTCGTGCCCAATCTCGGTCTGGTTTTCCTCGACGCGAATGGTTGGATATGTGTCGGTACGAGCATTCTCATCGAGCAAGAGAGCGTCACAACGTACGCTGGACTTGGTGTGATGAGCACCTGGATTGATGCGAACCAGTCCACGATAAGAGGCACGACCAGTACCCTTTGAAACTGACTTCGACAAAATCTGTGAGGTCGTATGTGGTGCGAGGTGCGTAATCTTCGCGCCCGCATCCTGGTGCATACCATCGCTTGCAAATGCGACAGAAAGAACGTCACCACGCGCCCCAGGCTCCATCAAGAGTACGGCGGGATACTTCATTGTGACCTTTGAGCCGAGGTTGCCATCAACCCATTCCATCGTGGCATCGCGGTATGCAGCGGCACGCTTGGTCACGAGATTGTAAACGTTCTTCGACCAGTTCTGGATCGTGGTGTAACGCACACGCGCACCTTCCATGACCTTGATTTCGACAACCGCGCTATGCAGGCTATCGCTGGCATATGTTGGGGCTGTACAACCCTCGACATAGTGGACATATGAACCAGGAGCAGCAACGATCAGTGTGCGCTCGAACTGCCCCATATTCTGGGCATTGATACGGAAGTATGCTTGCAGTGGAATCTCGACGCGCACATTCTCTGGCACGTAAACGAAGCTACCACCACTCCATACCGCGCTATTCAACGAGGCGAACTTGTTGTCCGAGGGTGGAATAACGGTACCAAAGTGTTCTTTGATGATGTCTGGATACTCGCGTAGGGCAGTGTCCATGTCGGTGAAGATAACACCCAGCTTCTCAAGGTCCTCACGCACCTTGTGATAGACGGCTTCACTCTCGTACTGCGCTGTGACACCTGCGAGATATTTCTGCTCAGCCTGTGGAATACCCAGACGATCAAAGGTGTCCTTAATTTCAGGTGGCACCTCGTCCCAGTTCTTGCCTTGCTGGGCAACGGGCTTAATATAGTAGTAGATGTTGTCGAAGTCAATGCCAGAAAGGTCGGCACCCCACGTTGGCATTGGACGCCTATCGTAGAGGTCCAGGCTCTTGAGACGGAATTGGCGCATCCAGTCTGGCTCGCCCTTCATCTCCGAGATCTGCTCAACGACTTTCTTGCTCAGTCCACGCTCGGACTTGTACGCGTAGTTTTCAGCTACGTGGAACCCGGCGGTATAATTGCCCTGTTCCAACTCGAATGCCTGACTCATGCTTCACTCCAATTTGGTGGCTAATACTTTATATGATAGATAGCTCATAGCAGATTTTTAGCTTGCTCTGCTAATCCTTACTTACTTACTCGGATTTACTAGTATTATATGTTTTTTGGCTGGTAATGTCAAGGCGTTACATGACCCCTGTACGGGTCTGCTTCAGCACACCTCGTAAGCGATTGACTCCATTGAGAGGATGTTTAAACGCTCTTATATGTCCTGAAAACATTGTGAGGTGCCAACAGGGTGTGCTGAAGCAGACCCGTACAGGAGATCGTCTAACTTAGGACCTTGGAGTATACCCTAAACGAACATACATTCTCTCATTACATTGCAGACGATATTTCGCATCCCCTTGACTTAGAGTATACTCCAAAATGTACACTGTTTCATGTGGACAGGAAAGGCACAGCCCAAACCCTGTCTCATTGACGAAATAGTTATTCTGTATCAAACTCATCTCTCGGTTCTAACAAACCTAGAAGGACAAAAATTCTTATGACTAAAGTCTGGTTTATCACGGGTGCATCAAAAGGGTTCGGACGCGAGTGGGCCGAAGCAGCTCTCGAACGAGGCGACAAAGTGACCGCGACAGCCCGAGACACGCAATCCCTGAATGCGCTTGTTACTACCTACGGCGACGCCATCCTGCCACTTCAGCTTGACGTTACTGATCGTGCTGCTGACTTCGACGCGGTAAAGAAGGCCGCCGACCACTTCGGCAAACTCGATATCGTCATTAACAATGCTGGCTACGGTCACTTTGGCGCAATTGAGGAACTCACGGAAAACGAAGTGCGTGCCCAACTCGAAACAAACCTTTTCGGCGCATTGTGGGTCACACAAGCTGCACTTCCAATCTTGCGTGCGCAACACTCTGGCCACATTATTCAGGTGTCGAGCATCGGCGGCATCTCGGCGTTCCCAGGCATCGGTGCCTACCACGCGTCCAAATGGGCACTCGAAGGCTTCTCACAGGCACTTGCGCAAGAAGTTGCTAGTTTCGGTATCCATGTGACGCTGATTGAACCAGGTGGCTTCTCAACTGACTGGTCAGGCCCATCCGCAAAGCACAGCGAGGAGAATCCGGCCTATGCTGACATCCGTGCTGCGCGAAACCAAGCGCGTACTCAACAGCGTCCGGGCGACCCACATGCCACTCGCTCAGCTATTCTCAAGGTTGTTGATGCCGCGCAACCACCTCTGCGCGTCTTCTTCGGCAAATCGCCGCTAGACACCGCAACTCAAGACTATGAGTCCCGTCTAGCAACCTGGAAAGAGTGGCAACCCGTCTCCATCGAAGCTCAGGGAGCATAGTAAGTAACCTGTAAATTGTTCAGAGTAAACGGCACCTTTCATGTTGTGTGAATTTCGGAATGACACAATACGGAAGGTGCATAATTATGCTGGTGGGCAAGGGAGTGCTGAGGCGAGCGGCAACATGACAGGGGCAAGCCCTGTCACTACTATAGACCGCTTTTGCTGCTCCTACGTGTATAGTAGTGACAGGGCTTGCCCCTGTCATGCGAACAACGATTGATGCAACGACTTTTAAATAGCCCGCAATAAATGTTCATAGGACTTGACGATTATCCTGTAACTTGTTATCATTGGCAACAGCAGCAAGGAGTCATACATACTTCTTGAGCAGCAAAAATGCGCCCATAGCTCAGTGGATAGAGCAACCGCCTTCTAAGCGGTTGGCCGCAGGTTCGATCCCTGCTGGGCGCGTCACTGAAGGAGTGTGGTTGATAACACGAAATTTCAACCGCACTCCTTTTATTTATGTTTCATATTGATTACCTTAAATGTAAGCTATATCTAGTATAGTTTCTTCCTCTAATAACGATTTTGACCACTACAACGGTATTCCGCAGTTATCGCAGAAAACTGAGCCTTTTGGAGAGACATATTTACAATCAGAACAAGTTCTTCTTTTTTGAAGAACTTTAGCTAACGTTTGTTTAAAGTTACTTGTTTGTTTATTAACAAGAGGAGCTTTTCGGGGAGCATGTTTTACCTTCTTTAATATCTCTATTAGTCACAGCACCAGCCATGCCAGCACAACTCGTCAATAAGCAGTTTGACCATTGTCCTGAACTCGCTGTCTGTGCCAGCCCGCTTCTGACTTGTCTTGCACGAATAAAGAAACGTCTAGCTTTCTCTATATCTGAAATAGCTTGGTCTGGTTGAGAAATTGCAAGCTCAAACTCTTCACGCGAAAAGGGTGTTAACCCTATTGCCTCTATTAAGAGCTTCCTTTTGGTCACGCAACACACGAAAGAAGTTCACAACTTCACTATCAATATCATTATAGGTTTCTACGAGTGCAGGTTTTCTGTTGAGGAGTACCGCAGCGGAGCCGCCAAAGGGTTCACAAAAATGTGTTGTTTGTGGCGGAAGAGGAAGCAGCCAATTGA
>CAZZVE010000053.1:0-26791 GCA_964657325.1 uncultured Ktedonobacterales bacterium
TAGAGATAAAAATATCCTGGCTCTTGTACAAGAGCCAGGATATTTTTATCTCTATTCTGTTCCTACGGCGGACTATTCCTGTTCTGGTGGAGGTTGAATACGTCGTCTACCATTACGTCTTACCGTTTCAGAAACATGAATACGCTGAATTGCGCGCGCGAGTGCGGCCTGCAACTGGGCACGATCCTCGTTGGACACGCCTTGAGCAAGACTCTCTTCAGCATGCCGACGTGCCTCTTGCGCACGTGCCTCGTCGATCTCCTCAGCGTGTTCTGCTGTGTCCGCGAGAATAATCACTCTGTTATCGGAGACTTCAAGAAAGCCACCGGAGACAAAGATTGGCTCCTCCGCATCGTTTAACTCGATACGGAGTTCGCCTTCTTTTAGCAAAGCGAGCATCGCAGCATGACGTGGCAAAATACCAAGTCGTCCCTCGGAGCCAGGAGCACTGACGAGCGTCGCCTCACCGCTATATAGCTCACGCTCGGCAGTCACAACTTCAACATGGAGTGTATCGCGTGTCGCCATCGCTTACCCCTTTTGCTGCTTCTGATCTTCGTCGTATTTGCGGAGCACGTCTTCAATGTTGCCAGCAAGGAAGAAGAGGTCTTCGCGCACATGGTCAAGCTTACCGTCCAAGATGTCCTTGAAGCCCTGAATTGTCTCTTTCAATGGAACGTACTTGCCTTCGACACCGGTGAAGGTTTCAGCGACGGTAAATGGCTGTGAACAGAAACGCTGAATCTTACGAGCGCGTGCCACAGTCAACTTGTCTTCGTCGGACAACTCATCGACACCAAGAATGGCGATGATGTCCTGTAAGTCTTTATAACGCTGCAAGACGCCCTGAACAGCACGCGCCGTATTGTAGTGTTCCTCACCAACAATTTGTGGATCGAGAATTCGACTGGTTGAAGCCAGTGGATCAACCGCAGGATAAATACCCTGCTGTGCAATCGACCGCTCCAGCACAATAGTCGAGTCGAGGTGCGCGAAGGTCGTCGCTGGCGCCGGATCGGTGTAGTCGTCGGCAGGAACGTAGACCGCTTGCATCGAGGTGATCGAACCCTTTTTAGTTGAAGTGATACGCTCCTGCAAGTCACCCATCTCTTCCGCGAGGTTTGGCTGATAGCCTACTGCGGAAGGCATACGTCCAAGCAACGCAGACACCTCTGACCCTGCCTGAGTGAAGCGGAAAATGTTGTCAATGAAGAGCAACACATCCTGGCCCTGTTCATCACGGAAGTATTCCGCGATGGTCAGACCACTCAGAGCCACACGCAAACGTGAGCCGGGAGGCTCGTTCATCTGTCCGAAGACCATTGCTAAACGGTCGATAACGCCTGCATCCGTCATTTCATGATACAGATCGTTACCCTCACGAGTGCGTTCACCAACACCTGCAAACACACTATAACCACCGTGTGCTTTCGCAATATTGTTGATAAGTTCTTGAATGATAACCGTCTTACCAACTCCTGCGCCACCAAAGGTTCCAACCTTACCGCCTCTTTGGAAGGGGCAGAACAGGTCGATCACCTTCAAGCCTGTCTCGAATGGCTCGATGGTACCCGACTGCTCTTCCAGTGTAGGAGCGAGTCGATGAATGGGACGACGCGGTGCATCAGGAATATCAGGTTTGTTGTCCACAGGTTGACCGAGAACGTTAAAGATACGGCCTAGCGTCTCATCACCGACGGGCATGGTGATAGAAGTACCTGTATCAAATGCGTCGGTACCACGTTGTAAGCCGTCTGTTGGTCCCATTGCAACGCAACGGACCCAGTTGTTGCCCAGTAGTTGCTCGACCTCAAGTGTGAGGTCTTGCTCCGCACCATGAGGGCGTGTGAGAATAGCGTTATAAATTTCGGGAAGTTGATCGGGTGGGAACTCGATGTCTACAACGGCTCCCAGCACCTCTACGACAGTCCCTTTTGTTCTTGAGCTTACTGCCATTATGTTTTTCCCTTTCATGCAACAGTAACTTCGTTACTGTTGCATGGGTGTAAGAATGAAAGTGTTACGATGCTGAACCAGCAACCACCTCAAGAATCTGAGTAGTGATTGCTGCCTGACGAGCTTTGTTGTACGTCAGGGTAAGGTCTCCAACCAGTTCCTGGGCACTATCGGTAGCATTCTTCATTGCAACCATCTGTGCAGAGTAGAAACTGGCGATAGTTTCAAGTAATGCCTGATACACAAGTACATCTACATAACGCGGTAACAGGGCCTGGAAGAGTGTTCTAGCATCCGGCTCATAGATGTAGTCAGTACTATGTCTGTTCTCATTCTGCTCATTCGTTTCCTCTTGTGTAGGAGGAGTGACGGGCAGAAGAGGAACAGTGACCGGTCGCTGTGTAACGGTGTTTACGTATTGTGCATAAACCAGATAGACAGCGTCTACCTCGCCCTTCAAAAAGGCATCGGTTGCGACTTGTGCGATAGCTCGCGCGTCAGCCAGCGAAGGTTTATCTCCATAGTTGGTAAACTCGGCGATTAGTGGCAGTTGCGAACGCACTACAAAGTCTCGTCCTTTACGTCCAACGGCGATATACTCGACTTTTGGACGTTCGCTTCCGTTAGTTGCGTTATCGTTCTGCACCTCTTGTGCCGTTGTGACTGCCTTACGATTAATGTTGCTTGGCAATGCACCCGCAAGTCCACGATCAGGCGTTAGCACTATGAAGCCAACATTGTGCACTGGACGTTTCGTGAGTAGAGCTACACCTTCGCCGATATCATCGCCCGATGCTTCAGCAAGGCGTGACACAAGTTCGCGTATCTGCTCTGAGAAGGGGCGTGCCTGTTGGACACGCTCCTGTGCTCGTCGCATCTTGCTACTCGCCACCATTTGCATGGCTTTGGTGATCTGTGCGGTATTTTTGACGGAGCCGATACGCCGCCGAATATCTCGGAGTGATGGCATAAGGTCCTCCTAACTAACGCGCTTCATTTGTCTGGTTCATGCCGGCAGCCGTAGCTGGATTACCCGCGTTCGCCTCTGGCTGTGTGTTACCAGCAGCTTTCTGCGCGGCCTCTGCGGTCTGTTTCGCATTATCGTCACTACGTGGTGCCGCCGTTTGCTTGTACTCATCGATAGCAGCATTCAATTTGTTCAACAGGTCGTTGGACATCTTGTTCTTCTGCTTGACGGATTTATCAACGATCTCATCAATAATCTCAGGATGGTTCGACGATATATAGCGATGGAAGCCATCTTCCCAGGCAGCGACTTTATCGAGCGCGACATCATCCAGATAGCCTTTTGTAGCTGCATAGATAATCAGTACCTGCTGCTCAACCGCCATTGGGCGATACTGGCCTTGCTTGAGAACCTCAGTGAGACGCTGGCCTCGGTCGATACGACTCTTTGTAGCTTTGTCCAAGTCAGAAGAGAACTGAGCGAAAGCTGCAAGCTCGCGGAACTGTGCCAGGTCCAGACGAAGTGTACCAGCAACCTGCTTCATCGCTGCCACCTGTGCGCTCGATCCCACGCGAGACACCGAGTTACCGACGTTGATAGCAGGACGAATACCGGAGTTGAACAGGTCTGTTTCCAGGAATATCTGTCCATCGGTGATCGAAATCACGTTTGTCGGAATATACGCAGAGATGTCATTTGCCTTGGTCTCGATGAGGGGCAGTGCTGTAAGTGAACCACCACCATAATCTTTGTTCAGACGTGCCGCACGTTCCAGCAAGCGAGAGTGCAGGTAGAACACATCGCCAGGATAGGCTTCACGTCCTGGAGGGCGACGGATAATCAGCGAAATGTTACGGTATGCATCGGCATGCTTTGTCAGATCGTCATAAATGATCAGAGCGTCACGCCCCGTCTCCATAAACTCCTCACCCATTGCACAACCAGAATATGGTGCGAGATATTTCAAAGGTGCCGGATCAGAGGCACTACTGGCAACGATGATGGTGTAGTCCATCGCGCCATATCGTTCCAGAATTGCCTGAGTACGGGCGATGGTTGAGTTCTTCTGACCGATTGCCACATAGATACAGAATAGATTCTGTCCCTTTTGGTTAATGATGGTGTCGATGGCGACAGCTGTTTTACCTGTTTGACGGTCGCCGATGAGCAGTTCGCGCTGACCGCGCCCAATCGGTACCATACTGTCGATAGCCTTGATACCTGTCTGTACAGGAACAGTTACGCTCTGACGTGTGATAACGCCTGGGGCAACTCGCTCGACAGGGCGGAACTTATCGGTATTGATAGGACCTTTATCATCAAGAGGCTGTCCCAATGGATTGACGACGCGCCCTAGCAGAGCATCACCAACGGGAACTTGCACGATACGTCCCGTCGTGCGTACTTCGTCGTCCTCTTGCACTTGTGTAAAGTCACCCATAATCGGACAACTCACGGTCTCTTCCTCAAGGTTAAAAGCGAGACCGAACAAGCCAGTACGGGGAAATTCTACCAACTCAAGATATTGCACATCTGCTAGACCATAGACGCGAGCAACACCGTCCTGAACTGAAATTACAGTTCCGACGCTTGCTGTAGACGTTTCGTTTGTACCAAAGCCTACGATATTTTTCTCTATGATATCGCTGATTTCATCAGCCCACGATGCCATGTCTTTTCTCCTTCATGGAGCAATATTTTTGTATGTTATACAGGAGTGTACTTACTACACGGTCAATGTTCATTTTACAGTTTGTCGTAGGGACCACATTTATGGCGTCCAAGGCGCAATTCATTGCGCGAAATCTTTGTTCCACATCATTTCGTTGGAATGATAGGCGATAAATCGCCCTCGGACGCCATAAATGTGGTCCCTACAACCTCAATCACACATACCTTGAAACGTATTACGAGCGATTAATGGTTGGTTTTGAACCGGGAACAGAGTTGTATTCTTCTGTCTGTACATCCGCTTCAACACTAGTTCCAGTGTCAGTATGTGTTGCTGCTGGTACGGAGCTATACGCCGCAACATTCTGTATAGCATTAGCACTGGCACTTGTATCGCTGTCTGTATCGACAGAACCTATTTCTCGCGCAGTCTCGGCAAGCTCTTCTTGTGTGAAGAAATCGGTGTGGGAACTTGCAACACCTGCGAGCAGTCGCTGCTCCAGTACGCTTAAACGATAGCGAATACTTCCATCAATGACTTGATCGCCAACACGAGCGATGACTCCTCCCAGGATGGCAGGATCAACATGCGCATTCACAATAATTGTTTTTCCTGTACGCTCTTCCAACGCTTGCTGAATAGTACGGCTCTGCGTAGAGTCTATCTGTGTCGCAGTGGTCACTTCTGCCACGGCTTCATTACGATAGTCGCGTATCAGTTGCTCAAGTTCAGCAGCGATATTGGGCACGTATTCTACCAGTTCGCGTTGCACGAGCAATAGTGCAAGATTTAGTGATGTAGGCTGTACTTTACCTTGTAGAGCCAAGCGTAAGGCTTTCTCTTTGCGTTGCGCAGGAACCTTTGGTTCACGCATAAGGAACGATACCTTACGATTAGAAAAAAGCGAGGCTATGTGCTGCACATCTTCAAGGGTGCGGTCAAGTGTGTTCTGCTTGCGAGCAATATCGAAGATGGCTGCTGCGTAGCGGCGTGCCACCGCTCCCTTTAACATTACTGTTCCCTCGGGTTATTGCTAGCAGTGACGAACTCTTGCACCAGACGACGATTATCATTGTTGTCAACAGAGCGACCAATAACACGCTCTGATGCATCAATCGAAAGATCAACGACGAGACGACTGAGTTCGTTACGTGCTCGGTTCGCCTCTTGCTGGATACGAGCAGACTGTTGCTGCCCGATCTGTTCAGCGCGTGCGTGAGCATCTTCTACAATACGCGCGGCTTCCTGTTGCGCGGTCTTCTGTGCACGCTCAATCGTTGCCTGTGCCTCACGGCGAGCATCTACCAAAATACGTTCCCGTTCGCTTTGCGCGTTAGCTAGGTCACGCTTGGCCTTTTCTGCGTTCTCGACACCTTCGCGGATAATGGTCTCACGGCGTTCGAGAGTTCTAATGACAAGAGGAAACGCATAACGCCAAAGGATAAAGAAAACGATGCCAAAGGTGATAAGCTGCGAGAGGAAAGCCCAAGCATTGATACCCAGTCCACTAGAGATAGCACCAGGACCGGAAGCAGCGAGTACAACGTTCGTATAGAGAGCTAACTGCATGGTATGCCTCCTTCCATCAGAGTAATACTTTACCTATGTTTGCAAGAAAAGACCTAGTACAAGTGTGACAGGAGCAGAGCACCTGTCACTACTTTACTAACGACGAATGTCGTCAGACGCACTACGTCTCATCATCCGCAAAGGTATACTACTATCCGAGGAATTGGATCAGTAGGGCGACAACCAGAGCATAAATAGCGATAGCTTCGGCGAACGCCAGAGCAAGAATCATGTTTGTCTGAATGAGCGGTGCGGCTTCAGGATTGCGACCAATGGCTCCGAGAGCCTGCGATGCTGCGATACCGATACCAATGCCTGGTCCGATAGCTCCTAAACCGATGGCAAGTGCTACTGCGAGTGGTGCAAGATTCATGATGGAAATCCTCCTTTAAGGACAAAACAAGAATGAATACTATTTAGTAAAACTATTATGTATGCAATCGCGGCAAATATGTTCCGCGAGTAGCAATTACAGTAACGAGACAAGCCGTATGCTTGTATACAAAACGTGACTAATGTGTCGCTGCAAGCTCTCTTTGCTCTTTTTGCCCCTGCCTCGTGTCTGCTGTACCCTGCTCTTCCTCATGTCCATGCTCTTCATGACTTACACTTGTAATCTGTAAGAAGATAAGCGTGAGGAGCGCGAAGATAAGTGCTTGAACGGCTGCAACGAAAATCTCGAATGGGACGAAGATGAGATCGGCAACAACTGGCAGAAGAAAAGCAAAGACTGCAAGCACGGCACTTCCCGCAAAGACGTTTCCGAAGAGACGGAAGGCCAACGAGATGATGCGTGTGAACTCGCCAATAAGTTCCAGAATACCTACAAAGAAATCAATAGGGCCTCTGAAGTTAAAGTATTTGCTGAGATGCTGTTTGGGTCCCAGTGTAAAGAAACCAAACGATTGGGCCGACACAATTGCAATGACAGCCATCGCTAGATTCAGGTTGAGATCGGTTGTGGCAGGACGTATCCAGGGGATAATTTTGTTCGAGATGTCACCAAACAACAAGAAACCCAGGACTGGTTGAGAAGTGGTATGTAACTTAGCAATCGCTGCGGTATCAATCTGTCCAATGGTATCTACACCTGGAATAACGTCGATCAGATTAGCGACAAGAATGAAAAAGAAGAACGATGCAACGAGAGGAAAGAATGTCCTTGCTCGTCTCCTGTCACCACCAACGACGCCGTTGATTAAGCCAACCAGGAACTCGACGAGTGCCTCAAGCGCGTTTTGCAGCCCATGGGGCACAAGCTCCTGCCGTCTCGAACCCAACACAAAGACAAGTATCAAAATGATACCTGCAATAACGCTACCAAGCAGCGTGTTTGTGACGGGGAACCCAAATATGTTGAAGATTACATCCGGTGCAATTGATATAGAAGGGAGTTTCCAGAGCACTCGGCATCCTCCTTGAGTACCGGCCTCTGCGGGACCTGATCGTGAGTTTTTAGATGGTTCTTCCGTTCATCTTAGTCTATTTATTCATTAGCCCATAGCGCGTTTAAATAAACGGTACGCTCCATAAATTCCTGAGATCAGGCCAAGCAGTAGCCCGAACAATAATATAAAAGGTGTGGTATGAAGTCTGCCATCCAGAAGATTTCCTAGAATGGCACCCAGAGCTATTGGGATGGCGATAGTTAAGCCTAGCTGTCCCATCAGTGCCAATGGTCCCCAAACAGTGGGATTTGGTTTATTATTCATCCTTGTAACCCCACCTGTCTTTTTTTCTCTTTCATTCTACCTATTGGATTATAGCACAGTGAACAAATTGAATGCAACAATGTTATAGTAGTATACAGAATTACTTAGAAGTCGAGTGAGGCACGACAGGGCAAGACCCCTTGCGGGTGCCCTGGCCTTACCAGTGTCATCTTTTTTCCTGACGTTCACGCTTATGAGGGCAAGCCCTGTCGCTACTATACGTGGGGTTACGTGGCTTTGCCACACAGTAGCGTTTCGTCGTATAGTAGTGACAGGGCTTGCCCCTGTCATGCTCGTCCCCACGACATTTGTCCTTATCATTTACTCGTTCTTAATAAACTTGTCCCTGTCATGTACCATCCTTATTTACAATAGAAAGGCAGTATTTCCCATGACCGACTCGTTCACACTTGGCTACACCTCGCTGGATAAAGAGGTCACGCTTGACTCTCTACCGATAGGAGGCACAATACCAACATGGCTCTCTGGCTCGTTGTTACGCAACGGACCTGGGAAGTTTGAAGTTGGGTCGGAAACATTCAAGCACTGGTTTGATGGTTTTGCGATGCTTCATCGCTTCACGTTTCAAAATGGCAATGTATCCTATGAAAACAAGTTTTTGCAGAGTGAGGCGTATAAGATTTCGATGCAAGAGGGTCATATAGCTTTTGGTCAGTTCGCCACCGATCCATGTAAAGCTGCATTCAAAGGCATGATAACCGAATCGGTCAACGCGAACGTCACGATCAATAAAGTCGCGGGCGATTATGTAGCGATGACGGAAACACCATTACCTATCGCATTTGATCCTCATACATTGGAAACGCTTGGTGTCGTGCATTATGACGACACGCTTGTAGGGCATCACGGTTCGGCGCATCCACATTATGATTTCATCAATAAGATGAGCGTAAGCTACATGACCGAGTTCTATATGCCAAGTGTGTTCAAGGTGTATGGCATCAAAGATGGCGAACATAAACGCACGATGATTGGCTCCTATCCTGTGATGGAGCCAGCGTACCTGCATAGCTTCGGTATGACAGAACACTATGTCGTGATTGCGGAGTATCCCTATCGTGTTAATCCGCTTGATATATTACAGAGTGGTAAACCTTTCATTGAAAACTACACATGGCGGCCTCAGGAGCCAGCAAAATTTATTGTGATGAGCAAAGCTGACGGCAGCATTGTTGGGCAGTACGAGGTCGAAGCCTTTTTTGCTTTTCATCACATCAATGCGTTCGAGCGCGACGGACAGGTAATCGTTGATATCTCGACCTATCCCGATGCCTCTTCCATTCATAGTCTCTACCTTGACCAAATTAGAAATGCCACCACGCATCACGAGCCATCAGAAGTACAAAATGAGACGCGCCGCTACTATCTACCATTGAGTGGAGACGAGAAGGCAGGTTACGAACTTCTGTCGGAGTACGGGATAGAGTTGCCAACGGTAAACTATCGTCGCTATAATGCACGAGATTATGGTGTTGCGTATGGTATTGGTCTGGACAAACACAAGCAAGAAGCATTTACAAATTTATTGCTGCGAGTCGATGTACGTGAAAAAACTACAAAACTCTGGTCAGAAGAACACTGCTATCCTGGCGAACCAATCTTTGCAGAAACACCAAATCCAAAGGCAGAAGACGATGGTGTGATCCTGTCTGTTGTACTTAACGCGGACAAAGGCAATTCGTTCCTACTCGTGCTTGATGCACATACATTTGAGGAGCTAGGCCGCGCAGAGGTACCACATCATATACCCTACGGTTTTCACGGCGAATGGTTTAATAGTATTCAACAATAAAAACAGTGACTGGATGCGCTCGCGCATCCAGTCACTGTTTTTATTGTTGAATACTACGTAGTAGTAGTTATAGCATTACACGCCTACAGGTTGCCGATAAGGAAATTCTTGCTGCTGCACTGGTGCTTTCTCGTCGGTGACGCGCATCTTCATAGCATTTGAGAAGGTTAAACCCAGTGCACTCAATGACGCGATAGCGATTATTGCCATTAGGACAGTTGTCCAGGGATGTGAAAAGACAAACATAGCTTGCACACTATTTGGATTATATCCAAGCAAGCCGGTGAAGACGACAGCACCTGTTGCCTCATTAGAGCCAATGCCAGCAGGAGCATTAGGCAATATGCAGAACATATTGAAGACCGTGTAGCCAAACATCGACATACCAAAGGGCATATAGAGGCCAACAGCCCAGAATGCAAACATAGCGAAGAGGCCATCGCAGACGACGGCGACTACTGTAAGCAGCATAGCAGGGACAAAGATTTTTGGTTGGCTAGCACCAGCGAGTAATGAATCTACAAAACCCGTCGCAAAACCCTCAATCCCACTACTAATCTTCTTTGGTAAGAAACGTGTGAAAAGCTTCATAAAACCAATAGCGGCAGTACGTTTCCAGGCAGCCAGCGCGATGAAGAAAATGAGGCCGACCAGCACACTCGCAACAACAATCAAGACAAACCAGAGTTGCAGGGTCATGTGAACGCCCGGCAATAGTGGCACAATCGCCATAACGAATAGAGCAGGCATCAAGTCAAGAGCCTTGTCCATCGCAACAGTGGGTAGCGTCTGACTGATAGGCATATTTGCGATTTTTTTCAACATCAAACTCTTGGCAAGCTCACCGCCACGCACAGGTAACAAGAAGTTGATGAAGACGCCAATCCAGAAGAGTTGCACAACACGCATAGTGCTAATTTTACCAATTGGATTGAGGAACAGCTTCCAACGTATACCACGCACACTAAAAGAGGCAATAAAGATCACTCCTGAGATGAGCGCGTATGTGATACCCAAAGGAGTCAAAAGGTACTTGGTGATGGTATGAAGAGTAGCTTGTATGTTAATCGTCTTTATTGTCAGGTAGAGAAGGACAAAACCGACGATAAGGCTAATAACGATACGAGCAGTGGGCGAGCCAAGTATGGCCTTCCATTTAGGCTGTGGCTTCGCTACATCTCGTGGCGAAACAACTCTCTTCTGTATAGAAGGTGCTTCTTGCGCAGGTGTGTCACGGTAGAAGTTGACAGCCGGAAAAGCTCCTGTTTGACGTTGTACCTTGATTGCCTGCATCATACCACTCAGCTTCATCAGATGCGTGGTACTCATAAGGCTAACATCGAACGCATCTTCGGGCAATTCGTCGTCAAAATCCTCATCGAATGACTCTGGCGTTTCTGGTAGCCTCATAGAGTATTGTAGGAGTGATGAGCCAGTGTTGGGTGTCATAGGTCGTTCTGCAATACCTATGTTATCTCTCTGAAATGTATATCTAGGCTGCGCCGCAACGTCCACATCGTTCTGACGCTCAACCTTCTTCCACTTGTCTGTCGCCAGAAACTGGTGAGGATGCCTTATAAGCCGTGTCGGACGAATATTTGTTGGCGGAGCCTGTTGATCTCGTCGTTGCATGCGAACCTCTCGAAAACAATAGTCTTCTTTAAGTAACGTCTTGATGTATGTAAGTATAACGATGTATAGGTCAAATGGGTTGAGTTAGTAACAGGGCACCCGCAAGGGGATGCCCTGGTCTCCCAATGATTATATTTGTCTCGGATACAAATGTTTCTACAAGTACCCGTGTTTCTGGTACCAGGCGGCTGTCACTTTCATGCCTTCATCTAATCCTACTTTTGGAGTGTAGCCTAATTCTTTCTGCGCTCGCTCAGTAGAATAAACGCGGCTGTTTGTGAGAAACTTGACACGGCTACGTGTTAGAGGTGCACTTTCACCCTGTAATCCCGGGATGACTGAGAAAATGTCAGAGGCGAGATTCGCAAGCGGAAGTGGAATATCGCCTTTTGGTAGTTCTTTTCCCAGCGAGTGTGCGATAGCGGTTGAAAGCTCTTTAAAGCTTACAGGATGGTCTCCAGCAATATTATAGCTACGACCAATTGCTTCTTTTCGCTCGGCACTAAGCAAAAACGCATCTGTCATATCGTTAATATAGACAGGATGAATAAGTGCTCGTCCACCGCCAATCAAACAGGGGCGTCCTTTATTGATTGATGAGAAGAACCCTAACAAATGCAAATCGCCAGGGCCATAGACCAGCCCAGGACGTATCACACTTACAGGTAGTCCATACTCTTTGTACGCGCTCAATGCAAGCAACTCACCCTCTAGCTTGGTGGCTTCATAAGGGTTTGTGGGAGCAAAAGGCGCATCTTCTCCAGCAGGCTTTCTATTGCCTGTCACGCCAAGAACGCCAGTAGTACTACAATGTACCACGCGTTGTAGTTGGCCCTGATTCTTACATGCGTTGAGCAAAATGCGTGTGCCCTCTACGTGTGTCTCATGATAGAGTTCGGTGGGTACACTTGGATGATACAGTCGTCCAACAAGATGGTAGACAACAGTTGCACCGTCTACCGCCTCTCGTACCTGTGGAATATCCGTAATCTCACCACGTACAATAGTAACGGCATCGCCGAATTGTTGACGCGCCTTTTGCTCATCACGCACTAGGATACGCACATCTTGTTTCTGTTTGATAAGTTCCATTGTCAGGGCAGAGCCGAGAAAGCCCGTTGCGCCTGTAACTAATATCGTCATTATTGCTTTGCTCCTGAATAGCCCTTGACGCTGATAGCGTTTTCGGGACAGGCTTCATAGCAGAGGAGGCAACGTTCGCAGGTGCTATAGTTCACCTTGAGTGTCTTCAAGTCGATGACATTGGGTAATGGGCAGGTATCAACACAGACGCCGCAGCGTGTACATTGATCTTCATGAATTTTTGGTCGCGTCCCTACCAATCCACTACCATAGAGTGTTGTACAAAGGTGTTGCCCACGTTTAGCAACCCAGCTAAACGGATAGTCGAGCGGAAACATCATCCAAAAGACAAACTTGTAAAGCCCTTTTTGGACGGGCAAGCGAAATTTCTTGATGACGCCGACATCCTCACCAACTGTCTCCCAGGATGGTTTGCCCATCTGGTCAAGGGCAAGTTTGAGATGCGGAATATCGCGTGGCTTTACGCCGACAATCTGACAACAGGCAAGGTCAACAGCAAGGCTATTGCGACCCGCAACCAGGACTTGTAAATCAGCTTTTTCGCCGTAGAGTGGACCTTCACCATCCTGCCCTACGCTCCCATCAACGATGTTGAGATCAGGTTTGATGCCAAGGTTCATATCTACAATACTCTGGTCAATGCCAAAGGAGTGCATTGCTCGACGGTCCGGCTTAGGCAGAATACCCATAATGTTCTTCATACTCAGCGTCATCGTTGAGACAACATGCGTCTTGAGTACAGGCAAATTAATCAGGCGAGCCTCTTTCAGCACATTCAATGTGTGATAGCGGCGCAATGTCTTCGCCCCATCTGGCTGTAGTTCCATCCAATCTTCCCCACCTTCGGGGTCAACACGTAGAATGCGAATATCGTTTTCGGCACAAAACTTTTCGACACCGAGAATAGTATAGGTCGCGTCACGGTCAAACTCAGTACCAGGAGTCTCGCATAAGACAGGCTCGGCACCGCAAGCGCGAACCTCTTCCGCGACGGCTTTCAAAAGCGCAAAGCTCGTGGTAGAGCCAGACTCTGCATTGCGTCCCGCGACAAAATTGGGCTTAAGAATAGCCATTTTTGCACCACGTATTACCGATTCCATTCCACCGATCTGCGCGATTACACGATGCGCAGCCTCTTCAATTCCATCAAAGGTACGGGTGATTGCTATTGTATCTGTGTTTGGTTGTGTTGCCAGCATTTTTTATAAGTTCCTTTGTGTCTATAACCAATTGGTATACATTAGTTATTTATTTTTATAGAGAGGAAGCTATACATCGGTCTCTATTACTATCTTACCCGATATACAAGCGCCTATCTATTGGCATAGTACCTCTTGCGGCTAACGCGCCATTGGTACTACTGCCACTGCCATTTGGGACAGTATTAACTACAGGTGCTGGAATCGTATGCCTCACCTGGTAAATTGTAATCACAGTTTGTACATATTCATCAGGTGCGCTGAACTGCGCTACAATAACTGATGATTTCAGTGCTACAAAGAGGTTTTTGTACAGATTTGGTTTGCCCCTAATATCACTTAACATGTCATAGTCCGCAATAATGTAGTCAATACGGTCTGCGTTATTACCAAGCAAACCTTGTCTTATAGCGGGGTCGGTAGAGACGTTCTGATACACATGAGCATAGGGATAGGTTGCACCATCACCGACACCAGTAGCGTTAGGCTCGTGCAGGTCCGTGTACAGGTAACTATTGATGACAATAAAGTCATTGTGTGGAATGTTCTGACGTATCCAGGCAAGAGACTGGTTCTGAGCTGACGTTGGACTTTGAGTATACATGAAACCAGTATGTGTAAGGTCATAAGGCACAATCGCTACAATGATGCCCAGAACCAGTACCAGCCGCACACCATCAAAGCGTATCAGCTTACTTATCCAGCTCAAAATCGTGTGTATCGCCGCTGCCGCGTTAATCGCTAGAAGTGGAATGAGTGGAATAATGTAGAACGAGAATACAACACCACCACGTATGAGCAGCAGCCAGAAGCTTAAAGCAAGCAAAGCGAGTAAAAGATTTTTACGCTTCCACCATCCTATGAGCAAGTTGAACGCGATAGCTAGAATGCTTCCGAGCATGAGAAACGTGTCATCATGCCACCAACTGGCGAAGCTTTGAGCAAAACTACCCTCGGTTTGCGCACGCTGTGTCTGACCAGCGAATGTTCCAAGCAAACTTAAATGCTGAGAGTGATCCCAGGGCAACACTCCCGGTGGAAACAACTCGCCTTTGAGTACCGCTAGCAGTACGAAGCCTGAGGCAACCGCGATCATACTGTAAGTAAAGGCGACAATCGCGAACTTGCGCTGAAACTGTGTCGTATACAGCCAGACCGCATAGACCATAACTGGCATATAGAGAATCATCACCTCTTTTGAAAGAATAGAGATACCCAATGCGACTGCGGCGAGCACAATATAAAGCAGACGGCTGTTCCCAACAACTATAAAGTAGAGCGAGACAAGCAACCAGAAAGCCGCGATATTATCAAGGAATACTTCACGTTGGTAGACAATGCTCAATGGAGAGAACGCGAAAATGCACATAGCAAGTAGACCTGCACCGCGACTAGCCCCAAAGCGACGTACAATCAGGTAGACCAGAAGAGTGCTACCTAGCGCATAGAGGAGCATGAGTACACGCCCGCTATTAATGGCATTGCCGAAAATGAAGAAGCCACCAGTAAGCTGTACCCATGCGGCAATCTGCATCCAGGCTACAGGCGGGTGTCCATAGCCATAGGCATACGGCCAGAGCTGCCCATGTAGAATTGCCGATGCACTCGCCATGTACGTTCCTTCATCTGTTTGATAGTGAGGGAAATTGAACATGTTCAACCCATGAGCGATGCCTGCTACAACCAAGCCAATTATGATAACAAACGCCTCAAGCCATACTGGAACAGGAATACGTCCCTTCTTGCGTATGGGATCGATAGACGAGAGCATTGGCATCATGTGCGTTTCACTTGCCGCTACACGATCCCCTTGCGTTGGCATAACCTTGGGTATTGTAGTTGTGTGACCTGTTGGTCGGCGAAATGGTGCAACTCTTTGACCTGGACGATATGCGGTACGCAGAACAAAGTTCTGTGCACGATGCAAAATGAGGTTGTTGCCCTCAATCTCCGGTGCAGGCTGCGTGCGTACTGTTGGCTTGTTACGCTGTAACAAGCCTAGCCCGTTGTTCACTGGATTGAGGCCCGCCCCCTGACTCCCACCATGATTTTGACGCGCTGGATTCGGTTTAAGTGACAGTTGTGACGTTTGCGGTGTCTGCGGATTTCCAGCAGGCTTGCTTGGAGTTGCAGGTACAAATGAGCGAGCATTCTGCATCTGCTGCATCGAGTCAGGAGTTGGCGGGAATGAATTCCCACCCTGCTGTATTCGTTGCGGCTGTTCTTCCGGGCGCTGAGTTTGTTTAGAGAAAGATGTCATATATTACTCGATCCTTATGCAGCAACCTTGCCGCGATGCTGTCCAATATGTGCCGTTTTCTCCCAGTTGGAGCTACCCTTTACGTAACGGTAAACCGCGCGCATGGCACCTAAACCTAAAAGAAATTGATAGGGAAAGAAAGCGATGAGCATAATACCAGCCTCACGCCAACTCCATTTACGATTGTGAGCCTTCAAAAACGTGTGCAAACCTGCAACGTCGATGAATGCAGTCAGAATGAAGCAGTAGAGTGGTAAGTAGGTAAGCATCGCTAACCAGAGCGGTAAAGCAACAAAGAAAAACATGATGATTGATACTGGTATCAGCAATGCCAGTGCTGCCTGTACCTCAGGAAGAATCAGCACATAGAGTGCCAACAATCGTCGCGCGGGTGTTTCAAGCTTCATCCATTCCTTCTTGAACAGAATCTGAATAAAGCCCTGATTCCAACGGGTACGCTGCTTGATGAACTGCTCTATGGTATTGGGTGTCTCCTCACGGGTCACATACTCATCATCGTAAATGATGCGGATGCGTGCATGTGAGAGGCTCAAGCGGATGCCTAGGTCTGCATCTTCGGTCAAGCAGGTTTCGTCCCAGCCGCCAAGTTGCTCCATCAATTCACGACGTACAAAGACTGTATTACCACCAAGAGGCGTAATGCCAGTACGCGCGAAGAAGTGCATCGACGACTTAAACCAGAAGAAGTATTCGAGCACGTTCAGGAAACAAAACCATTTCGTGTTGTGATTCATTAGCTGAACGCCGCTCTGCACCACATCCACGTCTTCGTCAAGCATCGTTGTGTTGAGAATGTTGAGAATGTCAGGATGCGGCTCATCTTCGGCATCAAAGATAGTCACGACATCACCACGTGAGACTTGCAGCGCGTGATTTAGGCCACGTGGCTTACTTGTTGGTTTGTTGGTATAGACGAGAAGTTGTACATTCGGGTCGCCCAACTCATCAATCTTCGCCTGTGCCTCGGCAATAGTGCCCGTATCATCATCACTACAAATGGCGATAATCTGCATCAATTCTTTTGGATAGTTAAGGTCATAGACCTTTTGGATGGTCTCGCGGTACACATCCTCTTCATGTCGTGCGGGTAACATGATGGTAAAACTCAAGCAAGGATCACGGTAAATCGTCGGCGCGTGATTTAGCCATGCATGTTCCGGTGCTTCCCAGATGAAGAGACGCAAACGAATATTAAAGATAGCCTGTGTGGTCATGAAAAGAATGATCAACAGGTACAATGCTTCAAATGTATCTCCGAGAATGGTCAAAACCACTGTTTTTCCCTCTCTCTCTAATTAACAAGGAATGTACGGTGATAGCACGTCAGTACTATGTCCGCACACGGTATGATTTATAGGTTTGACTTGCTGATCCACACTGGTTGGCACGACAAAATTGTATGCCTCCGAGGTTGGCGTCTGCCCACGATGCAGAGTAAGGACAACTACACTATTGCCCGCGATTTGTACATCTTGCGAGGGCCAGGTACTAAACGATGCGAACTGCGAAGATGAACGAAGTTGCGCAATCTGTGGACCATACGATTTATTGACAAACATCAAACTCACTGTTTGCCGTGCATCATCCTCTGTCGCATAGACACTGACTGGCTCGCGTTGTATCGATAGTGGAAGCAGATTTTTTTGCATGTGCGTAAACATTTGCATCACACGTCCCATCGCCGTAAGCTTCGTACCATTTTCTGTAAAGAGTGGGTAGGGTTGTGCCACACCTTCCGTTGAAAAGAAGCCTACATAATTCACTTGCTGATTCATAAGTGTGCCCAGCGTATCAGCCCACCAAAGCGCGGCTGCTCCCGTGGTTGGAGGTGTGTACTGGCTAGGGCTTGTATTAATCTCTGTTACGGCAATCGACGGTACAACCTGGTCAGCGTTTGGTTCATTAAGTCCAATGTCTTGAGTGATAAGTGTGCGCAAAGGTGGTAACAGATAGTTCCACTCATCGGTACTGCTCATAACCATCGCCGATTGATTGGCATTGCTACTGAATTGGTAACTATGAAAGGAAACGCCGTCAAGCAGCCGAAACTGTAGTTCAGGATGCATTTTTTCGTACTGGCCAACGCCCTTAAGAAATTCATCCATCCATGGCTTGCCCTGAGCGTCAAAGGGGCCTGCCCCTACGCCATAAAACTGACTGATCTCAGGGCCAAAGACCTTGATCGCTGGATCATTCTGGTGCATTTTTATGGAATATTGTATGAAAAGCTGAGTGTACTCATCAGCGGTAAAAGTTTTTCCAGTTGCTGGATTCTTAGTCAAATCTGGCTCATTACCTACCGTCCAAAATTTCACAGGATGAAAGGGCGCATTTGGATTAGTACGTTGCGCGCTATGCTTATTATTCATATAATCAACAATGCCACCCGCATAACTCGCGCCACCCGCAACAGTATCTATACCTCCTGGTGACCCATTGATAGGACCTGTAATGTGTGCTTGCAGCATACCATCGCTGTCCGTTTGGTTCAGCATTGTGCTAAAATCGTCAAGTTGTGCAAACGATAAAACGTGATTATCGCCCCAATTCCCTCCTGGATAGCGCAGGAGCTTAACATGCATGTCGCGCAGATTTGTACTTACGAACCGTGTATAGTTCATAAAGCCGGTACTGGTCTGGGCTATCGAGTTACTTCCCGCAATGGGGAAGACATTAGTCCCCAATAAATATGGACTAACTGGAGTTCCTGAAATCTGCCTCAGGTCAATTGTTGCACCTTGCTGACTTCCAAGGTGCAGTTGTAGTGTATCGTCGGAGCCGGTAGCAACTGCGCTAAAACGTAGTGCGGCAAATAGAAGCGCAACAAGAAATACTACGCTCAAGAGTGTAAGTATATTACGACGCCTTTTTTTATCAGGCGGAATCCGCTTTGTAGCGAGGTCCTTCCAGCCGAGACTCTCGTTTTGTTGCATCTGCGCCAGTGATCCGTTAGCCCCACCGCGATCTGTGCCATTGTTGAATGCCATGCGACCCTTCCTCTATCAATACCGCAGCCTTCTTGTGTTTAAGCCGCTTTTAATATCCAGAATATCTACGTTTTTAGACGTATCTGGTACGCTATCGACACGCTACTAGGACGTTTATCTACTTTTTTACTATCGACAGAAGTTGCTAGAGTCTATAGGGACGCTCTGCTGTAATAAACGCTTCTCGCAACACGGAACCGTGGAGAAGACACAGAAAACACCCCCACGGGCTATGTAGGGGTGTGCATCATTGCTATGGTACAAGTAAGCATAATAGCGTATGTGTTTGTATGGAAGATACAATAGTATCAGATTAAGCAGACAAACGTATCAATTAAAACTTGCCATACGGAGACTATTCGGATAGACTAAAAGACAACACATAAAGGTAGGGATCGAGAATGCAGTGCGACGGACGCCCACGAGGGGCTACCCTACTATAGACCCTTTGTTGCTCCGTATGTCATGTATGGCAGGGTAGCCCCTCGTGGGCGTCCGTCGCATTCCTACGTTATTTTGTAAACGTGCATTATCACATCGGTCCCTACAGACGAAGGAGATACATTGCCTCATGACCGAGAGTTTAAACGTAATCAGCACATTTCAGTTTTCGCCTGCTTCATTGGAGAAGTTGCGCGAGGCCGCGGATGCCGAGGTCCTGTGCATCACAAACAATGATGAGTTTTTGGCACGCCTTCAGGAGGCTGATGTACTTTGCTCATATTGGGTTCCTGATGGCTGGCGTGCACTAACGAAGCGGTTACGCTGGTTGCAATGTTCGGGTGCGGGCGTCGATAGCTTGTTACCAACAGGCATTCTGGATACAGAAAGCGGCATCGTTGTAACAACCGCGGTAGGCATCAACACAACACCAATTGGCGAGTATGTGTTTGGTAGCATGTTGATGTTTAACCGTACATGGCCTGAAATGGTACGTCTGCAAAATCGCCATGTATGGCCTCGTAGTGTCACCTGGTACAAGTTAGGTGGACGAGAGCTAGCCGGACAGACCCTAGGTATTGTTGGATTAGGGAGTATTGGTCGGCGTGTCGCGCAGTTGGGACGAGCATTCGGGATGCGTATCTTGGCGACGCGACGTACTGTGCAAGAAGGGATACAAGACCCCGATGTTGATCAACTTTATACAACCGCGCAACTACATGAGATGCTCGGCAAGAGCGATTATGTAGTCCTTTCGGTACCACTCACTCAAGAGACAGACCACCTGATTGGTGAGGCTGAACTTCGTGCCATGCAACCACATACATACCTTGTAAATGTTGCACGCGGTCGTGTTATCGACGAGCAGGTGTTGATTCGTGCACTCAAAGAGGGCTGGATCGCGGGTGCGGGTCTTGATGTGACAGAAGAGGAGCCGTTGTCAGCTGAAAGTCCTTTATATACAATGCCAAACGTGATTTTGACGCCTCATATTTCAGGAATAAGCGTCAAATACGATGAACGACTCACTAATCTCTTTGCCGACAACCTGCGCCGCTTCCGCACAGGTGAAGCACTACATAATCGCTACGAAGCTGAGCGAGGATACTAAAGAATTTTAGATGTGATTCTGACGATGTACATAAACAAATAAATTGAGATACATCGCATGTGGGACCGATTCATCGCGTCCTGGTTGGCAATTCATTGCTAGCAGGACGCGATAATGAAAATGAACAAACTACTTTGGGAATCCCCCCACGGATTCCCACATTATTTTATTGATGTACATCGTCGGTCCCTACGCATATCTTATACCCGTATTACTAAGAGGATTTGTGTAAAGTAAGTGATAGCGAATAGAATAGAGGGCAGTATTTGTTCTTATTATTAGTAGTATAAGAAAAATAGAAAGGTCTAACATGAGCAAGGATTTTGGTGTTGTAGAGATATTAGGTGCTGAAGCCGTTGGGCAGCCAGGGCAGAGACGCTTCCGCATCTATGTGCAGGCAGAACGTAATTCTGCGATCATGTGGATGGAGAAAGAGCAGTTAAACAGTCTTTCGCTCGCGCTTGACCGCTTTTTAGCGCAAATCACTGAAGGGCAAGTGCTGCGGACAGAGGCACAGGCAGGCAATCGTCCGATCTCGGCAGGCATGCCTACAGATTTTCCTGTGCAACCGACTTACGAGTTTCAAGTGGGACAGATAAAGATTAACTACGATGAGCGTTCAACACAGTTTTTGTTGAGTGCTATTCCTTTGCAGATTGTTATGGAGCGTGATGAAGCTCAAGTCTTTATGGACGAGGAGCAAGCTGTTTCGTTTCTTTTCACGCATCGGCAGGCTCAGTATCTCTCAAGCACTATCGCACAGGTTGTCACTGCTGGGCGTCCCGTATGCCCACTTTGTCGTACGCCACTTGATGGTGGACCACATGCATGTATCAAGCAGAATGGACACAGGGAGATTGTGCAGATCGCGGATGCGGATGAAGATGAATAGAGGAAAGACATGTAGGACTTAGCTTATTATGTCCTACACGCCTTTCTCATAATAATCCTGGGCATGAAACATGAGCGTACAAACGTAGAAGAACAGTATATACAATTGACTCCACTAGTCAATGCAGAGGTACTTGTTTGCCTTTTGAAGATACATTTCTTCATTAGCCTCAATCATGAGTTTGTGCAACACCACGACATCGGCATCAGGTAGGCATTCCACTGGTTGCAAGCACAATCGCATAATCGCTCGCCCATTCTCAACAACTTGAACATAGCCTTTTGCACGCGGCACACGGTAGACACGTTGTGGCTCTGTTGGACTGGGGACCTCCAGATAGCCATGCCAGAGTAGTTGATGCACTTGCTCAGGCGTCAATATATCGCGTAAGAGGTCTGCAGCTCTTCGTTCGGAGCGTGACCATCCCTTGAGATATGGCTGAAAGATAAGCCAAAGCATTGGAGAAATGGCGAGAGCGATGACGATCCAACCCAGGGCAGAAAGCACCTGAGGAACCAGGCTCATCCCCCAACGACTCTTGGAACCATCACAATCTGTTCGGCGGTAGCGTCGAAGTGTTCAATGCGCTCTACTGGTTTGCCCGGCTCGACGCGGAAGGCCGTTGCACCTTTCGCACGCTCTTGCGCGAAAATATGCTCAGCTTCACGAACTGCGGCAATCGCTTCGGCATCGCCAGCTAGAACCTTTTGTCCGTCCCAACTGAGGCGATCATCGCCACGTCGTGACATCACACGTAACATTCCCACAGTCGTTTCTCCTTCGTAGTCTAGCTATTCTTGTCGAATAGCATTTTCAACGAATATAGATAGAGTCTGGTAGCAAACGAACTACATGGTACAAGAGAAGCAGTTATGCGCGTTACTCCCCTTCTCTCTAAACACGTTTTACGCTGATAGATTGTTACTTCCTGGCATTCCAGGCCCTCTCATGCAAAGCGCATTTGTATGCCTGTCATGTTACTATTGTACGTGGAACTTAGGTGTTAGTCAATGGGTAGCAGAAGGAAATTCAGAGTCTTTCTTCTTCCATTTTCTTTTTATGAACAAAGAATTATCGTCACCCTATCTTTGTTTGAGCTATCATAGCTGCCATCGCTTGTAGTTGTGGCTTAGCCTGTCCATCTGCTGTAAGAAATAAGTGTCCATCACCTGTACCAGTACCAAGATTGTATTGATTCGCAAACGCAACCTGTCCTTGTGCGAGTGATTGAAGAGAGAGTGTTGTAAACTGGCGCATGAAGGCTGGATCGCTCTCCTCCGGCTTGGCCTGATCTTTCCAGCTATCGTTCCACTCCGTCACGCCGATAGGCAACACTTTGCCTAAAACCTGCATAACCGTGTTGCGCACTTGCTGAGCAGAACTAGCGTAGCTATTGACCGATTGCGAGAGACATGTTTGAGCATCGACATCGGTGCAAGGATACAGGTGAAAGGTAACGCCATCAGGAGCATTTGCTTGTGTCTGCTGCAAGAACGTAGAGATATAGTCTGTATCCGCATACGCAACGGCTGGCCCAAAGAACTTCGCCTGTGGTGATATCTGACGAAGCATGGGGATAATCTGATTCCACAAGTTTGCATACTGACTTGCTGGCATAGCACTGGGATTTCCTGGATTATCTGGCTCATTCCCAAATTCGTACATCTGGCAACGTCCTCCCGCTGTCTGCACAATCTGCTGGTCAAGCTGCATGTCGCTTGTGCTCAATATGCCTAAACATGTGGCTCCGATAGCTTGAATTTGAGCGAGGCGTTGCTCGATTTCGGTTCCATTGTTGGTTGCCAGGGGTGTCCTAATCAATGTAATTCCCGCCTGACGCAGAGAGAGACGCAGCGATTGTGACGTTGCAGGATTAAATGTTGGATCATTACTCCCAAAGAGAAGCGATGATGTACCATTTTTCCAGATTTGCTGACCCGGCAATAGAGCACTAGCATGGTTCGTTGGCTGAGCGGGTAATGGAGTTGTTGGCTGTCCTGGCACTGGAGTGCTCGTGTTCTTCACTTGGTGAGACTGAAAACGAGGAAGAATAACAAAATATGTTCCAACCCCCAATATTACAAGGAGTGTGACAACTACACCAACCAGTAAGAAACGTGTGTTGCGTCTCTTTGGGTAAGGGTCGTAAGGAGGCTGCGTGTTTATGGGCATGCTTATATTCTCTTTTCTGCATGTTCGCGTTGTTCAATGATGTCTATGTATATATCAAAAATAGGTAACTTTATAAAACGTAAAAATACAACTTAGCTCTTCAGATTGTAATAATATAGAAAACAGAGCAAAATAGCTATCTTTTACATCAAAACAGTCAAGAAAGTACTATGAAACAGCTCAGTTTTTATCCCGTACTATAGATAATAGCATAGCGCGGGCCAGAATATGAAATGATATAATGATTTTTGTATAAAGCCACAACGAGGAGGATGTAGCATGACTAGTAGTACAGAGAATACCCGCACCGAGCGCGACTCAATGGGCGAGATGCAGGTTCCAATAGGCGCATACTATGGCGCGAGTACACAACGCGCCGTACTCAACTTTCCTATCAGTGATCTGCGCTTTCCACGCCAATTTATTCGCGCACTTGGACAAATCAAGCAGGCGGCAGCACAGGTCAACGAGAGCCTGGGAACCATCAATTCACAAATAGCCGAGGCTATTGTACGTGCCTCACAGGAGGTCATCGACGGGAAGCTCGATGCGGCCTTTGTTCTTGACATTTTTCAGACAGGTTCGGGCACCTCAACAAACATGAACGCGAACGAGGTCATTGCCAACCGAGCCAGTGAACTGCTTGGCGGTTCGCTCGGTTCGCGCAAGGTACACCCCAATGACCATGTAAACTTTGGGCAATCATCAAACGATGTCATTCCCACTGCTATACATCTCTCCACCTTATTAAGCATCGAGCAAGACCTGCTGCCTGCGTTACAAGGCTTACAAAAAGCCTTAGAGGAAAAGGCAGAGGCGTTTATGCCTATCATCAAAACGGGACGTACACATCTGCAGGATGCCACACCGATTCGGCTAGGGCAAGAATTTCTTGGCTATGCAGGGCAGATCGAGCGTGGCATCGCACGTATGCGCTCCGCACAAAGTGAACTCGCAGAAGTCGCGCTTGGCGGTACAGCCGTTGGTACAGGTGTCAATACACATCCAGAGTTCGCTGCTCAGGTCTGTCAGCGTCTTACAGCCCTCAACGGTATTGCAGTTCACGAGACAAGCAACCACTTTCAGGCACAAAGCACGCTCGACAACATCGTCGCTACCAGTGGTGCGCTCAATACGCTTGCCGTAAGCTTGATGAAGATCGCGAACGATATCCGCTGGCTCGGCTCGGGTCCCCGTGCGGGTATCGGCGAAATTGATTTGCCAGCCGTACAGCCAGGAAGTTCGATCATGCCGGGGAAAGTCAATCCAGTAATCGCTGAGTCAGTGTGTATGGCCTGTGCTCAGGTGATGGGCAACCATACTACCATTACTGTCGCAGGACAATCGGGCAACTTCGAGATTAACGTCATGATGCCAGTAGCTGCGTATAATATCCTACAATCTATCAGTTTGCTTGCCGCTGTATCGCACAATTTCACCGAGCAGTGCGTGAAAGGGATACAGGCAACAACAAAAGGGCCGGAGATGGTCGAGCGTGGCTTGGCAATCTGCACGTCTCTCGCACCCGTCATCGGCTATGATGCCGCCGCCGACATCTCGAAGGTGGCCTACAAAACAGGGAAAACGGTACGCGAGGTTGCGCGCGAGAAGACACAGCTTAGTGACGCCGAGCTTGACCGCATTCTCGATCCTGCTAGCATGACAAAACCGGGCTTGGAAGGTGGTCCTGCTGGAGGATAAAGAGATACCAGCTACAACGTGACGCGATTACCACCGGCAGGCATCGTGAAGCGTAGGAAACCGCCCATTGCCAAGCGTGTGCAAATGACGGAGAGCGTGAAGAGGGCAAAGAGTAATGCGGCGGTCTTCAATTCGTAGATACCAAAATCGACGAGCATAAGATGGTTGCTCCCGTTCGTAAGAAGACGGAGCAATGCTGAACCTTGTTGTATCCCAAAAAGATTGACAGGTAGGCCAAAGGCAAGCGTAATCAAAAGGTCAACGCAAAAGCAAATAGCGGCAAGCCGTGGACCGAGGAGCCAGAAACGCTTGCTCAGACGCTCCCGCTTCGTTGAAGTAACACGGCGTGTCGCCCAAAAAGGGGCGAACAAAAATTGTATTGTCAGGAAGATCAGGGGTGCTACTACGAATAACCAATCGGGAAAGATGGTCGGTGTGATAAGCGAACCGAGGCGACCGAGCGTGAACAGCAGGACACCCTCAGTCACGCCCCGTCGATAACTAGCTTTGTTAAACATGATACTAACTTTATCTTCTTTTGCGAGCTTATAGAACCGAGACAACCTAATTGCAGCCGCAACCACCACCACCGCATGAGCAACCGCCCATCATAGGTACGTCGTCGCTATATGCAGTATCTTCACCGCCACCACGCGGCACAGCAAAGGTTGAGAGCAAGCGGCGCACTTTGTCGCTATGACACTTCATACAAATAATATCATCAGCCTGCTGACGCGTCACAAGTAACTCAAATTTCGTCTTACAATCTGAGCAACGATACTCATACAATGGCATAAAAATACCTCCAATACATAAAGGGACACTCTTCTCTTCTCTCAACGTATTGTAGTGTCTCATCGCCACATCGTCAAGTAGGAGCCAGCTTGAGCAAATCATGATGTTTTCGTAACGCATCGCTCATGTATTTGTACTACACTAAAGATGTTAGAGGAAGACAAGCTATACCTTCTCTGACACACTCTAAATAAAAAAGCGTCTAAAGAAAATATACACACTCTGTTAAAAATAAAAATAAAGGAGCATATATTATGTTCTGCTCAAGGTGCAGCACACAGGTACAGGATGGCGATTACTTTTGTAAAAATTGTGGTGCTTCATTGCAAGCGGTGAACGGTGTTGTACAAAATCCTCCAATGCTACCAAACCGACACATACCAGCATCTCCCAATGCTCTCCGTCACCGACAGGGGCAAGGGCAAGGAAATTGGGGTAAAAATCCCTATCGAGACCAGATCGCGCAACTACGTTTGCAGTTGAAAGAGTTGAGAATGCAGATGCGTGAGGTACAGAGCCAAATTTCTGGCACACGCTCGAACTACTTTGAACTTGACTCACTTATGCAGCGAGGATTGTTTCATGACATCGGTAGGGTGATCGAAGGAACGCAACTCTTTAATCCATACCAGCGACGTAAGCAGCTACAAGCCCAGATTATGCAACTCGAACGCGAATTGCTCCCGTTAGAGCAAGCCCAGGAGCAATGGAGACTACAACAGCAACAGAACAACATGTCGAATGTGCAATCCGATGTGATTTGAAACTAGGGCACCCGCTGCCTTCA
>CAZZVE010000054.1:0-20141 GCA_964657325.1 uncultured Ktedonobacterales bacterium
CCATCAAGTGAGCAGATTTTGCCCTCAAACCAGAGAAATTGCCCTCAATCGTGAACACTCGTACAGAGGTTTCCCAGAAAGCCGCTCCTGATCTAGCTTCTTGCACCGAAATCTTGTAAATCGGCGGGAGAAAAAGAAAGGATCGTTTTTTGAGGCTGGACTGGTCCCTTGCTCCCTCTTCAGAAGCGTATGAAAAGAGCTTCTGAAGAGAGAAACAATTGTCGGTTCATTCTCTTGCATCTCAGGATGCCGTCCCAAACGTTGGCTCTCTACCTTGGTTCCTCGCTTTCACTCATCGTCGGTCACTGGAACGGTGGCATAGCGGCTCATCAGGTGAGCTCCTACCTCGGGCGTGATCTGCTGGCCACTTGCGATCAGGTCGCGCATGTCACGGAAGTACTGGACGTAGAGGTCAGGCGTGAAGGTGCTCAAGAGAATCACCGGCTGGTCTCCGGGATTGGCAAAGGTATGTGGTACACCGGGCGGGACCATCACCAGAGTACCCGCAGGCGCATCGTATCTCGTTGCGCCAACGGTAAACCGCGCCGTGCCAGAGACCACGTAGAACCCCTCGTCATGCTGGCCATGTCGGTGCTGGACTGGGCCATCGGTATGCGGGGGGATCGTGACCTCAGCCATGCCGAGGCGGTGGCTCGTGGTGCGCCCATCTTCGAGGATGCGCATCTGAGTAGGTCCCAGGTGAAGGACCTCCCCTGCTGTCGGGCTGACAACTGAAACTGATGTCTCTGGCGTCACCTGACTTCTCCTTTCTCACTCATCGTCTCCATGTGATGTATGTTTTGCCTCTCCTGCGGAGCCTCGCTGAACTTCGCCGCGGTATCGATTCCGTCTAAGTCGGCAAGGACGTCCGTGGGCAACTGCACCGTTGTGGCCCCAACGTTCTCGCGCAGGTGCTCAACCGACGACGTGCCAGGGATCAGCAGGATATTTGGCGAGCGCTGCAGCAGCCAAGCGAGTGCTACCTGGAGCGGCGTCGCCCCAAGTCTGCTTGCTGCGGCTGAGAGCGCCGATGCGTGCCGCGGCGTGAAGCCACCTAACGGGAAGTAGGGCGTATACGCTACCCCCCTGTCCGCTAGCATGTCAATCAGGGCGTCATCCTCGCGATGCGCCAGGTTGTAGAGGTTCTGCACACACACAATCTCTGCGAGTGCCACTGCCTGTATGAACTGTCTGTGCGTGACGTGGCTGATGCCGATATGGCGGATGAGTCCTTGCCGCTGGAGGTTGACGAGCACTGACAAGGGTTGCTCAACTGATGCGTCCGGCCCTTCCAGGCGGAGGTTGACGACGTCGAGGACGTCCAAACCAAGCGTGCGCAGGTTGTTATACACAGCCGCAGTGAGGCCCTCGGGTGAGAAATCAGGCAGAAATACTCCGTCAGTTCCTCGTTTAAAGCCAATCTTGGTCACAATGACGAGATCGTCCGGGTAGGGAGAAAGTGCCCGGCGAATCAGCTGATTGGTCACATGTGGGCCATAGTAGTCGGAGGTGTCGATATGGTTGATCCCAAGCACGACCGCCTCGCGCAGCACAGCGAGCGCGGCGTCGGTATTGCGTGGCGGACCCCAGGCATGCGGGCCCGCCAGCGGCATGGCACCATAGCCCATCCGCTTGACGCTCAAGCTGCTGCCCGGCAGCGTAAAGCTCCCTCTGAGATTGGCGTGAAGACTCATCGCACCTCCTCCTCTCGATTCGTTGCGCGTCTTTCAGAACCGTGTGAGGCGAGAGAGCGTTCGACATCACTCACGGGCAAGCTGACATTTTCAAAATGAAGGGGTTCTGTCATGAGTGTTCTTCTTTCTGTCTCTGCAACTCTTGTGCAGATGGGTGTGCTGTTAGTGAGAGAAAGAGTTTGACGAGCAGCCGATGCAGCGTTTCCTGTTCCTCGCTGTCAAGCCCTGCAAAGAACGCTTCGTCTACCTCCTCTCTGGCCTGTCGAATCTGCTGGAATTGCATGTGCCCAGCAGTTGTCAGTTTCACCACGTGACGTCGTCGGTCACGTGGGTCCGCCTGTCGTTCGATGAGCCCCCGCTGTTCGAGGGCATCAAGGAGGGCTACCATGTTGGCACGATCAATCGTCAGGGTCTGCGCCAAGTGTTGTTGAGATGCCTGGCCAATGGCTTCAAGCAACTGCAAAATCCCGTAGTGAGAGGAGTGCAGTTCCCAGGTGCTGAGGACCTGCGTGAACCGACGCCGGGCTTCTCGTCCCAGGCGGCCCAACAAGTAGGCTTGATCGGTGAGCAGGCGCTCCGGTAAGGTATGAACAATGCCTGTATTCAACGGTTCTTGATCGTTTGGGGTGGCTTCCCGGTTTCCAGTATGGTTGCTCGCACGAGCCATCAATGTGTTTCCTTTTGCTCTTACCATGATCGTCCCCTCTTCAACCAGAAATCCTGGTCGGAGGAATGCATGCGAAAAATCTCCTATATTGTTGTTAAGTACAATCATTGTACTTAACAACAATATACACCAAGCGTTTACGTTTGTCAAGGATGAAAGTTGAGGAGGTATGATGGGTTAGTGTGAAGGTTCCACAGAAAGGAATCTCGCTTTGTTTTATGGAAACCCCTACTCTCTGAAGCTCGTTGCGCAACCCGTGGGCAAGGGGGTCTCTCAGTGGGCACTGCTTGACTGCATCTGCCTCCTCGGGACCGTCGGGGATGTGGATCAGGGCTGCCCGTGTGATTCGTGTTCCTCCGGGAGGGCGCTGTTGAAGAAGTCAATGAGTCCGAAGGGTGCGTAGTTACCAAGGCAGAACTCTAGCATCATATGCGCGTCTGCGGCTTCCAACTCGCTGCGAGGGAACATTGCTTCCTCGTAGGCAGTGAGTGCCGCTTCGATGTCGTCGAGGTGCGCGGCGATCGCCTTTCCGAGCTCACCTCCGTCGAACATCGCCAAGTTCGCGCCCTCGCCGGATGGCGGCATCAGGTGCGCAGCATCACCCATTCAATTGTGGCGTGACCCACTAGAACGTATTCTCCAAAAGCACGGAAGCGTCTGCCTACGTGCTTTTGACTGTATAGCTCCAGCAGCAAAGGACACAACATGGCAGACTTTCTCTTCTTCGGATTGATGTCGAACAGAGTTCTCAACTGGTGAGGATTCGATCGGTCCAGTTCGCGAGCGATGCAGTCGCGGCGCGTGACACGGTCGCGTGTGGGACCATGCTGGCAAACCCGTGGAAACCGCCAGCCCAAACGTGGAGCTCGGCCTGGACTCCGGCTTCCCAGAGCTTGCTTGCGTAGGCGACTGCTTCGTCGCGGAAGACTTCAGCACTTCCGCAGTCGATGTAGGTCTGCGGAAGGTTTGACAGGTCGGTGGCTCTGGCTGGTGCGGCGTAGACAGAGACGTCGTCACCGCCACGCCGGTCGCCGAGGAGGGCAGTCCATCCGAAGAGGTTCGTGGTCCGGTCCCAGACACCGACGCCGTCGATCTGTTTCGTCGACACGGTGGAGTTGCGGTCATCGAGCATCGGGCACATCAGGATCTGGCCGAGCAGTGCCGGTCCCTTCCGATCTCGAGCGAGAAGCGCGATCCCTGCTGCCAAGCCACCGCCGGCGCTGGTTCCGGCCAGCACGATGCGGGCGGGATCGATCCCGAGGTCGTCTGAGTGGGATGCCGTCCACAGCAGCCCGGCGTAGCAGTCCTCGATGGGGTACGGGTCCGGGTGTTCCGGCGCCAGGCGGTAGTCGACCGTGACCATGACCACGTCGTGGGTGAACAGCCAGTCGTCAAAGGAGTCGAGGTTCCCGAGATAATTGCCGAGGATCATGCCGCCACCGTGGATGCTGTAGAAACATGCCGCGGTCCCGGTGCGGCCGGAGCGCTGGATGACGGAAACGCGGATCTGGTCTCCCTGATATCCAGGGATCGTGAAGTCGCGACGTTCAAGGCCGCGTGCATGCAGGCTTTCATCCAGCTCGTCCGCAGTTATGTCTAGCGTCCGCATCCGGGGAAGCATTTCGGTGGTGATGGTAAACGGACCGTGCTCCTGCATCACAGCGAGGAAGTCGGCAAGTTCCGGATCGAAAGGCGGCCGTTTTGGTGTATCTGTCATGCTTAGACTCCTGGTTCCGGTCTCGGAAAGGCGGCTGGTTCGTTGGTTGGTGATGTGCAGACGAGCGGCGAGTCGGGCACAAGCAGCACGAGCTTTCCGCGTACATTCCCGGATTCGCCGACGCGGTGTGCTTCCGCGACGTCGGCCAGAGGGAATGCCTGCCCGACCGGGAGCGAGAAGCGCTCGGACGCGACCAGGTCAGCGACTTGAGCGAGGGCGTAGGTTGCGCGACCGGAGTCGCCTCGGCTGAACCGCACGCCGTACTGCCGCGCCCCGGCGAAGTCAGCAATCGTGACGACGTGTTCCGCGCCGCCCGCGAGTTCGATGAGCTCGGGGAGGACGCCACTCCCGGCGACGTCGAGCACTAGGTCGACGCCCTCCGGAGCGAGCGCACGGACACGGTCTGCCATGCCATCGCCATATGCGACGGGTTCAGCACCGAGCGAGCGCAGGAAATCGTGTGTTGCAGGACTGCCGGTCCCAATCACGCGTGCGCCGCGTGCAATGGCGAGTTGAACGGCGGCACTGCCGACGCTCCCGGAGGCGCCGTTGATGAGTACCATGCTCCCGCTCGCGACCCCAAGTTGGTCAAGCGCTCGCGCGGCGGTCTCGACGGCCGTCGGAAGTGCCGCGGCTGCGGCGAAGTCCAGCGTCGACGGGATGGGTGCGTAGGAGGTCAGCACCGCTAGTTCCGCCTGGGCCGCACCGTAGGAAGAAGTGCCGAACACGCGGTCACCAACGGCGACGTCGGTGACGCCCGCACCGAGCTCATCGACGATGCCAGCGGCTTCGTAACCCATGGTCTGGGGCAGTTCCTGATCCATCAACCCCTGACGCTTCTTCCAGTCGCTCGCATTGACGCCAGCGGCACGCACGGCGATCCGAATCTCATCGGAACCTGGGTGCGGGTCCGGAAGATTTACGATATCGAGGACTTCCGGGCCTCCGAACCGGCTGAACTGTACTGCTTTCACGAGTTGCTCCGTTCGCGACCCGAAGGGCCGATAGTGGTTGGCCTGATATGTGCGAAGCTGCTACCAAGTGCAACGTGGACATTCATGTGGGCTGACATACTTTTCTATGGCGAGTTGTTCCTTGTCATTTCTCTCTTTGCCCATTGTATCTGAGCGGAGAAGATGAAAAGGCAGAAATTTACTGGCAGCAGAAAGCATCTTCTGCTACGAGTCAGTCTACCAGCAATGACGGGAAAACACAAGGGGGAAGGGGCGTTAGAGATATTTGTCTTTAGTTTCTTTGGGAGCAATCAGGCAGCAGCTTTGCACTTCATATCCGCTTCGCGCATATCACCCCTTCATCACTGCCCAGATCATTTCGCGCCTGACCCATCGTGATTCTGTTGAAGTCGAGCGCGTTTTGCGCCGCTTGTGAGATTTAAAGTGCAGGACTCCCTTGTGCGGAGAAAGCGCGCTGGTGCTGGTACAATCGGGGCATTCAACCAAGGAAACACCACTCTCCCGAAATTGCTGGAGATCAATGGGAACGTCCCCATGAAAGGTGCATTTCGGCTGTGTGGCAAGTTGCACTGGTTCCTTCGCCATTTCCGTTGGGGAGGTACGCTCGTTTTCTTGGACGGTTTGCCGCTCCGGCTCGTTCCCATTCGCATGATCTTTCGTCTCTGCGTCCGAATTTTCGACCGGAACGTCAGGACCAGCTCCATCAATAATCCGAAACGTATCGCGACGAAGCATGAGCAGGTCAGCCGCTTGTTCGAGCGTTTCCGCTTTCACATCGGTCAGGCCAGCCCGCGTCGGGTCCATTCCAGGGCCGTTGTCACCAATTTCATCAGGTTATCCATCGTGACACGACCAGAGTTGGTCGGATCAAGAAGCGATTGCGTGAGCCAGGTATAGATGATTCCTGACCATTAGCGCAAGTTCAGTTGGGAAAAAGTTCCCGATACGCGATTTCCGGGGTAGCCAGAATTTCGCGCACTTCTTCCGAGGTGTGTCCTGTAATCCGACAGAACGGCTCTAGTTTATCCATGCGACGGCGGAATTGCAACCACATGGTCTCAGGCTGATCCAAGATTTCCTTCAGTGGAATCGTGGTTCCACGCCCAGCAGCGACTAGGCACAGGCCGAGGCGGTGATTGTAGTGTAATCGTCCTTGATCGGTGACTTCCTTGAGAAACATCAAATGCTGGAGTGAGAGATCATGCGCGTCATCTACGACGATCAATTTCGTCCCATACTGGTGAAGATGCCCCATCAGTTTGGGCTTGCGGGTACGCCAATGGCCTGGAAGCTTGACCCCTAAAGCGGTAAATAACTGGTCTCCCAGTGCTTGTTCATCGTCATTGTTTTTGGGGCAGGTCACTGCCAAAATCGCCGAGGCACCTGTTGTTTCGACCAGATCGCGAATGCTCATCGTTTTGCCGCTCCCTGGATCAGCCACAGTGATATGCCAGCTTCGCTTGTGGAGAGAAGAACGCAGCGTCGCCTGGAAACGGTTGGCAAAAGGGGTCTCGACGAAAAAATCTGTTCCAAAGAGGGGGTGAGTCATGATTACGGTTCCTCTCGCAAGATACGAATACGTAAGGGACGAACTGGACGATCCGGGTCCGCATCTCGGACGGCTGGGGGAAGCTTGGTTTGGGCAGGTTTCTTCTCCTCAATACTGGCTAAGCGTTCGAGGACTTCTGCTGGATGAATCTCCTCTCGTTGGCGGTCCCACTGACGCCCGCGTTCTACTTGACGAATCTCTGCGTTTCGGCGTTTGCGTCCACGCCCAGCTTCGTCCTGGATGCGTGCGCGAGTTTGTTGCCCTTGCGTCCGCGCCAGCACTTCCTGCTCCTGGTCGTATTTGCGCATGGCTCTGGCTTCCCATTCACTGACTCGACCTCCCATGAGCTGCGTACAGTAGGCTTCCCCTAGATACGTGCCATCCACAAAGAGATAGAGCACGCTGATATCACGTCGGTCAAAGTACACTTCAAACTCCCGACCAGCAAGCCGAGAAAGTAAGCCCGGACAGACATACCAGTGCCCCTGAAACGAGAGTCTGCAGCCCTCGGAGACACGATAGCCATGCCCAGGCGTCTTGCGATTGATGGCCTTCATGAGCAACAATTTGAGATCATCGCCTGAGCCCAGATACTGTGGGACTCCGCTCTGTGCAGCCGCGTGTTCCCAACAGACGGAACGTTTCTGCCGTCGAAGCTTGTCCCAGTCTTGTTGGTAATCATCGACAATGGCTTGATAGAAGCACCGCTCCAGTTCTTCCAGCGTCAGACCCCCGGCTTGTGCTGATCCCTCCGCATCATGCACCCCGTGGCTGGTATTGGGCATGCGGCGTTCAAAACGCTGGGTCATCCATCGAAAGAGCGACTCCACAGTTCCCTTCGCGGATGGCGCATAGGGAGGTGCTTGCTCAGTAATGATGCCCAGTCGATTCACCAGCACCTGACAGGCACGTTCGGAGGTGAAAATCTTCCCCCGATCATGGGAGATGATGGCCGGTTTGCCGTAACAGGGCCAGGGATGTTCGCATCCAGTGATGCCAACCAAACGATCTTTCGGCTCTAACGCTTGCTTCACCAGGCGCATGTAGTCCTCTTCCTTCAAAGGCCCAAGAGCAAGCACCGCGCCAAGAATTGCGGCGGTTTTGACACAGATGAGTACTGCCGCATGGACTCGTTGCGTTACCGCAATCCCGTCAGGGGTCACGACATACAATTCGAGCGAGTGTTCATCAACCTGGGTCAGCAGGGCCGGAGAGGGAATGGAGAGCGCAAACGATTGGGGAGACTCTCGCAGGCGAGGAAGCGATTTGGCACCTTCACGCACCGCCACCAGCTCCGGGTCCTCTTTGAGACGATGCACTTCTCGACGCACCTGATCGTAGGAGGGGAGTTTGATCGGTTGCCCGGCTGCATTTGCCAAGCGGTCCGCTACCTGTCGCATCTCGGTATGTTCGTGGATAGCAGTCATCGAAAGACGTGTGGGCAAAAGAAACAGCCGATGAATGCATTCCTGAAAAGCCGGGTGCAGTGCTGCTTGTCGCGTGTAGCTTCCATGAGGAATACAGGCCACCTGACCCATTTGCCGTGTTCGTTGGACCAGTCGAGAGAGCGTTGAACGCGAGATGCCTGACTCTTTCGCCACGCTGGTTTGAGATGCTCCGGCGAGGACCAACTCGATGGCGCGGAGATTGCGGTGAAACTGCTCTCGCAGTGCCTCTGGGAAAGCAGAGGCATCAACGGTCGTCCTTTTCTCTGGCTGCGAGGAGCGTTCCGGCAAGGAGACGAGTTCTTGAGTCTCTGGTGCTTCTAGTACAAGCGTATCGGGAAGGGCGAATGGTGCCAGTGGCGGGGCGTTTGGCGGAAGCAAGGCCAGGGGACGCTTGCGATCCAGGGTGATCTGCTCCAAATCAAGCAACAGATGTCCGCGTGCCGTAGCGTCTGCCACCATCTTCCAGAGAGATGCTTCGACTTGAGACACAGGCCATTGCCCCACGAGACGGCTTTCGACTTCTTCCACGCTCGCAACCTCTCCCCAGGGCCAGACGCGTTGGATCGCCAATGCGATGTCAGCAAAATTCGGGAAGGACTGACGCCTCGCGTGTAAGAAGACCAGATTGTAGTGCCGCTGTCGCGTGAGAAGCTTTTCCGTCCCGATCCAATACCTCCCTCGCTGGAGACGCGCCAAGCGACGGGCGGCCTCTGCTTTGGCAAGATTGCGGTCCCGTCGTTTGTCATCTTCCATGCCAGCCTCAGCGATGAACAATTTTCCATCAGAGAGCTTTCCTACCATATCCGGGAGGTAGTCATGGGGTTTTCCTTCAAAGGTATAGCCAATGGTAAAGGGCGCATCTTTCGGGAGCGGCAAGCGATAGGTCGCGGCAAACGAAGGCTAATATCACCACGAGCGTAACTCACCACCTGGGGGTTGTATTCAAGCCACAGAAGAAGACGTTCTTCGAGTTGACTGCAAAATGGCTGTCGGGTAGGAGAATCCACTCCTGCTTTGAAGCTGGGAATCCATCCCGAAATCGAGCGACCTGCAATTTTAAAGAGATCAATGCCATCGACAGCCGGTGTGACCAATTAGTATGCCTCCTGCACGAGTGGGAAATAAAGCGAATTTCCAACTTTAAGAAGAGTATACCAGATGGGAAGCGGCTTCTCCAACCTCAGGAGAGAAGAT
Source organism: uncultured Ktedonobacterales bacterium (assembly GCA_964657325.1). Lineage (GTDB taxonomy): Bacteria > Chloroflexota > Ktedonobacteria > Ktedonobacterales > Ktedonobacteraceae > JBBQVS01. The sequence goes on from CAZZVE010000054.1 coordinate 9,244, forward strand.
TCCTATGTTTCACCCTAAAAATCGTCGAACATTCACGCTATTTACTATATGGTAACTAATATCACACCAGACCGCCACTTGGTAGGTGCTGGTGCTAGTACACAATGTTTCCCCTACTACATATACGCTGAGGATGGTTCAAATAGGCGTGAGAATATTACGGGTTGGGCGTTGACGCAATTTCGAGGGCAGTATGGCGAGACGGTGACGAAGTGGGATATCTTCCATTATGTCTATGCCATGCTGCATCATACGGTGTATCGCACACGTTACGCGGAGAATTTGAAGCGCGACCTGCCACGCATTCCGCTCCTGCCTTCACGCGAGATGTTCGAGACGTGCGTACGCGTCGGTAAGGCTCTGATGGACTTACACCTCAATTATGAGACCGCGAAAGAATATCGCCTGCCCTCCGTCGAGAACAAGGAGACGCGTATGACGTGGGAGGTCAAGAAAATGAAGTTGACGCCGAACAAGGACGCCGTGATTGTCAACGACTGGTTGACGCTGACGGGCGTACCGCAAGAGTGTTTTGCCTATAGATTGGGCAATCGTTCAGCCCTCGAATGGGTGCTCGACCAGTATCAGGTGAGCAGAGATGCGCGTAGCGAGATCGAGAGCAATCCGAACCGCGAAGACGACCCACAATATATTGTGCGCCTCGTCAAACGCGTCGTGCATGTTAGCGTCGAGACCGTGAAACTAGTACAAGAATTGGAGCAGGTCGCGGTGTTGGAATTACTGACGAACCAACCCGGTAGGGGCAGCAATTCATTGCGTCCAATGATGGGGCGGTGGGGGAACGTGCGAGCGTAGCGAGCCTGTAAAACCAACGAGTACTTCTAGGTGACAAAACAATGCATAGAACAGGTTCGCTACGCTCACGCCGTGCCTCCCCGGCCCATCTTGGGGCGCAATGAATTGCTGCCCCTACCGCCATTCCCGTATTCGGTTGTCAAAGTTCATCAGCGTTCTATATACCCCATTAAATTTTCAATGTCCCAGTGGCTAGGGAGCAACCTGTTGGCTGTAATACACCTCATGAACATTTCCATCGCCAGTGACGAGAATGACGTGGTTCGTGTTATCATACGACGAGTAGTAGCCCACCATATCAATCACATTGCCAAGAGTGATGAGTGGTGACGGTCCCCCAGACATCCCGGCGTCTGTCGAGGAGTACATAGACACTTGCCCATTGGCATTCAGCGCGCTGATATGTCTCGTATTCGTATTGGTATCGACGAAGGCAGCTACATTCACGAGGGGAGGAGAGAAGTTTGTCACAACGTCAGTTGTAATATCTCTCTTAGCACTATAATGAACGTCGTTGGCCTGTCCATACTTCATAGCAATAATAACGTCTCTGGATTGGGTATAAGAGTCGAAGAAACCGGCAATCCCTGCAACATCTTGCAAATGGGATTGAGTCGTGAGAGAGTGTTTGAAGGGAACGACCTGCCCGTTCCAGACGACCTCGTATATGCTATCATCAAAACTGCCTACTGCGACATGACGCAAGTTGTCGTCGGAGGAGTAAAAGCCTGCCATGCCAATATGGGAGTTTCCAAAGGGGGGAAGCTGATACAAATGGTCACGGCTCTGAATGTGCTGAGTGTCCGTGAAGTACAACTCATGCAACCAACCATCCTCTGTCGCAACAACCACATGCTGGTAGCCATCATCATAAGTGAAGAAGCCGCTCAAACTGGCAATGCCAGGAAATTGCGCGAGTCGCTGTGGGGAGGTGAAAGCGATATTGGGACCCCAATGAACTTCGTAAAGCGTACCATCGTCTGTAGCGACAACCACATGCTGTGTGGCATCCTGATCTGAATAGTATCCCGCGACACCATAGACGCGGCCATTGATATGTGCAATAACATGCTGCTGAATGCCTGACAAGATTGTTCCTCCTTATTTCAAGGTATACCAACATACAATTTGTCCATTTTCTGTAATGAAGACGATAGTATTGCGCTTTTTTAGGAGTCTACTATTGGAATAGAAGCGCGTTGTATATGGCAAGAAATGAAGACGCCTTTATTGTCTTCTCACAACATTTCTTCCTTTCATTCGTAGGTATTATGGTCTGTACAGCAATAATAATCGCTATGGCTGAAAGGATTTTATCGTGATGCAAGAAATGAATTATCAGGGTGGTTATCGTGATGAGCCATCATCCGTACCTGGATATGAGAGTGTGCCATCCCCTCTTCGTAATACATACAATAGTGGGCCATCGGGTCAGAAACTTACAGGCTTTGCACAAAGCAACGTGGGTGGACCTTCGGCAACGTTGCGCTTGATATTAGCGGTTATTTCGCTTCTCTTCTGGATGGGTATGTTTCTGTTTGTCACCTTTGGCGTGGTGTCTCTCGCCTCTAGTAGTCTTTCTGGCGCGACGAAATTTCTCATCTCTGTGATGCTTGTCTTCGGAATGTTCCTCTTCACTGGACTGGTAGTTTTTCTCAATGTTCTGTTCAACCGTAGCAAACGATCATAGATAATTGTCATTGTTGATGATGGTATTGTGGACCAGGGCGCCCGCAAGGGGACGCCCCTCCCATAGATGAAACCATTGTTAATGCCGTATGGGAGGGGCGTCCCCTTGCGGGTGCCCTGGTTCCTCAGGAGCTTTTTTTCATGAACAAAGAACAGCTTAAGGCACAGCTTATCAGCGAGATGTTGTTGCTACCGCCTTCCGCCATCGACTATCACACGAGCGAACATCTACGCAGCATTTACCCAAATAAGGCACTTGCCGAGGGCGAGATGAATATGTTTAATGTTGAAGGCTACGCGAAGGCGAACCTATGTGTACTTACACCCAAGACATTCCTCTATAATCAGATGTCGATCTACTGGCAAGGACCAGAACCAGCAATGATGCATCCACACCAGAGGATGCATATGCGTGGCGGCATGATGATTGATGGAGACCCGTTCGATACAGCAGAGATAGATGAAGAAGGCAAGACGGAAGATTCCATTAACAAGGGATGGTTTGATGTGACATGGCAAGACCATACGCTTGAGATACTGATTATGACTATCGAGGGCAATGGCATGTACAAAAATCACTTCTGGCTTCTCGCGGACGAAGAAGCGGTAGCACGTGATTTCTATGCCGCTGTGTGCAAGTGGAATATGGAGATTCGCGCCGAGGTGCTGGTCTTCGACAATGGACACTGGCATAAGGACGAGCATCTTTTTCAAGATATCAAGAACTCGACATTTGAGAACCTTATTCTGCGTGGCTCTCTCAAACAAGAGATACGCGAGGACGTAGAGCAGTTCTTTCAGTCGCGCGATCTGTACGAGGAACACGACATTCCCTGGAAACGCGGTCTGCTCTTTGTTGGTCCAGCTGGCAATGGCAAGACGCATACACTCAAAGCTCTCATTAACACTATTGGTTATCCCTGTCTCTATGTCAAAAGTTTCCGCGCCCCACATACTGGTATGGCGGACGAGGCAAATATTCGGCAGGTGTTTGACCGCGCACGAAGAAACGCGCCATGTGTGCTTGTGCTGGAAGACCTCGACTCGCTCATCACGTCGCAGAACCGCTCGTTTTTCCTAAACGAGCTAGATGGCTTTGCCGCCAACATCGGTATTGTCACGCTTGCCACCACGAACCATCCTGAACGCCTGGACCCTGCCATTCTCGAACGGCCTAGCCGCTTTGACCGTAAATATCCCTTTGGCTTGCCCGAACTCGCGGAGCGCAAAGCGTATATCGCGCTCTGGAACGAGGCACTCAAACCCGCGTTACGTGTGACCGAGGATGACATCAACACATTGAGCGACATAACTCATGACTTCTCGTTTGCCTATCTTAAGGAACTGTTCGTCTCTTCTAAGATGCGTTGGATTGCCAAACCTCAACAAGGTACAATGGCGCAGGTCATGATCGATCAGGTGGACAGGTTACGTGAACAAATGGTGAGTGCCGATATTCTGCCACCCAACCCCGACGAGAACGAACCAGATATGAACGGTGCTTGGTTTGCCTCGAACGGTGGTATGCATATCCGCAGAAGGTGATTGGGTCGAGAAGAGGTAAGCTGATGAGGAAGTAGGAGGCATGACAGGGGCAAGCGCACATGACAGGGGCAAGCCCTGTCACTACTATACTAACCGCTACTGCGTAGCTTGCTACGCGAGTCCGTCTATAGTAGTGACAGGGCTTGCCCCTGTCATGTTACTGACCTCAAAAGATAGAAATACCTCTGAAATGTCTCGTACTGTCATGTGCGCTTGCCCCTGTCATATTACTGACCTTTAGCATGTATCGACAAATTAAAGACTATTGGCCTCTTCCCCACCCTCGATCTTAGCACTTGCGTGCTCGTCTGCTGGTGAAGGTTGTGCTGTAGGACTGCTGGAAACGCCAATGGCGATCAGGACCGCTTCCACAACGATGACCAATGCAACCAGTGTACGGGGTAAGCGGATACCGAACAGCGAATCAACCGAGAAGCGTCCTGGACCAGTGAAGGCTAGCGCAAGGGCGGCTGCGATATTGATCACAGGCAATTCCGCACCACCTTCAGCCACCCAGATAGGTTTGCCCCAATGGGCTTTCGCCGTAGCCATAATCATTGCCGCTATCGTGGCGATTGGGCCAAGTGGATGCAAGAAGCCAAAGGCGGTCAATGCACCACCACCAAACTCGGATGCTGACGCTCCAGCAGCCCAGAAACGTCCTGGTTTCAAACCGATGGACTCAAGCCAGCCAGCAGTGCCGTCTATGCCAAAGCCACCAAACCAGCCAAAAAGTTTTTGTGAGCCATGCCCACCCAAAAGACCACCAACAACCAGTCGTAGAATCAGTAAACCGAAATCTTCTAACATATGTGTTTCTCCTCATTTAATAGAAAATATATTCGTGCTAAGAGCTTTCCCTTTAGCATACGTTTAGTACGTAGCTAACAAATAGTTCGTTTCACGATAGGTACTTAGTTACACCATAGCCGTCATGTGATCATTTCGTAGGGACCAGATTATGCGTACGAAAACCTGTTGATGAGAGTGAGTAGAATAGTATCCACAATCTCTTTCAAACATGTCATGTATAATAACGTATAGCGGTACATCGTATATAACAATACATAACTATACAGAAGGAAGATGTCATGCTGAAAGATACGATACGACAGGTCGTGAATGTAGTCTCGACCTTTATTCCAATTGTGGTGGGTGGGCTGGTGGGCAATGGAGTTGCCAACGGTTCAAATCGAAATCCAGTGCTGATTACGCCGGCGGGCTACACGTTCGCGATCTGGGGCTTGATATTTATCGCCACCATCGCCTTTGCTATTTATCAAGCATTGCCATCGCAGCGCGAGAATCCGCGTTTCCGACGCATTGGGTACTGGTATACATTGGGCAACTTGTTATGCGCGGCATGGGACTTGATTTTTCCACGTGGCTTGATTGCCTTGAGCGAGGTTATCATTGTTGTAAGCCTTATCGCGCTAGTGCTGGCCTATGTACGAGCAGGTGTAGCACTCGTCGCGGTTTCACGGCTTGAACGTTGGTTAGCGGATGTGCCACTTGGCATCTATGCGGCATGGGTGACATTCGCGACGGTAGTCAACACGGCGGTTTTCCTGCGCAGCATTGGTTGGGATGGTTTCGGTATCGCGCCTACTGTATGGGCCGGAACTATTCTGGTCGTGGCAGCCCTCATTGTAAGCGCAATCAGTATTATACGTCGTGACGTTGCCTTTGCAGCCGTAGGTACATGGGCACTACTCGGTGTCGTTGTTGCCACGGTCCAAAAAAATGTCACAAGTGTAGCCATTGTCGCGGGCATCCTGGCAGGCATAACACTTATTGTCGCCATTCTCGTTGCCGTTCGCAGCACCACACCACAGTCGCCTCAGTTAACGGGAACAGTCGGCTATGCATCCAGTGGGGGGCGATAAAATAGGTATCTGTACGCATCAAGATAAGGATAGTTGAGTTTCGTGTGAAGCAGAAACAGGGTACCCAGAGCATGACAGGGGCAAGCCCTGTCACTCCTATACTAACCGAAACGGCGTGGCTTTGCCACGCGCATCCGTCTATAGTAGTGACAGGGCTTACCCCTGTCATGCTTTCCACGGCTCGGTACGCCATTGCAAACCCCGCAATTCTTAGCTTGATGCGTATGGGGGCGATAAAATAGGTACCTGTACCATTCTATTACACACAATCAAATTCGTACAGGTACCTATTTTACATGCCTTGCCATACCTTCGCTGTTCCATCCTGGCTAGCGGAGGCAATTTCCTTGCCATCAGGCGACCATGCTATCTTCCAGACAATATCTTTATGCCGCTCGTACACTACCGTTGTGTGTCCAGTTGTCGCATCCCACACACGAACCACTGCATCATCACCACCCGAAGCAAGAGATGTACCATCAGGCGACCACGCTATCGCATAAACTGAGCCTGTATTCTCTGTATAGGTGACAAGCGTCTTCCCAGTTGTTGCATCCCATACAGTCGCCGAATTACCTGTGACAACGGGCGAGTGATTTCCAGCCGCTCCTGTACCTGAAGCAATACGTTTGCCATCGGGGGACCACGCGACGGAGAAGACAGGGTTTTTATTGCCACTATAAGTGAGCATGTGTTGCCCCGTGATCGCATTCCATATATGGACTGTGCCATCATAACTTGCTGATGCGATACTCTTACCGTCAGGAGACCACGCGACACGCACTACGCCAGCGGTATGTCCTTTATAAGTGACAAGCGTCTTTCTACTTGCTACGTCTTGAATATTTACCGTTCCACCATCGTTGCCAACCGCGATACGTGTACTATCCAAGGACCATGCCACGCCAAGTATGAAGCCAGCTTGTTCGTTAAATGTTGTTATCAAATGTCCTGTTGAAGCGTCGAGTATCCAGACAAGGCTTTTGCTTCCTGCCGCCGCGACACGTTTACCATCGGGTGATAAGGCTACGTCAAAGATATAGGACGATACAAGAAACGGCGAATATTTCCAGCGTTGCTTGCCCGTTGTGGCGTCCCACATCTGCACCGAATCATCATCACTGCATGTCACAATCTGTTTTCCATCCGATGACCACTGTAATCCAACCACGCCATCGCTATGTCCAGTGTAGGTCAACAAAGAGGTCGAGCGTACTGGAATATTTGGTGTTGGCGTTGCACGTGGTGAAGTCGGAGTCGGAGTCGGTGTCGCTGCTGTTACTTGTGCAGTCGAGGTCGAACCACAGGAAGCTAATGTGAGCAAAAGACAGAAGAGGGCTACAATGTGTTTAGTGGGATGTGTATGTATGATGTGGTTGTAATCTACCATGATGGTACCTTTTCCTCTATGTAGGGGTCTAATTCATTACACCCTGTTGGCATATGATCCTTTTAGAGGCTGTTGAAACGTGTGTCTATGTTCTTCTGCGTTTGTGTACGCCAACAGGGTGTAATGAATTAGACCCCTACAGAAGTTTATTTGCCTATGTGAGTGTCAATGTTTACAATAGGTCTATAGCAAGTGTAGCCTCATGCTAGGGGATATACCATTCGTCAAAAGACGTATTCTTGTTTATTGAGGAAGTGTGCTCAAGAGTTACGCAAGCACGTTCAACGCTCGTGCTTTCGCAACAGCGTGAGTGCGGCTACGTGCATCGAGTTTGATGTAGATATGTTCGATATGCTTTTTGACGGTGCCCACGGTAATTACAAGTGTGGCTGCAATCTCCTGGTTAGACAAACCTTCGGCGACGAGTTGCAGGACACGCTGTTCACGGGTACTCAAGACGACGCGAGATTCTTGAGAGTGGCGAGCAAGCAATCCTAACATATGGTATCCACACCCACTGTGATAGGATGGTGGAGTAGGCTCACTCATGTCGAGCACCTGTTGTACAAAAAGATATGCGTCATGAAACATACCATGCTGATAGGCAAAGCATGTTTGATCAATGAGTAGAGCGGTGACGGTATAAGGATCACAAAAGGCGCGTGCAAGGGCAATGGCAGCGTCACCATAACCCCTTGCTTCTTTATACACGCCTTGAGTGCGAGCCAGTTCGGTTTGCACTACTAACACAAAAAAGTGGGTATAAGGAGATGTGTTACTATAGAGATGTTGTTCCTCAAGCAAGCGCAGGCAAGCTGTGTAGTCGTTATATGCGTTATCTCGCTCGCCACGTGTGCGCGCATGAAAGCCACGAATGAAGAGTGCAAGAGGTATGCTTCTAGGATCATCGACACGCTTCGCATGGACAATCTGTTCAGCGAAACGCTGAGAAAGATCGTAGACCCCTAGCAGATCGGCGATGTGTGCAACCTGATAGAACGGTTCCCATAGCGAGACGGGATAGCCGAGTTGTTGCGCAATCTCTTCGCTCTCTTGCCATATCTGTAATGCTTGCCTAAACCTATCCTGTGTGCAAAGCAGGCCAGCTAAACGGTTCAAGAATTGCGCGAGATGCGGCAGATCGTGTAGATATCGACTGGCTTGTATGCCCAACAAGAGGATATGTTCACCCTCTTCGATGTGAGGAAAACGCCCAACGAGATAGGCTAGTTCTGCCACAAGTGATACAACACGCTTATAGTCCTCACCATGCCATGCATGTCGAAGCGCGGTACACAACTGTTCGCGCTTTTGGTCTAGTTGTGGCACGTCTCCGTGATAATTATTGAGCGTGGCTAGCGTATTGTCCATATGTTGTAGTTCCTGCTATATGGTCAAGGTTTATATGATACCAAAACCAGGGCGTCCCCTTGCGGGCGCCCTGGTCCCAAATTTTACGTCTTACGCGAACGCTCCACGTAAGGCAGCGGCGGCTTCGGCGATGGCGACCTTGCTCTGGTCCATGAATCCCCCCATCGTAAAGAAGCCATGTATCATACCATTGTAACGCGTCGAGGTTACGTTCACGCCTGCCTCTTGCAACTTCGCGGCGTACATCTCGCCTTCGTCACGCAATGGGTCGTACTCAGCGGTGATTACCAGCGCGGGTGGTAAATTGTGAAAATCTTTGGCATAGATCGGTGCCATCATGGGATTGTGCGCGTCTTCCTCACTATTGGAATAGTGATTCCAAAACCAAACGATTGAATCGCGCGTGAGGAAGTAGCCATCGGCATTCTCATGCATTGACGCTGTACCAGGGATGAAGTAGTCGGTTGCGGGATAGATCAACAGTTGATACACAAGCTTAGGGCCGCCTTTATCACGAGCCATCTGTGAAACGACAGCCGAGAGGTTGCCACCCGCGCTATCACCACCAACGGCGATTCGTGCAGGATCACCGGAAATGCTTGCCGCGTTTTGCGCAACCCACACCGTTGCTGCATAAGCATCCTCAACCGCTGCCGGAAATTTGTGTTCAGGGGCAAGCCGATAGTCAACTGAAACGACGATACACTGAGCTTGATTTGTCAGCGCACGGCAGACACCATCATAGCCATTGAGTGTGCCAATCGTCCAGCCGCCACCATGAAAAAAGACCAGGATAGGGAATGGACTCTCGCCTTTTGGTGTGTAGATGCGTACTGGTATTTCACCTGCTGGCCCTGGAAGCTTGCGGTCCTCAACTGCATGCACCTCTTCTGGTGTACCACCAAACTGAGCCATTGCATCGTATGAAGCACGTACCTCTTCGACCGATAGTGTGTTCATAGCTGGAAAGTTCATAGTTGTAAGCATATCAAGAAATGCCTGTGCCTGTGGATCAACTGGCATGAATGTATCATCCTTTCCGCAGTGAAAAAAATAATGTCATCACCTGTATCGTATCACACGTAATGTTTCGTAGGACCACGTTTACGGCGTCCGAGAGCGATTTAGTGCCTATATATGTATTAAATGCTATCCCACACATTTCACGCAGTGAATTGCGCATGGACGCCGTAAACGTGGTCCCTACGAAACATCGTCATAGCAGAATTGATGAACGCCCCATACCGAGTGTTTACAAACCACTAGGGATGGCTTTTGCGTCGATAATAGTACGGCTCAAGGGGCGTCCAAGCTCACGTAGGCGTTCACATTTAGCGTCACCGAGATGTTGCCAGGGGGCGAGTGCAAGCTGATCGGTCAACTGCTCCACCTTGTCACGGTGCGCTTTGCCTTCATCGGTAAGTTTCCCTTCGGATGTGAGTAGACCGCGCTCCTGTAAGCCGTGAGCAGCCGTTTCCCATTCCTCATCGGACCAACTGCGTGTTGTTTGCAATGCCTGACGCGAAGCCTCACCCGTTCCAGCATGCATTACGAGTGCTTCACAGGGACCAACTTCATCAGCCATCAGTGCGGCGACATGTCCACCAAAACGGAACTCACGTAGTAGTGTGATCGCGTGCCACAAGACCATGTGTGGCTCCGTAGGCCATTCAAGTGTTGCATGAGCCGCGTAGGTAATGCGTCCTTGCAACGTACAACCGTTGCTGGCCTCGCGTGCGAGTTGTGCAGCCTCCGCTACCTCTGGACTGGAAATGCGCTCACCTAGTACGCGACGAAGCGCGGCGTCTGCACCCGCGAAGCGTGCATCAATAATTTGCGCGGGTGTGGCACGTTGCCATGCGGCAGGAATCACGCTCCTCACCAGTCCTGGATTGAAGTTATAAAACGCCGAAATAATCAGATCAGCCGAGACAGGACCCATTGGCGCGCCACGCGAGGCAAAATAACCCATACGTCCACCAATACCATACGCTTTATACCGCTCACTTGCCTCTGGCACAAAATAAATCATCGCATGATACGGCTCAAGTGCGCGGTACAACTTGCGTGCAACAGTTGCATCCATATTGTTGTAGCTCCTTTGCTCTTTTATGAGAATATGATATCACAATGTGAACGATTGACATGACAGGGTCTGCCCCATTGACTTCAATGGACTCATAAGACGGCCTACAACGCGG
>CAZZVE010000054.1:20241-24157 GCA_964657325.1 uncultured Ktedonobacterales bacterium
GTTTTCCCTCATAGTAATATCAACAGTTCTTATCCTGAGGCATATAGGCAGCACCTTGCGGCTGCTCACTCCGATATTTTGAGAGTTCGTTGGAGTCAATCAATGCTCTTGCAATCTTCCTGCTTTCCTTGACGTATCTCAGGTAGCTTGTCTATAATTATGAGTATTACCTCAGCACAAGATGTTTTTGTCTCGTGTTATTTCGGGGTATGACGAGTTCTCATTGAACGAGGAGGTTCATCGATGCCTAGCTCAGAAAGCTTGAATATTCGCCCCTATTTGCTGACGCTCAAAAACGCTCCACCCGCGCCTTTACCAGAACAGCGAGCGAACCTGGAATTGTTGGTTGAGAACTATGTCGGGCATCCTGTACCACTTCCTGAAAATACGCATATTGAGCAGGTTGATGCGAACGGTGTGCCAGCAGAATGGGTCAGTGCTTCTAATGCTGACACGGAACGCGTACTACTCTATTTGCATGGTGGGGCCTATGTGTTGGGATCGTTTAAGTCACATCGTGATTTAGTTGCTCGTCTCAGCGCGGCATCAGGTATACGGGGTCTTTTGATTGACTATCGTCTCGCGCCCGAACATGTATTTCCGGCCGCGATTGACGACGCGCTCACCGCGTATAGTTGGCTACTTGCTCAAGGTACAAAGCCAGAGCATATTGTAGTGGGTGGCGACTCGGCTGGTGGCGGTTTGACACTCGCACTACTACAAACATTGCGTGATAAGAATGTACCTATGCCTGCGGGTGCTGTGTTGCTCTCACCGTGGACTGACCTTGTAGGTACTGTTCAAAGTCGAACAACACATGAGGCCGCTGATCCCTGGATTTCTGGACAGGCCATCACGTTTGTGTCGGGTATGTATGCAGGGACCGAGGATGTACATAATCCCTTGATCTCACCCATTCATGCCGACCTGCATGGTTTCCCTCCATTATTTATTCATGTCGGGAACGATGAAGTGCTACTGGACGATTCTCGCCAGGTGGAAGAGCATGCTAAAGCTGCGAATGTACCTGTTGAACTCACTGTTTGGGATGGCATGTGGCACGTCTTTCAAGTCTTTGCCTATGTCTTGCCCGAAGGCCAGCAATCCATCGAACAGATGGGCACATTTATCCGCAAACAAACGAAAATTTCTTAATACAAAAAAGAGGATGAGAGGGCCGAAGACGCAGTGCGTCCTCGGCCCTCTCATCCTCTTTTTTGTATATTTTTTCTTTAAACCAATTGTCCTACTACGTCACAATCTCCACAAAGCCTACGTGTATTGGCGTTTATCTCTATATGTCAGAGTGTCATGTTGTGTGTTTTAGAAACAAGGGCACCCGCGAGGGGATGCCCCTCCTATACAGCCTGATGCGGAAGACACATTCGTGTATGGGAGGGGCATCCCGAAGCCGCATTCGGGAAATGATGAAGGCAGCGGGTGCCCTTGCCCCAGATGTTTTTGAGATTTTTCTAAAAAGTTATCGTAGTGTGTCGTATGGAATTCGGAGAACTACATGCAACGTAGTAGCATTGTACACAAGCTTGTACTTGCCACGGTCGCTGTGATTGTTGTTGGTGTCGGCGTTTTCGGTATTTCGCTTATCGCACGTGCCAGACAAGACTCACGCAATCCCATCAGTGGACAGACTGTTCCCCTCATTGGGAAGGCTCATCTGCTTGGGACCGCCAGTGGGCAACAGAAGCTGAATCTCTCGGTTGGGCTACAGATGCGCAATCAGCAAGAACTGGATGTCTTGCTGGCGAATCAAAACAACCCGCATTCGCCCTTGTATCATCACTACCTCACGCCGCAGCAATTCGCCGCCGAGTTCGGCCCGACTGTTGCGCAACAGCAGCAGGTTGTAACGTACCTGCACAGTCAAGGCTTCGCCGTTTCACACATCTCTTCCAATGGTTTGCTCATCGACGCCAGTGCCGATGTAGCAGAGGCCGAAGCTGCCTTCGCCGTCAAAATCAACAATTATCAAGTCGGTGCGCATACCTTCTATGCCAACGCGAGCGCACCCACCGTACCTAGTGCGGTCTCCTCACTTATCGTCTCTATTGGCGGACTGGATAACAGTACGCACATGCGTCCTCTTTATAACCTCAAAAGCACGAGCAGCAAAAAAGCTACGCAAGGCAAACGCGCCTTAGCTGGCCTCGGACCAACAGACCTGCTCGGTGCCTATGATGGAGCAGCCTTACAGCAGTCGGGTGTCAAGGGCAACAACCAGACCGTTGCTGTATTTGAGTTGGATGGCTACCAGCAGAGCGATATTACGCAGTATGAGCAGACCTATAACATCGGCAGTCCTAGTATTAGCAATGTGCTTGTCGATGGTGCTGACGGTTCGGCTGGTGCTGGTGCTATCGAGGTCGAACTGGACATCGAGGTTGTCGCGGCAATGGCTCCTGCCGCTTCACAAATTGTGTACGAGGGACCAAACTCGACGCAAGGTGTCAACGACACCTACAACAAGATTGTGACCGACAACAAAGCCCAGATTACCACGATTAGCTGGGGCGAGTGCGAAACGCAGACTGGTGCCGCCGAGTTACAAACGCTGGATGGCATTTTCAAACAGGGTGCCGCGCAGGGTATCTCACTCTTCTCGGCTGCTGGTGACTCTGGTGCATATGACTGCAACGATACCAATCTTGCCGTTGACTCACCTGCGAGTGATCCCAACGTCATTGGCGTGGGTGGTACAAACCTGCAAACCAGTGGTGGTGCGTATGGTAGTGAGTCGGTATGGAGCAACCCTACCGATACACAGCGCAGCCCAAAGGGTTCTGGCGGTGGTGGTGGTATCAGTAACACGTTTGCACAGCCAACATGGCAAACTGGTCCCGGCGTCAAAAATCAGTATAGCAACGGCAACCGTGAGGTCCCCGATGTCTCCGCTGACGCTGATCCGGCTACAGGCTATGCTGTGTATTGTACCGTCACTGCTGCTGGCTGTCCTACGACGGGTAGCATCACCGTGGGTGGTACAAGTGCTGCCGCGCCTCTATGGGCTGGTAGCATGGCAATGATCAACAACTACCTGCAATCGCAAAACAAGGCCATCGCAGGATTTGTCAGTCCAAAACTTTATAGCCTGGCGAGTTCACAGCAACAGTATGCCCCCTTCCACGATGTGACGAGTGGCAACAATTTGTACTATCCTGCAACCGCAGGCTATGACGAAGGTAGTGGTATCGGTTCCCCCGATATCTACAACATCGCTCGTGACCTCGCAGGTGGTGGTGCTGTAACACCATCGCCTACTCCTGGCACACCAAGCCCAAGTCCAACGGCAACAACTGTTCCGACTGACACACCAACAGTTGTGCCAACGGATACGCCTGTTGCGACGGATACTCCAACGCAGCCTCCATTCACAGGGTCACTTGTGCAGAATGGGAGCTTCGAGAGTGGCGCGAGCACCTGGCAAGAGTCTTCTGCTGGTGGCTACGAACTGATTGACGCGAAGCATCCGCACACTGGACAGTACGGAGCCTATCTCTGTGGCTACAGTTATTGTGATGATGCGATCTCGCAAGATTTCGCGGTCCCAAGCAATGCGTCGAATGTCAGTATAAGCTACTGGTGGCAGGCCACAACCACGCGTCAGTCACAGAGCTGCTCTGATGATCTCACTGTCTCGGTGCTTGACAGCTATGGTCAGACAATTGGGCAGTTGCAGCATGTGTGTAATACAAATGCTGCATCAAACTGGAAGCAAGCGACCTTCAATGTCGGCCATCAACTCTCGCAGTATGCGGGTCAAACGGTGACATTGGTCTTTAATGGTCGCACTGGCTACACGCAGCGCACGACATCCTTCTTCGTCGATGATGTGGTTGTCTCTGCAAAGTAAGGCTGGTGATTCGTTCGTAGACAATTGGTGGAGGTACGGTTTCCCTAC
>CAZZVE010000054.1:24167-26228 GCA_964657325.1 uncultured Ktedonobacterales bacterium
TTCCCGTAGGGAAACCGTACCTCCACCAATTGTCTACGAACATTTTTATTTCACAATGACTGTGAGGTTCATATTAGAATGAATGGTGCAGTAGAGTTGATAGGTGCCAGGGGTGTTGAACGGACCAAATGATTGTGGCGTGTTGTCCAAGAACTGCGCATCTTTGATAACGGGTGCGCCTGACTCTATTTTGGGATGAGGCAGACCGTCGCTACCCCACGTACCATTGTCGATGATATGCGCTTGTGATGTATCGCTAACCAGTGTCAACTTGCTGCCTTTCGCAATCGTGATGGAGCTTTTGCCAAATGTCGAATCGGTCATATGCACAGTATTAGGACTGTCTCCACTCGCGCTATCCCCTGCGATACCGCTGCATGCCGCAAATACAATAGTTGCCATACCTATAAGGACAATGCTCAAAATGATTTTCTTCATGGATGATATGTTGCTCTCCTAATAGATTTTTCTATGTCAGATTATATGTCTGCCTTGTTATTGTGTCTACCTGAACTTTCATGTCGGGTAATATCCGTACATATTATGCTATACTTCCATTGGCTTTCTCTATTAACCCAGTACTTATCCCTAGAAAGGTAGTACAAAACGAGTATGATAATCTCTGAGAAGCCTCCTTCATTGTGGCGGAACCGTGCCTATCTTCTGTTATGGGGCGGTCAGATGGTTTCTAACGTGGGAAGTGGGGTCTCGCAAATTGCCTATCCCTTGCTCGCGTTAGCCATTACACACTCGGTTGTACAAGCTGGATTGATAAGCGCGGTACGCTCACTCTCCTATGTTTTGTTCATGTTACCTGCGGGAGCGTTGCTAGACCGTTGGGATCGCAAGCGTGTAATGCTTGTGTGTGATATAGGGCGTGCATTAGTTCTGGCTAGTGTTGCACTTGCACTTATATTGGGGCGTTTGACCGTTCTACAACTCTACATCACAGGTTTCTTAGAGGTATCGCTAGGTACGTTCTTTGATATTGCCGAACTTTCCTGTTTACCCCTTGTTGTCACGAAGGAGCAAGTGCCCGAAGCATTGGGACGAACGCAGGCAACATATGGCATTATGAACTTCCTTAGCCCTCCACTGGGTGGCCTGCTCTATTCACTCCGCTCCTTGCTCCCTTTTCTGGTCGATGCGATATCATATGTTGTGTCTGTCTGCACCCTCTGCTTTATACGTATTCCTTTTCAGGAGCAACGCACCACGCCTACTACTAATCTCTTTACCGAAATTGGCGAAGGTTTACGCTGGCTCTGGCATCAGCCACTTCTACGTTCGATGGCGTTGTTAACAGGTGGAAATGTTTTCTTTGGTGCAGGTCAGCCGTTAATTGTGATCATTATCGCTCAACAGCAACATGCTTCAGCAGCCCTCATTGGTCTTATTTTTGGCTTTGACGGTGTAGGCATTATTATCGGTGCATTCCTTGTGAGTCGTGTGCAACAACGCTTGAGCTTTAGACAAATTATCGTCGGAGCCTTATGGTTATATACCTTGCTATGGTTGCCCCTTGCGACCCTTCCATCTCCCCTTTTTCTCGGCTTTATCGTTGGAGTACTTGCCTTTATCAGTCCATTCTATAATGTCACAAACATCAGCAAACGTTTAGCTATGACACCTGATGCCTTACAGAGTAGAATGAATAGCGTCTCACGTCTAATTATCCTAGGTACGGCTCCACTAGGTCTAGCCTGTACGGGATTTTTGTTACAATATAGTGGACCACGGGTGACAATTCTGCTCTTTATGGGGGGACAGGCTCTGCTTGCACTACTAGCGATGCTGAACTCGCATCTTCGCAATTCGTAGGACCACGTTGACGGCGTCCGAGGGCGATTTATCACCTATGATTAAAATAAGACGATGTGTGTGTGGAACAAGATTTCGCGCAATGAATTGCGCCTCGGACGCCGTCAACGTGGTCTCTACGATGGGTTGCATATTTTATATGCATTTACAGGGTCTGCACGCCTTCGCTGATGAGTAGGACGCCTAAACCCAAAAGCAACACGCCGCTTCCAATCAGGATGCCTTGATACGTTCGACCTC
>CAZZVE010000055.1:0-25900 GCA_964657325.1 uncultured Ktedonobacterales bacterium
AACAGAATATAGGGTGCCGCTTGCTCTGGCGTACGAATACGTAGTTGCCGTAATTGGGATAGTTCCGTGATACGTCCTTGCCGACGCGCACGAATTATCCCATCAGCACTCTTCGGACCAATCCCAGGCACACGCAACAACTGCTCACGAGTTGCGGTCATAATCTCGATGGGTGCAAAGCGTAGATGCATCTCTGCCCATGCTCGTTTCGGGTCCATGTCGAGTTGCATGTTGCCATTCATAAGGAACGGCAAGTCTTCGACCTTCCAACCGTAGTCACGCAGCAAAAAGCTGGCCTGATAGAGGCGATGTTCACGTAACGGGTCTGTTGGAGCAAGATTTTCAAAGGGCGTTTGCTCGATAGGGTGAAAGCCGGAGTAATAAGCACGCGTCAAGCCAGCTTTGCGATAAAGCATGTTGCTCATCGACAAGAGTTCATGGTCTGTGTCACCGACGGCCCCTACGACGAATTGTGTGACGGTTCCCGCTAGCTTCTCATAGGGATGCTCACGTCGTATCACCTCAGCCCATTGCAGCATCGTGAGTAGCTCACGTTTGAAGTCCTTTTTAGGAGCTAGTGCATCCAAGCGTTCCTGATTTGGTCCTTCCAAGTTCACCGAAACGCGGTCTGCCAACTGCATCAAGCGATAGAGTTGCTCATATTGGATACCCGGCATGACCTTGAGGTGCAGATAACCACGATAGTTGTAACGCTTACGAACGATTTCAGCCGTGTCGATAATTTTATCTTGCGTGGTGATACTACCTTTGATGATACCCGACGACAAGAACATGCCCTGCACTTGACCTGCCCGTTGCATCGTGTCCAGTCCGCTTGCGAGTTCATCTGGAGAAAACGTCATACGCTTCATTTTGCTGCGACCCGCGCGGAAGGGGCAGTAATGGCAGTTGCGTTCGCAAGCAGTTGTCAACATCGTCTTCAAGACTGGAAGCGTCCCTCTTGGAGTCGAGACGTTTGTAATGCACTCTGCAAGGCTACGCGATTGATATTGGGCATGACGACGTTCCTGCTGTGGTGTATCGCCAGCAGGTTCATAGCTTGTCGCATCGCCTAGTAGGGCAAGTTTCGTCAGAGTGTCGGGAAGTGCTTGTACTAACATGAGGATAGTATACAGAACTTTTGTTCTATTTGTCAATGTGTAGGGGCCGATGTATCGCATCCTCGTCGGCAATCGAAAGGCCAGCAGGACGTGATACATCGGTCTCTACACATAAACTTTGTGCTATACTTTCCCATATGAACATACATATTCGCTATTTTGCCTCATTACGCGAGATTGTGGAGCGCAATGAGGAAACACTCTCGATAGATGAAGGGGCACATGTTGCTGATGTACGTACACTGCTTGCTACACACTATCCACGTCTGCAACCTATTCTGGAACGCTCGGTGTGCGCGGTCAATCGCGGCTATGTGACGCCGGAGACAGTGCTGCATGAGAATGATGAATTAGTATTTATTCCCCCAATGGGTGGAGGAACGTTGATGGAACCGTTGATTCAACTTACGCGGAATCCGCTGAATCGGGATGCTCTAGTTGCGGCTACAAGCGATCCTAGCGTTGGGGGTATCGTGGTGTTCGAGGGCGTGGTACGCGATAACGCACGAGGGAAGCAAGTACGTTATCTTGAGTACGAGACCTACCAGGAGATGGCGGAGCAGCAGATACGCACAATTATTGCAGAGGCACAACAACGTTGGGGCGTCGAGCGGGTCGCGGTAGCGCATCGCTTTGGACGGTTGGAAATAGGTGAGGCCAGCGTGATTATCGTCGTGGCGAGTCCTCATCGTGGCGAGGCATTTGAGGCATGCTGTTATATTATTGATACACTAAAAAAGACGGTCCCCATCTGGAAAAAAGAGGTTGCCACCAACGGGGAAGAATGGGTCGAGGGGTAAGAGGAATATAGGGGTGGGGGAGCATGACAGGGGCAAGCCCTGTCACTACTATATACAAAATGGCGCAGCTTCGCCACGCGGTGGTATCGTCGTATAGTAGTGACAGGGCTTGCCCCTGTCATGCTCTCGCTAAGTCATTATCGGGCTAACAACGCAATTTGTAGATTCTTATGGTATACTTGCCCCCAAGGACTAGTGTGCGCTTACATTCCTCTCGGAGGTGTTGATGAACTTATTTGAAAAACAAGCTCGACTCAACCAACTCTTCACACAGAGTCCCGTCAATGCGGCCTACCTCGCAGGTTCTCTCAGCACTCGGACCTCTTTTGGACACCTCAGCGACGTGGATATTGCTATTCTCCTTACTGATCAGATCAAAGCAGACCAGTTTCTGGACTACCAACTGTACTTCTTCAGCGAACTAGCGAAACGCTTAGAGTCGGATACTATCGACGTAGTTATTCTGAATCAGGCATCGCTCCTACTTAAACTTCAGGTCATCAAATATGGGCAAATTCTGTTTACGCGTAACGAAAAACAGCGTGTCTCATTTGAGTCCAAAGCCGTCATGGACTACCTGGACTTTAAGAAGTTCGACGAAATTCAGAATCAGGCGTTGAGCCGTCGTCTTTATGGACAGGTAAATCCTGTCATGCCACTTGATAAAGAGACGCTACAACCTAAACTCAAACAATTACGTGACGCAACCATTATTCTGCATGAATTGGGCGATACAGACCGTGAAACCTTCACAACAGATTATCATGTCTATAGCATTGCGGAACGGTACCTGCAACTAGCAATCGAGGCATGTCTACACATCTGTAGTACAATAGTTGCCGCTCTTGGCTTGCGTCGTCCAGAAGGTTATCACGAGTTATTGAGCATTATCGCGGCACAACAAATTATTCCTCGTTCAGTAGCTTATCGTTTGGAAGTGCTTACAGACCTGCGTGACGCGCTTCTCTGCGATCCTGGCACATTAAGCAGAGATGTCCTGTATGAGCATGTGCAATATCGGCTCACCGATCTTGAAGCATTCGCAGACGCAATAGACGAAAAGCTAGCTACATAGATGAGTGAGAAAACACAATCGCAGCGAGCACATGCTCGCTGCGATTGTGTTTTCTCACTCATCTATGCAATGATGCCTTCGCGCTCACGGAGGGCGTCAGCCTGTTGTTTGGCTTCGTCAGCTTCGGCTGTGCGACCTGTCTCACGATATATCTGCTCCAATGTCTCATACGCGAGCAACATTGAAGGGTCCATTGAGATGGCCTGTTGAGCAGCATCAAGTGCCTCACCATAACGTTTGGCTTCACGCAACGTATCGGCAAGGTCGTTGTAGTAATCAACATTCAATGGGTCGCTGTCGATAGCGTTCTGATAGTTCTCAATGGCCTCATCATAGCGTCCAAGCGCGTCGTATGCGCTAGCAAGCTGATAGTAGCCCTCCGGGTCATCCTCTGAACGCTCTAACAACGCATTGGCGGTCTCGATAGCTTTGTCATGCTGACCCAGTGCATTGTAAGTATCGGCAAGTCCAGCATAGGCGGCGGCAATATCATCAGATTGTAGTTCGTCGGTACGCTCAATGAGACTCTGATACGAGGTCAAGGCTTCATCATAACGTTCCGCCTCAAGATATGCCTCCGCAAGGCTAAAGCGTGCAGTGATACGCTGTGGATCGATTTGGATAGCACGCACATAGGCATCAATGGACTCAGCAGCATTGTCTTGTACAGAGAGCCATGTGCCCAGATGCTCCCATGCCTCTGCGTCATCAGGATCAATGGTGACAATGCGTCTGTAGACCTCAACTGCCTGGTCACGCTCACCCATCTGCTCATATACTGCCGCCAGCATGTCGTAACCAGTACGCCCCTCCGGGTCAAGCGAGAGCATTTGATTGGCGATAGAGAGAGCGTCATCGTATCTACGCATGTCGAGATAGATGCTGGCAAGTTCCGCATAGCGCGTTGGGTCGGCAGGATCAGCGTCTACACGCTTCTCCTGATCCATCAAACGACGCTGCTGGTCGTTGACACGTTCACGCACATCACGCAGGCTATCAGCAGCGACATTATTCTCTGGATTGAGAATGAGCGTCTGACGATAAGCTTGAATGGCATCTTGATAGAGATTTTGTGTACGGTAGGCATCACCAATGCTCATATACAGTTCGTCGTTTTCAGGGTCAATCTCCTGGGCTAGCTGGAAGGTTTCTAACGAGTCTTCGTGTAGGCCCAACTCACCATACAAATTGCCGAGATTGATATAGGCATCGAGCAACTGTGGATCAAGGTCAATTGCGCGTCGGTAGCCCGCGACCGCGAATTCTGTCTCGCCAAGATATTGTTGGGCTAGTGCAAGATTATAACGTGCGCGTGCGTTTTCAGGATCAAGAGCTACGGCCTGCTCAAATGCCTCAGCAGCAGTTTCGTAGTCTCCCTGTTCGGCTGCCGCATTACCACGATCTGTCAATACCTGCTCTGTTGGCTCCTGTTTCGCCTCTTGCATTTCCTGACGACTCACAAAGTGAATCGGTGCACTATTATTTTGTTCTGGTGTGACTGGAGTATTTTCTACATTTTCTGTATTTTGTGTGTCATCCATAAAACTTTCACTCCTAAATAGATATGTAATATCGTGTGTAAGTCCTTGCGTAGTATAGCACAGTTGGTTTAGACGTAACAGAATCAATCTTGATGTGTCACTTACTACCGAAGGTAACAAGTGACACATCAAGATTGATAATAACTACTTCACGCGTAGAGTGAGTTGTACATCGTAGTGTGTACTGGGATAGAATGCTTCGGTATACTCGATAGGTGCCCCTGTTTCATCGAATGTTGTACAGACGAGGCGTAAGCCTGGATCATGAGTTGCCATATGCAGAAGTTCGGCCTCACGTTGTGATGGACTATCGCCTTTAAATGTCTGCTCAGTGATATAGGGATGCATTCCCTCTGAAGCCATCAAGCTATAGAGTGATCCTTCCGCAGTCTCTTTGGCACGCTGATAGATGTTCGCCGCCCGTGGATGAGGTAGGTAATCAACTTCTAGTGCAATAGGAGTCTCATCGGCGAGGCGCAGGCGCTCTAAGCGAACAACCTGATCTTCGTCGCTCAGGCGTAGTCGTTCGCGCACGGACTGCGAACCACGCACTAATTCGCTGACAAGCAATACACCACCAGGACGTTTACCACGACGTTTTAGCTCGTCGGTAAAGCTCGTGAGTTCGCTAATGTTTTGCTGGATACGTGGTTCACATACGAAGGTACCGCGTCCATGTTGACGATATAAAAGCCCTTCATGCACCAGCTCAGTGAGGGCTTGGCGCACGGTGGCGCGGCTCACTTGATACTGTGCAACCAATTCTGGCTCCGAAGGGATAGCGGTATGAGGTGCGAGATGACCAGCGCGAATCTGCTGCTTCAACACCTCCTTGAGCTGATAATACAATGGGAGGGGGTTTGAACGCTCTAGTGTAGGCATATACGGTTTCCCTTATGTCCTGACAACAGTTATATTGTGCAAAATGTCGATTGTGGGTAGCACGTCAGGATATGAAAAGAATATATCACAAAAGCGCACAGGCGTCGAGAGGGAAAATAACTTCTCAATAGCCCATTTTGCTGGAAACGTTGCTGTTTGCCTATCGGTTCCTCTACACTACAGATACAAAGAGAAAAACGATGACTTGAAACGAGACAAAGGATGCGAGAGCATGTACCATCAGGAGTACGTTGGTCAGATCGTGGGAGACTACCGTTTGCTACGCTGGTTGGGTGGAGGAGGCTTTGGCAATGTCTATCTTGCTGAACAGGAACGCGAAAGTTCACAGGTCGCGGTGAAGGTGTTGCAGATTCGCCTGTCTAAGCCTAACGAGTTGCGCGCCTTCATTACTGAGGCTAGCACTATGCGTTTACGCCATCCGCACATTGTGCCTCTGCTGGACTTTGGACTTAACCACGATGATACACCGTTTCTGGTGATGGAGTATGCTCCTAAAGGCACCTTGCGTGATCACCATCCCAGAGGAACTTCGCTACCTCTACTTAAAGCGGTCGAGTACGTTACTCAAGTGGCTTCTGCGTTACAGTATGCCCATGACTCCCACCTCGTGCATCGGGATGTCAAGCCCGAAAATATGCTAGTGTGTGCTGATGGGAGAGTTTTGCTCAGTGACTTTGGCATTGCGGTAGCTGCTCATAGTACCTCCTCACTTGGTCCCAACCAAGGGATGATTGGGACGGTTCCCTATATGTCACCAGAGCAACTCGCAGGCAAGCCACGAGCAGCCAGCGATCAATACGCGTTAGCGGTAGTAGTTTATGAGTGGCTCGCTGGGCGAGTTCCCTTCCGGGGGACAGCTATCGAGGTGGCACTGCAACATTCCACACAACCGCCGCCATCGCTCAGAGCACAGATGCCACATATTCCTCAAGCGGTGGAAACCGTGCTATTTAAAGCCCTAGCAAAAGACTATAAAGAGCGTTTTCCCTCGATGCAAACCTTTCTCAGTGCGCTACAAGACGCCAGTACGTCTTCATCGTTTTATTCCCCTGCCTTCGCCAAACCAAAAAGCAAAGACATAGCTCTCTTACCCACACTCTTGCCCCTGAACGACAGTCCTACGTTCATTGATGCACCATCTCGTATTCAGCGAGCAGCCTCAGCGACGACGGAACTGGTACCTGAAGCACCACCATCAGGAGAGAGAAAGCCTTCTGTACCAAACAATATTGCTTCCCGAAATCGCTCCGAGCTGGCACCAACACCCCTGCTCATTCGACCACATATGTACAAGCGCATCCTTTCAAAAAGTTTCTGGGTGCTTCTGATCGTCTTGAGTGTGCTGCTCATCATGGGAGGACGATATGCATACTCGGCGCAAACTCCTGTGCAAAAAACCACAGCTGTGGAGCATCCGAAGGCGATCAGGTGCATGGGAACGCTGGTCGAGGGTGAGTCTTCACACTGTTTTTCTCCTGGATATAATGGTGATGATGCATACAATGTTTATCGAGTTGACAACTACATGCAGGTAAAGAGCTGGGTACGAGAATACCCAAATAATGGCACGACAGGATATTTTGTTAATATTCAACCTGGTGGTGACATATCATTGGATAATGCCAAAGTCACTCAGGTCTGCGTAGGTTGTGGCTACCACTCGTAGGTTGGTGTACCATTATAATTCCAGAATGCCGGACATTAAACACTTCTACTCACTTGTCACCTGAGTAGCAATTGTGGGACCAATCCAGACTGTTTGAACATTGACGAACTCGCGGATACCAAATGAAGAAAGCTCTCTTCCATAGCCACTACGTTTGACGCCACCAAAGGGCAAACGTGGATCGCTGGCTGTCATTCCATTAATAAAAACTCCACCCGATTCGATACGACGTGCGAGCTTACGTCCACGTTCCACATCGCCGGTCCATAGATTACCACTCAGTCCAAAGGGTGAATCATTGGCTAATTGTATGGCGTGCTCCGCATCTTGAGCGCGAATGATAGCGGCAACTGGCCCAAAGGTTTCTTCTTTGAAGACAGGCATCTGAGTTGTGACATGCGTTATGATTGTGGGTGCATAGAAATAGCCTTTCCCTTCAAGGCGTTTGCCACCCAATGCAACCTTTGCGCCCATCGCAATAGATGCTTGTACCTGCTGATCGAGTTCCTCACGCAGGTCGCCACGTGCCATCGGTCCAACCTGCGTCTCACGGTCGAGGGGACTCCCGACACGAAGTTTCGATGCTGCTGCCACAAACTTTTGCTCAAAAGCATCAGCAACTGCTTCAACCACAATAAAACGCTTGGCTGCAATACAGCTCTGACCAGTATTCTGAAAGCGAGCACGTACCGCCACCTGTGCAGCTGCATCGAGATCGGCATCTTCCAGCACAATAAATGCATCCGAGCCACCAAGTTCGAGGACATTTTTCTTCAAAGCATGTCCACTGGCTGAGGCCACCGAAACTCCCGCTGGCTCACTGCCCGTGAGCGTTATGGCTGCAATGCGCGGATCAGCAATCAAATGTTGCGTCTCCGCACCTGGTACCAGGACCGTCCGAAAGACGCCTTGTGGCAAGCCAGCTTTCTGGAAAACACCTTCAATTTCTAATGCTGCCCGCGAAACGTTGGAAGCATGTTTCAGGACAGCAGTATTGCCAGCCATGAGCGCGGGAGCGGCAAAGCGAAACACCTGCCAGAAAGGATAGTTCCAGGGCATTACAGCAAGCACAACACCCAGTGGTAGAAACGAGACATAGCTCTCAGTAGCATTTGTAGAGACCGACTCATCCGCGAGAATACGTTGCGCATTGTCAGCATAATACTCACAGTTCCACGCACACTTTTCGATCTCGGCTTCCGCCTCTGTGATAGGTTTCCCCATCTCAAGAGTGATGATTTGCGCATATCTAGCTTTCTGTTCACGAAGATGGCTCGCAACCCGACGTAAATGTGTGCGCCGTTCATCAAATGAGGTCTCACGCCATTGCTCGAATGCCTGACGTGCTTGATTCAGTGCCTCATCCACCTGATTTGTTGTATACTGCTCAAATGTTTCAACGATTTCCTCTGTAGCGGGATTAATGGTTTGGATACTCACAATACTACTCTCCTTTGTATGTTGATGAAGCTCTACAAAACATATACAGATACAATGCTTGAAACGCTAAAAATACCGAGTCAACTTCCAAGTTTTTCACCCATCCAGTCGGCCTGTTGAGGTCGATACTTATAGGGAATGTTGTTGCACACATGGTTGCCATCGTCGAACATCCATAGCTCTGCCTCCCCACCAGCTTCCGCTACCATTCGCTCTGAGTCTTCAGGCGGAAAGAGTCTGTCGCGGCGACCCATAATGACAAGGAGTGGGCATGTAACGCTTTGCATCATACCATGTAAACTGAATTGTTCTAGTTTCTGCCGTGCAGCCGTTTCGTCTGAAGCTTTTAAGCGATAGATAAAGGCTTCTTTTGTGAGCAAGGGATAGCGGTCAAAGTGAGCCGCGAGGTTGTACGCCCCTGCGATACAGATAGCAGCTTTGACGCGGTGTTCAAAGGCGGCGGCACGCGGCGAGAAGTAGCCACCTAAACTCACTCCCATAATGCCTACGCGTGCAGCATCCACATCGTTTCGCTGTTCCAGATAGTTGATAGCATGCTGTATAGGAATTTCAGAGTCATAACGGAGCGGCAGGTCAAACTCCATTTCTCCCTGACCAGGGCCGTCGATGGCAAGCACAGCCATACCTCGTTTGAGAAAGTCGTCTCCATATGTATGAAGTTCTTCTTTCACGGAATCAAGACCAGGCAGAAGAATGACGACTGGTGGCTTAGAAACATGTAAGGGCTTTCTGAAGATACCATACATGGTATGTCCTTCTATGTAAGGAATAACCACCCGTTCACCTGGAAAGTCGAAATAGGGCAGTCCTTTCTGATATGTGCGCACGACATGCTCGTGTGCGACGCGTAATTCTTCAGGATGCTGCACAAAGAGAAATTTGCCGAAGTGATAGGTCATAGTAGCATGCAGGTAGTGATATGCAGCCGATTGGAAGTGGGCTGCGGCTTCAGCTTGTTCGCCCATCTTTTCATGCATAGCTGCACAGACAGACCATTCTCGGCTCCAGTCATCCCAACGCTCAATACGCTTTGTCAGACGCTGCACATCATTTGGGTCCACTCCATTCACAACGAAGCGAGGTGCCCAATTTTCGATTGCCATCTGCACACGTTCCTCTGTTGGCATATATTTGTCCTTTCCTTCTCATTCATGAATGCGCTAGATGAAGATTCCATCCTCCCAATGCTTGAAGCGGATTACACGGTCGGAGAGACGCGTTAGGTCGTCGTGCAAGTCTGTATCAAGCGTTCCAATAAGACCATTTACGGTATTGCGTTGTAGATTGGCGACCACCACCAAATGCTTATCGTTCTCATCGTTCGAATCGCATTCAGCAATCATCGTTGTCAACAGAGCTTTGTAGTCTTCCGTCGTATCTACCAATGCATCATACGCCTCTTGAATAGCCTTGACTTTTGCTTTACAGATAGCATAAACCTTCTTCTCAGCCATAAAAGTTTTTCCCTTCCTTTACTCCTATTACATGCGTCGCCAGCGGAATGGTAGTTCGACTATCGTGCCTGGGGTCTGAATAGCAACGAGTTGTTCAAGTACAGCTTGCAGGATCATACGCTGCTGGTCTGGTTTATGTGGCTCACCCATTGGATTGCCGGTTGGAAAACGCATGTAGCATGCACGCGAAATATTGGCATGCGCGGTAATTTCTGGGCGTACCGTCACCGAAATGGTGGGGATGCCTTGCCGTTCAATCGCTCCTTGAAGCAGTCCCACGGACTGATGGCACATTGGTCAGCCAGGTGTTAGCACAACAGCATCTGTTCCTTGAGCTAATAGCTGATTTGCCACGATGGGTGCCGTCGTGTCACGGAGGAGACGACCATCGGGAATGAATCCCATAAAGCCAAAGTTCATCGGTGCTATAGCACCAACGATACCCATATCGACCAGTTCATGCAACCTGTCTATGGGAAAAACACAATTGGGATCAGCATTGGCATCGGTCGTATCATAGTGTGTATGGTCTACAGCCAACGCCGATGCGGGTGTATTTGCCGGAATCTCGCGGAAACTGGCGTCCCCGTATGGATCAAGAAGATTATGAGCGGGTTGGCTCTTCAGGTGTACACCTGCCGTGGAAATCAGAGCAATGGTACACTCCGCTAGTGGCTTGAGCATCGGTGCCCAAGCTATCGACGCATTAGGTGTGAAATTAGCGTTATCATGCATCTCGCTGGTGAGTTTGAGCCAGCGACGAAAGCGTTCGTCCAGGTCCGGTGTAGGCATAGTCGTCTGTCATCTCCATTCTGCACACACAAAAGGCAAGTTCGTGCTATAAGAATTGCACATTGTTAGGTACGTAATCGACAACGAAGGTTTCCACTTCTCGTTACTATTGAACCATCATTGCGGACTCATATTAGCATTGAACAAAACGCATTGGGTACTGATGAAGCGATTCAACACCCTCCGGCTTCACCCTCACCATCTCACCCACTTGTATACCCATACGTCTATCTTCCGTGATCACGTTTGGTTGAATCACGACAACCATGTCCTCACGAAACACAAACGTCTCTGGTAACCTAATACTTGTTTGCCGCGTTCGTAGAATTGGCTTCAGATATCCTCCACCAAAACCGTGAACAAGGTCATCACAAATGGTGTAACCCGCCTGATGGATATAGCCACTCACGTCAAGCACCTCATCACTTGTTGCCCCTGGACGAATCACAGCAGCGATACGATTAAACGCCTCAACTGCTACATCATACATATGAAGGTACTCAAGGGTTGGAGGTGTACCAATAGCAAAAGGTCGAAGAATCTGTCCTGCATATCCGTGATAGTGAGCACTGATCTCGGTGATAAGCACATCCCCTACCTGAAGAACGCGGTTTGACTGGTACTGACTAGGAACGCATAGGCTTGGATTACTCATAGGAGTCGTACCCATGTAGTGTATGTGATTCTTACCACCTAATCCCAGGTATGCGCCCTCAACTATAGCCGCCAGCTCATGTTCAGTAATACCAGGACGTGCCTCTCGTTCGAGTGCCTCCATAGCAAGATCACTGAACATTGCTCCTTTCCGCAAGAAGCCTATCTCCTCCTCGCTCTTAATGAGGCGGAGTTGTGACATCTGTGGCGTAAAATCCGTAAATTCCGCCTGTGGCATCATTTTCCTCATCAGCTCATATTGCTTAAAGGAGAGAGAGCCTACCAGTCCAATACGGCTCTTGTCCAGCTTTCTCTCATGCAGATTTTCAGCCACAGCAAGTATAGTATTTGGCCCTCCCCATCGCACGTCTGCGACATTGGATATCTGGCGTGCATTGGGCACGTGATTGAACATCTGTATCAACAGAGTAGGTTCATCCTCAGCAGGAAAAACGAGACATGCTTCTCTAGCTGTGATGAAGTTTGAGAGATACAGCACCTCGTGATATGACCCTGTTGTGCTATAAAAAATAAGTGCCGAAATTTCTTCTTCACGCATCGCCTCTCGAACACCTTTATACCGACGGGAAAATTCGGCTTCGGAAAAACTGGGATACAGGGTCTTAGTGTTCATAGTCCTCCTCTATAAAAGGCAAGTTCGTGCCACGAGAAACACAGATTGTTAGATACGTAGTTTTGCACGCATCCAATCAGCCTGTTGCGGTCGATGTTTATAAGGAATGTTGTTGCACACGTGGTTGCCATCCTCGAAAAACCAAAGCTCCGCGCCTGCTTCTGCCGCTATACGCTTCCCCTGCGCGGGTGGCACAAGCCTGTCTTTAGCACCTTGAATAACAAGCAATGGGCACGTAACTTTCTCCGCCACACCTTGTAAGTTGAATTGCTTTAACGTGTTGATTGCTTCATCTTCGTTAGAAACTTTGAGTCGATGAACTAACGTTTCGCGGCTTATCAGGGGACGTGAACTGAAGTTTTCGGACTGGTCGTATGGTCCACAGTTTTCAATTGTCGCCTTGATTCGGGGTTCAAAGGCTGTGGCACGGACTGCAAACTGACCTCCAAAACTCACACCCATTATGCCAACGCGATTAGCGTCCACATCAGTTCGGCCTTCCAGGTAATCAATGGCATGCTTAATAGGAACCTCATAATCATGGCGCAGAGGAAACTCGAACTCCATTTCGCCTTGCCCCGGACCATCAATGGCTAGCACTGCCATTCCACGCCTCAAGAAATCGTCACCATACACATGAAGTTCTTCCTTCACGGAGTCCAGTCCCGGCACAAGAATCACTACCGGAGGTTTAGGAGTGTGCCAGGGTTTTCTCAGGACCCCATACATGGTCGCGTCTCCCTCGTAGGAAATAGCTACACGTTCACCAGGAAAATCGAAATAGGGTAGTGCTCGTGTGTAATCACGCACGACATGTTCGTGTGCGATACGCAATTCTTCAGGATGCTGCACAAACAGATACTTCCCAAAGTGATACGAGATTGCCGCCTGAAAGTAGTGCTGGCCTGCTGATTCATAATACTTATGAGCTTCAGCCTGCTCGCCCATTTGCTCGTGCATAGCACCACATTCGGACCACTTCCGGCACCAGTCATCCCAACGCTCTATACTATTGGTAACACGCTGAAAATCGTTGTTGTCAACGCCATTAGAAACAAATCTAGGTGCCCAGTTGTCAATTGCGCTCTGTACCTGTTCATCTCTTGCCATGTACGTATCCTTGCTTTATGAAGCGTTAGAAAGTGTACCGCCGAGGTAAAGCCGACCGATCTCAGGATTGTTCAGAATCTCTGTGTGCGTTCCTACCAGGCGCACCTGTCCGCTTTCCAACACAACTCCGTTATCAGCAATACTCAGTCCTGTACGTGCGTTTTGCTCGATCAATAAGATCGTTCGTCCACTTCCCTGCATGACCTTGATAGTCTCTACTACCTGTTTGAAAGTCTTAGGGTCCAGCCCCATTGAGGGTTCGTCCAGTAAGATCACACGTGGGTCTAGCATCAGACAGCGTGCGAACTCCACCAAACGCTGCTGACCTCCTGATAAGTTGCCCGCCTTCTCATGCGAACGTGATTTGACGACAGGAAATAGCTCTTCGACTTCACGCAAACGGTGCTCAACAAGCGATCTGTCATGTAACGTAAAAGCACCCAGTCGTACGTTCTGCCGAACTGTCATAGTCGGAAACAGGCTGTGGCTCTGCGGTACCTGCACTATGCCTAGCGCGAGTATACGACGTGGAGGTAGCCCTATTAGTGATTGACCATCAAACATAATCTCGCCCAGCCGAGGCTTCAATAATCCACTGAGTACACGTAGCACCGTGGACTTCCCTGCTCCATTAGGACCAACGATACATGTCGTGGTCCCCTTCTCCACCTCTATGGTTACATCTTTCAGCACATCACTTCCATCGTAGCCCGCGTAGATATTTTTTAATGTCAACAGCATATGTTTAATCTCCCAAATATGCTTCGAGGACTGTGGGATTCGCGCGCACTTCTGCAGGCGTCCCCTCCGCAATCCTGGTACCACGATGCATGACAACTACTTTATGACATAGATTCATTACGAATTCCATATTATGCTCGACCACCAGAAAGGTCACACCACGCTGATTCAGAGTACTAATGCGGTCCGCGAGGTAGTTCACCATTGTTGGATTGACACCACCTGCTGGCTCATCCAGCAAAATGACCTGCGGCTCAGCAATCAACACAAAGGCAAACTCTAACAGTTTCTTCTGCCCAAAGGATAGATTTCCCGCGAGCAGGTCTTTAAGTGAGGTCAATCCCACAAAGTCTAGCAGTTCTATTGCGCGCTTCTGCTCATGAGTCGAACTCCAGCGACTGATCAGACCTTTGAAGTCATTGCGCTGAGCCGCCACATGCATATTTTCCAGCACCGTTAGACGCGGAAAGATACGTGTCATCTGAAAGGTACGTCCAATACCCAGACGAAAAACCTTGTCTGGTGCTACATTAGTAATAGCCTGTTCTCGAAAGCGCACCTGCCCACTATCGACCTGTTCGTATCCAGTCATAATATTAAACATAGTGGTTTTCCCCGACCCGTTGGGACCGATCAGACCGGTAATAGAGCCTGATTCCACGCTAACCGAACAGGTATCCAATGCACGAATGCCCCCAAAGGACTTAGAAATGCCCTGTGCTTCCAGCAAACTCATAGATTGATGCCATCCTTTCTTTCGGTATCCACAGGCGTGCCTGGTCTACTAGGTACAACTAACATACCTGAAGTGGAAAGAGCAGCAGCAGGTGAAGCATTCTTTGAATGCTGGCGAAGACGCGCGTATTGATATTTGACCCATCGCTCGTTCAACGTGGGAATAATGCCTCGTGGCAGCAACAGCATAATTACCAGAAAGAGTGCCCCATAAATCACGAGGTAATAGCCGTTTGCACCGTATTGCAAAGTGAAGTATTGCTGAGCCGGTTCGAGAATCAGAGCACCTAGAATTGGGCCACTAATTGTTCCCAAGCCACCTAGATAGGCCATCAAAACCACTGCAACATCGAAGGTTGCGTCAAAGCCAGATGGTGGATAAATCGACTCCACGAAGTAGGCCCAGATAGCTCCAACCATACCCACAATCAAAGCGGAAATGACAAAAGCTACCAGTTTGGAAGGCCCGGTCTTCACACCGAGGCCCAGTGCCCGATCCTCGTCATCACGTATTGCCAGCAAACCCAGACCATATTTGGAGTTTCGTACCCACCACGCTATCGCGACAGAGACGAGCAGCAAAGCCAAAGCTATATAATAGAATGGAAAGGCGAAGAAGTCCCCACTCCAATCAGTCGGCACTGGTAGGCTGAGACCAGTGGAACCGTTCGTAATATTTCTCAGATTATAGCTCAACAGCTGTAGAATAAAAAACATGGCAATGGTGATTACAACGAAGGTATGGCGTCGTACACGTAGGGCAATCCAGCCCAAGGGGATAGCAAAGATCGCCGCCACCAAGCCTGCAAGAGGAACAAGTAAAAATGGTAAATACCCTCCAGGAACCTTCCAATCCTGGCACAAAATAGCCATCGCGTAGCCACCCAATCCAAAGTAGGCGGCATGACCAAGTGAGACATAGCCTGTAAAGCCTGAGAAGATATTCCAGCCTGTTGCTGCTGCAGCAAAGATCAACGTAAAGATCGCTATAGTAGTAACAGTTGGATTCGGGAATATCAATGGAAAAATTATAGCGAGCACGATCAAGAAGAGCACAAACCCTATCGTTTTGAAATTCTTCATTGCTTCCTTCCCTCTACCTGTCCAAGCAACCCCTGTGGTCGGATCAACAGGATAATTACCAGTAGGATGAAAAAGACGGTACTTGCCCAGACGGGCGACCAAAGTACTGAAGTGACATCTTCAATCACTAACATACTTAAGGAAGCTATCAAAGCACCTGATAAACTACCCATTCCTCCAAAGATGATGATCGCAAGTAGACGTGAAATCAGGTCGTAGGAGCTACCGGCATTGAATGCATTGGTTGCTCCAAAAGCCATGCCACCAGCGGCAGCTAGAGCGATGCCTATGCCAAACGTAATCGCTGAGACCCGTTCGACGTTGATGCCAATAAGTTCTGCTGCTGTCCGATTCTCCATTGACGCCCGAACGCTGTAGCCAAATTTAGTGCGATAGAGCAACAGGTAGAGCGCGCCCAACAAGCCCAGTGCTAGCAGGAAGCCGAACACATAGATATAGGGAAGAAAGAAGCCTCCGACCTGAATCGAGTCGGTAATATACCAAGCCTGCAATTTGACATTGTCAGCAGAGAAAGCAAGGTTCAGCAAGCCTTCGATGACCAGCGCTACTCCATATGTAACGAGAATGGAGAGCATAGTGCGGTCACGCTTAATTGGGCGGATAAAGAACCACTCGATTAGCAGACCCAGGACAAACATAACTGGCAGAGTGATGAACAAACCCAGAAACAGATCAATATGCAAGCTTTGTTGCAAGAAATAGCTCAAATAAGCACCCAGTATGACCAAAGCCCCCTGACCGACATTAATAATGTTCATCACACCAAAAACTAGTGTCAACCCGGATGCCATCAATGCATAGACACCTCCAGTAAGTAACCCAGTGACAATGGCCTCTAGAATAAGGTTCATGATGCGTCCTCTTTTCCTTCTGACATAGAAATTTGGTTACGACAGGTCCATTCTACCTACCTTCGAGATGCTTTACATCATAAGTTCTGTTCTATAGAATGGTGTGAGTACTTGCTGCCATATCATTGACAGCAAGCACACAGTAGATATTCGTACTAACCTCGTTGAACTCAGTACTAGGACCAGTGCGGCTTAGGATACTCAGGAGTGTTCGACGCTTGCGATGCTGGATAGACCGAAACCAATGATCCTTTCTGCCACTGAAAAAGATACCCTGTCGCAAGAATATTTTGCCCTGAAGCATCGAATTTCACAGGTCCCTGAACAGATTGAAACGTAGCACCCGAGTGTAACGTATTAATCAACGTTTTGTTATCAATGCTGTTCGCTTTGGTGGCAGCCTGCTGTATTACTTGCCCGACAGAAAATGCCTCTGCTACGTCAGCACTAATAGCGTCGGCAGTACCACCATATTGTGCTATGTAGTCCTTCACCATCTGCGCATTCTGGAAGGTGTTGATACCTGGATACCATCCGCCGTTTGGGACGAAAACACCCTCAGCATTGGTAATACCGCCAATAGCTTTGGTGAACTGTTCACCCTGGTCTGGTCCTGCTGTGGCAATCACGGCCTCTGGATTGTAGTGCTGTTGCTTGAAAGCCTGAATATACGCAACGATATCAGGCAATAAAGTACCCGTTACGATCACTTGTGCGCCCGAAGAGACCATCTTTTGAGCAATGGGGGAATAGTCAGTAGTTTCCGCAGGATACACCTGGTAAGAAACCGTTTTCACCCCAGCCTGTTCCAGGTATTTTCTCGCAGTATCTACCTGTGGCTGGGTAAACGGGTCATCCTGAGTAGCGTAGGCTGCCGTCTTAGGCCGCTGCGCTACTGGCAAGGCTTGAATATACTGTGTAAAACTGACGAGAAGATTAGCGACGGGAGCCGAGACATCGAATAGATTGTGTAAACCTTGAGTAAAGACAGATGGTCCACCACCCGCGCCTTCAGGGAACGCAAACCCGTAGCGATTAGCGACAACTGATGCAGGTTTCGTGAGCAAGGAGGAGAAAGGTCCAAATACTAGGTCACAATGATCAGCTGTTATCAGCTTCTGATAGTTGGTGACGACCTGAGATGTACTGCTGGCGTCGGAGAGGATATCTAGTTGGACTTGGCGGCCCAGTATACCACCATTTTTATTGACGGTAGCAGCCCAGAGTTTATATCCTTGCTGAAAGGCAAGTCCATCTGCAGAATAGTCACCAGAAAGCGAAAGTGACATACCGATCTTGATAGGTGTTTTATTCTGACTGGTGCCGCTTGTAGTAGATGTAGTAGTTCCACCACAAGCACTCAGTATGAACAACAGCACGAACAGCACACCTACACTGTTCAAGACTTGATTTTTCCAAGAGGAAGGTCGTCCTCTCATGGTTATTCTCCATTTACTTAGAAGTAACATTGTTGTTACTCCATTACATCGTTTATGGCGTGAAAACAAATTTATATAGCATTCTTCACGAAATGCCAGAAAAGGTACGAACTTGTTACACGTCCTCCTATTCTATCATGCTAGTCGTGTAAAACTCGTTTGACTCACCACCCTCCGACAACTTACACTAAAAGTCCCAGTGGCTCCTCTATAAGGTTTGCTACACTATCCAAAAATTGCGCTCCTCGCGCTCCGTCCACAGCGCGGTGATCACAAGAAAGAGTAAGAACTAGCATAGGTTGCACTGCTGGCTGACCATGTATCGGCACGACACGCTCGGTTATGCGACCAACAGCCAGAATAGCAACTTGAGGTTGGTTGATAATAGCATTAAATGCATCAACGTTGTACATACCAAGATTGCTTATCGTGAACGTACCCTCACTTATGTCTTGTGGTCTGAGTTTCCGCTCCTGGGCTTTCGTGACCAACTCTATCCGCTGCCGCGCGATCTCAGCTAGACTCAGCCCGTCCGCATGATGGATAACAGGCACAACTAACCCATCTTCAACAGCCACTGCTAACCCCATGTTCACTTCTGGCATCAGTGTTATTTTGCCGTCGCTCCACGATGCATTGATACGAGGATGCGCACGTAAAGCTGTCGCAACAATTTTTACGAGTAGATCAGTAAAGGTTATTTTCACGGAGGAACGCTTCATGATCTCTTCACGCCAGGTAATTAGCCGACTCCCATTGACTTCACGCGTAAGGTAAAAATGTGGGACACTCGTCCAGCTTTGCGTAGTACGCTCCGCCATAATACGCCACGTTGTACTGAGAGATAACCCACTTGAACCGTTGGAACTTACAGGAACTTTTTCTACAGGTGGAACAACCTCTAACAACTCGCTTTCTTCATGTACAAAAGGAGGGACTGATGTACGTGTCGCCAGTACATCAGCGGCGAGTACCGCACCGTCAGGTCCAGTGCCTTTCAGCGCGGCAATATCTTTTCCCTGCTCCATCGCTAACCGACGTGCTTTCGGCGAGGCTATTACTACGTGTGTTCCAGTAGATACCTCGGTCACTTGTTCGGGCTGCTGCTGGTTTTGTAGGTACGCCAGTACGTCCGCCTTCTGAATCCGCTTGCCTGACGACGGTGTAACCAGATTCAAATCGACCTTATGCTCGTCAGCTATACGCGAGGCGAGCCGACTAGGAGGCATCAGAGAGACGTTCGCCCCCTGATTCTCCAGAGTTGGAGGTGGTACGTCTTGAGAATTATGTCCTGAAACCACAGGATGTTGTGCTATCGGCATCGCTTTTGCTTGAGCAACCTCGTTGGGAGCAAGAATTCGGGCAATTACCTGCCCCACTGGAACGTCATCACCAGCCGTTGCAGCTAAACCGGTGAGCATGCCATCAGCAGGCGACTCAAGCTCGACAGTCGCTTTGTCGGTCTCGACCTCGACGATAGGCTGTCCCTTCGTCACTTGCTCGCCTTCCGCCTTGAGCCACTGTACGACTTTCCCTGTATCTTGTGCCATGCCAAGTACAGGCAATATCACATCTGTCGCCATTATCGGTCTCCTCTAGTGGAAGAACAATGTCAACATTGCTCTTCCATATCTGATGTGTCCTGAAACCTCTACGCAAGCGAAGAGTTGACCGTTGTGCTCTGTGCTACATGTGCAACGGAATTGCCGTTGAGGTCCGCATTGAGATTTGATTGAGACTCACGAATTGTGGGCAATGGACCTGTCGTCGTGTAGTAACGTACGCCCGCGATCAACAATTTCTCTGCGGGGAAACGTGTAATCACTTCACAACCAGTCTTGGTGACAACTAATTGCTCTTCAATACGTGCCGCCGACCAACCGTCTGATGAAGGCCAAAAGGTTTCGAGCGCGAAGACCATACCTTCTTCAATGACTTCAGGATGATCGAGGGAGACGAGTCGGCTGAATATAGGTTTTTCCCAGATGGAGAGTCCGACACCGTGCCCATACTGGAGCGCAAATGCGGCCTCTTCGTTCGGGAAACCAAACTCCTCTGCCTTAGGAAACAATTTGACCACATCGGCGGTTGTCACTCCTGGCTTAATGGCAGCAATGGCATGATCTAAAATGTCACGACAACGTTTGTACGCTTCGACGATAGCAGGTGAAGCACTGCCAATTGCGAAGGTACGGTAGTAACAGGTACGATAGCCATTATAGCTATGTAAAATGTCGAAATACGCTGGATCTCCTGGTCGTAAAGCACGATCAGTATAAACATGTGGATGAGGACTGCAACGCTCGCCAGAGATTGCGTTGACACCTTCTACCTGCTCGGAACCCATGTCATACAGCACTTTACTGACCAGACCAACACACTCGTTCTCACGAAAGCCGGGCTTCATCGCACGATACAGTTCGTCGTAGGCCGCATCCACCATCATACAGGCGGTGTTGAGTAAAGTGATCTCGTCCTGCGTCTTAATCAAACGCGCAAGTTGCATTAACTGCTGACCATCCACAACCTTAATACCTTCGGCTTGTAGCGCGAAGAGTACAGGAAGCTCAACAATATCTACGCCAACAGGTTCGTTCAGCAAGCCACGCTCTTCTAGTTCAATGCGAATCTTGCGTGCGACATCTTCAGCTCGCCCAGATTCGGGTGACATCGCTCCACGTTGTGTAGAGATGCCTGCACGGGACCGCTCGCCGAGCCAGGGACAATAGATTTGATGGTGGCGCGCTGCGGAACCAAAGTCCCACAAAATTGGCTCAGCGTCCTGCGCCAGCAAACTAAAGCGCGTAAGCTTGTCCATGGCCCACGTTCCAATGTGTGTTGCAGTGATATAGCGGATATTGTTCATATCGAAGCACAGCAACGCGCCCATGTTTGATTCTTTGAGCAAGCGTTTGATACGATCCAAACGCTCAGTGCGAAGACGTTCAAAATTGGTTCGCTCTTCCCAATCCACTCCCATAAGCCCATATGTTTTGATAGCCATGATAACTCCTTGAAAGAATTTCTCTTCCTCTATACTCGTCCACAGAGTGTTTTTGCTACCTCCGCCACCGAGGTAGCAGTAGGAACGGTCATGTCTTCCAATACAGGTGAGAATGGCACAGGGACGTTCATCGCTCCCATACGTTTGACGGGGGCATCCAGGTAGTAAAATGCTCCATCTGCGATCACAGAAGCAAGTTCAGCCGTGACCCCGTACTGCTCATAGCCCTCATCCACAATAATAGCTCTGCTCGTTTTCTTCGCAGACTCAATCAGCGTGGTTGTGTCCAGAGGTACGCTAGTACGAGGATCAACGATCTCCGCACTGATACCGATTTTTTCCAGTATCTCGGCAGCTGCTAGAGCAATTTGTACCATACTACTTGTCGCAACAAGTGTAATATCGGTTCCTGTACGCTTGATATCGGCGACACCAAAAGGAATAGTGTAGTCCCCTTCGGGTACGGGTCCCTTGAGTTGATACATCATCTTGTCTTCAAAGAAAACCACTGGATTATTATCACGAATAGCTGTCTTCAGTAGACCCTTCGCGTCATAAGGTGTCGAGGGAAGCACGACCTTTAAGCCTGGAATATGGCTCACCCATGCATGAAGGCTCTGACTATGCTGAGCAGCGGTGCGGCGCGTCGCTCCGAGCGTGGTGCGTAAAACCATTGGAACCTTGAGTTTGCCACCCGACATGTAGTGAACCTTAGCAGCCTGATTGAAAAGTTGATCCATGGCAATACCAAGAAAATCACCAAACATGATGTCGATGACCGGGCGTAAACCCGTCATCGCTCCACCCACTCCGATACCTGTAATTCCTGCTTCAGAGATAGGTGAGTCGATGACGCGGCCCGTCCCAAATTCTTCGACCAGCCCGGAAAGCACCTTGAATGGCGTACCCGCTTCGGCTACGTCTTCGCCCATGATAAATACATACTGGTCTCGACGCATTTCTTCAGCCAGTGCTTCACGAATAGCCTGTCCAAGTGTGATCTCTCGGACCTCTTTACTTGCGTTCTGACTGACAACTGTACTAGGCGTAGACATCTTGATCGACCTCATTTCGCTCTGGATAGGGTGCGTTCAATCCGAATTCGACACCGACCTCAATTTCAGTACGTACCCGTTGCTCTATCTGTTCGAGCGTTGTTGCGTCAAGCATTTGCTGCTCGGTCATCCACTCTACAAGCAGTTTGAGTGGGTCTCTCTCTGTTCTCCACTGCTCCTCCTCTTCTTTTGAGCGGTAATACGAGCGCTGGATGTCACCGACATGATGACCGTGATAGCGGTAGGTATTGCACAAGAGGAATGCTGGTCCTTCACCGTGTCGCGCACGTTCAACAAGGCGTTGCGCAGTCGCATAGACCGCACGAACATCCTGACCATTTATCTCTTCCGTGAGGATGCCGAACGCTTTGGCCCTGGCACTCATATCCCCCGCGGTTGTCTCAGAATAATGCGTATATTCGTTGTAGAGATTATTTTCACAAACGTAGATCACAGGCAATTTCCACAATGAGGCCATATTCATCACTTCGTAGAGCAAACCCTGACCAAGCGCACCATCGCCAAAGAAACAGACCGTGACCTGATCGGTGCCACGCATCTTGCTCGAAAACGCGGCTCCAGTGGCAATGCCTGTGCTACCCGCGACGATGGCATTCGCGCCCAAGTTGCCCGTACTCTGGTCGGCGATGTGCATAGAGCCGCCTTTGCCTTTACAGTAGCCAGCCTCTTTGCCTAACAACTCGGCATACATGAGATCAACTGAGGCACCTTTTGCAAGGCAATGTCCATGTCCTCGATGTGTACTCGTGATATAGTCATCACGGCGCAAAGCCTCACACACTCCCACGGCAATAGCCTCCTCACCAACATAAAGGTGAGCTAGACCAGGCATTTTCGCGGTAGTATATAAGATGTTGACATTCTCTTCAAAGACACGGATCTTGAGCATTTGCTCATACATATGAAGCCATTGCTCTCGACTCACGGCTGATATCTCTTTAGGACTTACAGGCTCCTCTACGGTGTTAGAGGTCTCAGGATGTAGCATTGTTCTCCTCTATCCTTATGTGTGTCCACATCTAAAAGGTGCAGTATACGATGACAGAATGACCTAATGACAATACGTTGCTCTCCTTTATGGTAAGGGATTGTGATAGATGCTTCTTAGAAAAGTATAGATTATTGTTTCTGTAACCCAGACATCAGTGCTAGAACCTCGTACACAACAGCAAAGTCCTTTTTGTCTAGCCCCAAGGCACGAGCAGAGGTAAGTGGTTCATTAGAGGCAGCGACAATTGGAAGCGGAACGTTGAGGTTTCTACCCATCTCTAACGCAAGCAGCATATCTTTCTGCATCATGTTGACGTTAAACCATGCTTCTTCTGGCATATCGAGAATAAATGGAACACGGTATTTCAGGGAAGGAGAGGCGATAACACTGTTGAGCATCGTTTCGATAGCAGTTTCTCTAGGAATACCACCTTTTTCGGCCAGCAACAAGCCTTCGCAAAAGCCGAGGAATTGGACTTGTAAGCTCAGGTTGATAGCGATCTTCATCAATACAGCCTGACCATTTGTCCCGACATAATTCACTTTTGGCCCAATATTCAACAGTACTGGTTTGACCTTCTCGAATATTGCGGGGTCGCCACCAACCATAACCGAGAGGTTTCCTTGCTCCAGAGTAATGACACTCCCGGAGACAGGAGCGTCGAGCATATGCGCTCCCTTCGCCGCGACCCAACCAGAGACTTCGCGCGTAGCGGCGGGGCTAATAGTGCTCATGTCGATGTAAATCTTGCCAGGTTCTAAACCTGCCAGGATGCCATTATCTCCACCGACTACGTCCTGCATTGCACTGGTATTTGTGACCATACTAAATATAATATCTGATGTTTCAGCCACTTCGCGTGGCGTGTCAGCCCATTGCATACCAGCGTCAAGAAGCCACTGAGCTTTCGACTTAGTGCGGTTATAGCCCACAACGATGTGTCCTGCATCAAGAAGTCGCTTCACAACACGACCCCCCATCGCCCCTAGACCAATGTAACCAAGCTTAGCCATAATACCCTCCTTGTGCTTATTGTCACATACACCACTGTATGTACATGTAAAGAGACAACACCTTTGGGTTCTACACTGCTGTTCCTGTATCCTCGCTGACTTGTCGCAGATGAGCGAGCATTGCGTTGCGGGCGGCTTTCGAGTCACGGTGAATAATGGCATCCAGTATCTGTTTATGATGCTGTTGCCCACGTTCTGGGCCACCATCAACAGAAAAGATCAGTTTACGTTGTTCACTCAACAAAACGACGATAGAGTCTACGAGAGCTAAAATAAGTACATTTTGTGTTGCTTTGGCTAATGCACGATGAAAAATATTGTCCGCGACGATAAATGCATCAGCGTTTTTCAAGTTGACATCCATGATATCTATGGCATCTTGCATAGCAACGTATTCGCTATTCGTTGCTCTTTCTGCTGCGAGTGCTGCAATTTCTGGTTCGAGAATAAGGCGTACTTCGTTGAGCTGCTCAAGGCTATGCTCTTGCCCTACTCTCATCATCAACCCCAGTGAATGTTGCATCGCTTCCGAGGTTTTATCAATAACGATTGTACCTCGTCCAGGACGCATATCCACCAGCCCTTTTTGCGCGAGCGTCTTCATGGCTTCTCGCACCGCTGTTCGACTCGCTTGAAATTGTTCACCTAATTCTCGTTCGGTCGGCAGACGATCACCACTGCGAAGCTCCCCACTCAAAATACGCTGCTCTATTTGCTCCGCTATACGTTCAAAAACCTTGCTTGACTGTAGTGGTTTATACAATACTTTCTCCATCTCCACACAGTCAATACGATAATCATATTTTACGTATGATTATCATACCAACTTTTATTCCCATTGTCAATCCTTCTTGAATAGCAACTCTCTTCTCTTGTTTCTCCATTGCTCATCTGGAAGATGGTGCAAAATCGTTCAATCATGTTCGACAATCATTCTATCATTCTGTGCTCCAGAGTGTCTATAATGATCTCCAGACAGAGAAAATGCCTCTCTGCTTTTGTAGACTTAGGAGAAATTGAGAAAATGGATATCAAAAGAAGTGGCTCACAACCTTCTGGCAAAGGGCCTACCGAGTACTTTACTGGCACAGTACGCATTGATCCCTTGTTCGCGGCACCCGATCCGGCACGTGCAGTTGGTGCCAGTGTCACGTTCGAGCCTGGTGCTCGAACCGCATGGCATACCCACCCACTGGGCCAGACGCTGATCGTGACGGCTGGCTGTGGACGGGCACAACATTGGGGAGGACCAATTGAGGACATCCGACCAGGGGACGTAATCTGGTTCCCACCAGGGGAGAAACATTGGCATGGTGCCACGGCAACCACGGCTATGACGCACATCGCTATTCAAGAGTCACTCGACGGCAAGACCGCCGACTGGATGGAAAAGGTCAGCGACGAACAATATCAGGGCTGATCGTGGGGGAGGATCGTTGCGACCTTTCATTCAAAGACAGGAGACAAGATGAATCAGGCACCTCGTGTGAGTATTTGCAAATATAGAGAAAATGTAAGCCCACTTAGTTCAGAGAAGCCATAGTATCTTCTGTTAACCAATCGACGAAGGTCATGAGGTCACGCTGCCATACGAGGCATATACGGCACGCGCCGCCTCATCGACCGGCACAAATGCCGAGACTGATGGAGAGACTTTGCCGCTGACGGAGACAAGCATATGCCATACACGTATGGGAACCACTTCACCCGTTGTTGCCATGCGAGCAAGCACAGC
>CAZZVE010000056.1:0-20659 GCA_964657325.1 uncultured Ktedonobacterales bacterium
TTGAGTAGAAGTATAATTCGGCTTCGAGGGCGCGTTTAATGTTTTCAGCTCGCCGGAAGCCGTGTCCCTCGCCCTCAAAAAGAAGATAGGCAACGGG
Organism: uncultured Ktedonobacterales bacterium; assembly: GCA_964657325.1. Taxonomy (GTDB): domain Bacteria; phylum Chloroflexota; class Ktedonobacteria; order Ktedonobacterales; family Ktedonobacteraceae; genus JBBQVS01. The sequence goes on from CAZZVE010000056.1 coordinate 98, forward strand.
AACCTTCTTTGCCCGTAGAGCTTCAACCATACGTTCAGCCTGATTCGGCGTCACGACCTTATCCTCTGATCCCTGAAAGAAGATGACAGGGACCGAGAGTTGATCAGTGTAGTAGAGAGGTGAACGCTCATGGTACAGTTCGCGGCCTTCAGGATAAGGAGCGATGAGCGTACTGTCGTAGTGCGACTCGAACTTGTGTCCATCGGCTAACAACGACTCGATGTCACCTATACCATAGTGACTAGCTCCAGCCTTGAAGGTATCGCGGAAGGTAAGCGCGCATAACGTTGTGTAGCCACCTGCGCTACCCCCTGTAATAGCAAGTCGGTTGCCATCGACATCTCTGCGCTTGACAAGATAGTTTGCACCATTAATGCAATCATCAACATCGACAATACCCCATTGACCATTGAGTCGCTCACGATACTCACGCCCATAGCCTGTACTACCACCATAATTTACGTCGAGGACTGCAATGCCCCGGCTCGTCCAGAATTGGATTTCGAGATTGAGCTTACTTGTAGTCGCGCTCGTTGGTCCACCATGACTCATAACAAGTAGGGGTGACAATTCTTCGGATGGCGCGACATATTCGGGATTGCGCGGCGGATAGAAAAATGCATGCGCCGTTTTCTCATGTTCGGTTGGAAACTCAATCGCGTGTGGCATTGAAATATACGCTGCGTCAAGCGTCGTACTACTGGAGCTTTGCAACACGATACTCTGAGATGTTTCTAAGTCAAGCTGCACAACCGATAGCGGCACATCAGGTGCGGCCCCTTTGAAGACAACGCGAGTAGGCGTTACCAGCACTTCGCGTATAAAAGTGTAAGGAAGATGAAACGTCTCAAGGACGCCCGTTGTGGTATTCAGGCTAGCAAGGTGCTCATTGCCATGTTGCTCATAACGACAAACAATACGTTCAGATGAAGCAAAACCATAGCTCGACAGTCCAAACACCCATTGTGGCTCCCCAAATTCCGCATCTTTCTCGTACAGTGGTTGATATGCTCCATCGCGCAAACGATACAGGTTCCACCAGCCAGTACGGTCTGAGACGAAATGCAGAATACCGTCCGGCGACCATGAGGGTTGAAAAATCGACTCGCGGTGTCCGCCAGCAACACGCCGACCAGTGACGACCTGTCCATCGACGATATCACCGACCCATAGCTCTGTACCATCCCACGGCATATTCGGGTGTTTCCATGTGAGCCATGCCAGTTGTGCCTCATCAGGACTGAGACGTGGCGTGGAGTAAAAGTCGTTACCCGCGACTAACTCCTCTACACGTCCACTGCCATCGAGCGCAACACTCACCAGCGTATTGACGGCTTCACGCGTTGTATCTGTGTGGTCTTCGCGCACACAAATCAAACGATTGCGTCGTAGGTCTATTGTGTAGTCAGCGTAGCGCATCTTGCCTTCTGCCGTTAGAGGTTCAGGTGTGGTGGTACCAGGAGTCAGGCGATAAATACGTTGATCAGTGAAATTCGAGAAATAGACGGTTCCATTGTGCACAACATAATCCCCACCGCCATATTCGTGAACACGAGTACGTGCATTAAACGGTTGTGGCGTAAGGTCTGATGTTGTACCATCAGCAGCACGACGTACAAGTACATTGCGCCCTCCCTCGTTTGGACGCCCCTCAAGCCAATAGGTATCTTGTCCATCAAGCGCGGTCATACCGAACCGAATCGAGGCCGATGTAATCAGGTCAGCAGTGATGAGCGATTTCCAGGACCCATATGGTGCAATGTGTTGTGTCGTCATGTCTACTACATCCTCTCCTCTAAATAATTTGTGCGGGGAGCATGACAGGGGCAAGCCCTGTCACTACCATACTTTCCGCCACTGCGTGGCTTGCCACGCGAGTTCGTGTATAGTAGTGACAGTACTTGCCCCTGTCATGCTTCCACCAACACGCAGTTATTCTATATGTTTATCTAATCATCATGTTCGCCGCTTGTTGTGCGAGGCCAATTAACCAGAATGGCAGAATTGTACCCATCGCTATTGACCCAACAGCAGCGATACCAATACCAGTCCACGTTATCCAGTTCAAACCACCTGTCGCCTCTTGCTCACTCGAGGCATCGACAACGGGCGATGCTGTTTGCGTTAGACCGGCAGTCGGCGTCTTGACTGCAACCGCGGTAGCAGAGGAGGACGTAGCAAGTCTGCCTGTTGAACCACTAGTACCTACCTTCGCAGGAACAACGCGCGGTGTGGTGGGAACTCGTGGAGTGGCGGGCACGGATGTCGTAGTCGCAGGAGTGTTGCCTAATCCTAGCACCTGCGCTAATGCGCTATCGCCCTCCATAAACATCGCCGCGATGATACGCAGGTAGTAGTACATACCCAGAATGCTAGCTAGCACACCAATGATGAGTAATTCAGGATGCCCACTATTGAGCGCAGCATAGAACAGATAGTATTTGCCAGCAAAACCAGCCATTGGTGGGAACCCAGCCAGACCAAGGAGGAAGAATGCCAGCAGACCAGCCATTCCAGGACGGCGATACCAGAGGCCGCGTAGGTCCTGTATATCGTTGCCTGAATTATCGGCGCGTTCCAGCAGCGACGCGATGCCAAAGGCACCCATATTCAGGAAGGTATAGCAGAGCAGGTAGAAAAGAATTGACGAAAGCGCAGTCGTGCGAGTATCAGGGAAGCCTGTACCAACGACGGTTGCAGAAGCCGCCACAATACCGATTAAGAGATAGCCAGCATGGGCGATACCGGAGTAAGCGAGCAGACGCTTGAGATTACTCTGCACCAACGCGAGGACGTTACCACCGATGATTGTCAGGATGGTGATCGTCTCGATAATAGGCAACCAGTCATTATGGACGTTGTAGAGGACAACACCGAAGACACGCGCAAAGGCGATGATTGCTGCCGCCTTTGTTGCAATCGACATAAACGCGGTCACAGGTGCTGGTGCACCTTCATACACATCAGGTGTCCATGCTTGAAAGGGAACTGCCGAAACCTTGAAGGCAAAACCAACAGCAAGTAATCCCATACCAATAAGTAGCATTGCATGTGTTGGAAATGATGAGGCGTGTCCGCTTAAAAAACTTTGGATACCTGCGAACGATGTGTTGCCCGTCGCGCCATAGGTTAATGCGATACCGTAGAGCAAGAATGCCGAGGCGAATGAGCTGAGTAGGAAGTATTTCATGCCCGACTCTTGCGAACTCTTGCGCCGTGCCACGAAACCACATAGAATGTACAGAGACAGCGAGAGCATCTCAATACCGATAAAGACGACTAGGAAGCTAGCTGCCGCCGTGAGCAGCATCATGCCAATAGTCGCAAGCATTAACAGTGCATAATATTCACCTTGATGTACAAGGTTGAGTCGTTTGAGATATGCTGGCGAGAACAACACGCCGAGCAAGCTTGCACTCAATACGATAATATAGCCGTAAAGTGAACCCCAATCGGCACTAATCATGTTGTTAAACGCGTAGCGTGGGATATACAGAGTTATGTTTATACCACTAGTTGGGGGGAATGGTCCTGCCACAAAGAGTATGATTGTGGCGACGAACGCTCCCAGAATACCGATAATGCTTAGTGCGGGCAAGGCGGTAAAGTTTGATGTGCCGCTATGCCTGTCTTTAGGACCGCTTCCCGTTTGTGGTAAGAACAGGTCCACCATCATAATAAGAAGCGTGATACCCGCCAGGACCAGTTCGGGCGAGATGCGCGCCCAATCCAAGGCAGTGACTGAATAGGTAAACGTCATGATGAAACCTCTATCTCACAAACGCGTTGCCGAGATTTTGCAGCGTACTCAGTACTGATGGCTCCAAAATTGCGGTCAAGGGCAAGGGTTGTAGACCAATATAAAAGATTAAGAGTAGAAGTGGTGAGATCGACACGAACTCGCGTAGACTGATATCACTGAACATACTTCTTCGCTTTACCGTCACCGCCTCCGAGTTGCGCGTCCCCTCCATCACACCCTGAAAGAAGCGGATGAGATACCAAGCGGCAGGCACAACAACAATAGTGCCGAGCGTCCCAAAGACAACATTGCTACGGAAAGCACCGAGGAACGCGAGAAACTCACCCGCGAAACTATTGAGTCCAGGTAAACCAAGTGACGATAGCACCGCGATAAACATAACCGTTGCCAGCACGGGTACACGCACCGCCATACCCCCGAAGTCGCTGATACGACGTGTTCCCGCACGACGCTCAATGAAACCGACAATCAGGAAAAGCGCGGCCGTCGTGATACCATGATTGACCATCTGCAATACAGAACCTTCAGCACCCTGCACGTTGAAGGCAAACATGCCAAGCATAACCACGCCAAGGTGACTGATACTGGAATAGCCCAACAAACGCTTCATATCCGTCTGCGTCAAGGCCAGCACAGCGCAATAGAGAATGCCTATAACCGCTAGTGTGTTGAACAATGGAGCTAATGTCTGAGCCGCTTGTGGAAAGAGCGGAATGCAGAAGCGTAGAAAACCGTATGCCCCAGTCTTCGACATCGCGCCAGCGAGCATTGCCGTTACAGGCGCGGGTGCCTCACTATAGGTGTCGGGCAACCAGCTATGGAACGGGATAAAGGGAACCTTCACCGCGAATGCTGCCGCGAACGCTAGGAAGAGCCACATCTGTGTCCCGTTATCCAACTTCGTGTTTAGCAGCGATGATAGCTCAAGCGTATAGCCTCCACCTGCGGCGAGTTGGTGATAATAGCCAATAGCGATTACTCCTGCCAGCATAATCAAGCTACCGACAGAGGTGAAGAGAACAAACTTGAACGCGGCATAGATGCGTCGTGGACCGCCCCAACTGCCAACTAGGAAGTAGGCAGGAATAAGCATGAGTTCCCAAAAGATGTAGAACAGGAACAGGTTTGTTGACACAAATACGCCGATAATGCCACATTCAAGCAGCAGCATAAAGGCCATGTAGTTCTTGACCTTTTGCTCAATTGGGAACGAGGCAAGAATACAGATAGGTGTCAAAAGAGCTGTCAGGACAACCAACAGAACACTGATACCATCGACTCCCAAACTATAATTAATGCCAAGCGACGAAATCCATATCAGCTTTTCGGTAAACAGAAATGTGCCAGTAAAGGTCGCGCTTACGTTTGATTGTGAATAGCCGAGCAGTAAAATCAAAGCGAGTATCAAGTTCGCAATTGCGATACCTAGTGCTGTCCAACGTATCGCGCTGAGTTGCTCTTTTGGTAAGAAGAGCAGCGCGATACCTCCCACGAGCGGGAGAAAGGTAATTGTTGTTAGTAATGGGAACATGACCGTTACCCCCTCACCGCGAAGTAGACAACTATCAGGACAGCACCTAGCAGAATTGCCAGGGCATAGTTACGCATATAGCCCGTTTGCAAGCGACGTAGGCCGGTGCTTGTGCCCCGGAACAGGAAGGCGAAGCCTCGTGCTCCACCATCCAACGCATCGCCTTCTAGGAAGCGCGTTGCGGCACGAGCAAACGCGAAAATAGGATTAATCAGGAGGAGCGTCAAGCCCTCGTCAACATAATACTTGTTGAGTACAAGCTGATACAACGGACTCTTGTTTTCTTTATATACAAAGCCACGTCGATAGAGCGCATACGCGGCAAAGATGCCTACGATTGCAAGTCCAAGACTTAAACCCGTCGAGGTCCATGAGACGGCTAACGATGGCTCAATCGCTGGTGCGCGTGTGCCAAGAAAGCCTGACAATGGATGCCAGTTTGAGGCACCAAAGATTGCCAGTGAACCAACGAAGCCACCAATCACTGAGAGGACCGCGAGAATTGCGAGCGGCACCCACATGATTGGTCCCACTTCATGAATGTCGCTATAGCGTACATTACCCGCGTGATGTCCGCCCGTTTCGTCTTCCTCATCGTCCTGCTGTGCCACGGCTGTACCCCCACGATAGGAGCCAAAGAAGATACCGAAGAAGAGACGGAACATGTAGAACGCGGTAAGGCCGACCGTGAGCAGACCAACACCCCACAGAATGTAGTACCACACATTACCCGTCGCTGTTGCCTGTGCCAACATCGAGCCGAGTATCTCGTCCTTGCTCCAGAAACCTGAGAGCGGGAAGATACCGCTGATGGCAAGTGCTCCAATCAAGAACGTCCAGAAGGTGATAGGCAACTTATTGCGCAAGCCACCCATCTTGCGCATATCCTGCTCTCCACTTAGCGCGTGAATAACCGCGCCCGCACCCAGGAAGAGGAGAGCTTTAAAGTATGCATGTGTCGTCAGGTGAAAGATACCTGCGCTATAGTTGCCAGCACCCTCACCCAGGAACATGTAGCCAAGCTGACTGATAGTCGAGTAGGCCAGAACACGTTTGATATCGAGTTGGAAAAGCGCAATTGTGGCAGCGAACAATGCCGTTGCTCCACCAATAGCCGCTACAACATTCAATGCGATGGGGGCAGCTGTGAACAGCGTATTTGTGCGTGCCACAAGGTAGACACCAGCCGTGACCATCGTTGCCGCATGAATCAATGCGCTGACGGGAGTTGGACCTTCCATCGCATCGGGCAACCACATGTAGAGCGGCAGCTGTGCAGATTTGGCGGCACACGCAACGAAGAGCAATAGACAGATAGCAGTAACGGCTCCCGTTGAGGCACTCCCTACTCTACTGAAAACGTCCTGGTAGTTGAGACTACCAAAGTTCACGAAGATCAGGAAGATAGCAAGCATTAAGCCAACATCGCCGATAATGTTTATGACAAGAGCTTTTTGCGCGGCTGCAATAGCTTTACGGCGTTGATACCAGAAGCCAATCAGTAAGAATGAGGCAAGTCCGACCAGTCCCCAACCTACAAGGAGAAATAGAAAGTTATCCGCGAGTACAAGTAAGACCATCGAGAAAATAAAGAAATTGAGATAGGCAAAGAAACGCCAGAAGCTCGGATCGTCTTCCATGTAGCCTGCTGAATAGATGTGGATGAGCAGACCAACACCCGTGATAATCATTAAGAGCGTTGCGGAAAGCGGGTCATAAAGCAAACCGAAATTCAGTTGAAAGGTGCCAGAGGCAACCCATGTATAGACAGTTGTGTCGGCAACCCGTGCCGCATCGGGTGTTGTACCAAGCATGGAGAGGAAGCTGATAGCGGCGCAGACAAAGGCCAGACTACAAGCTCCCCATGCGATGGCAAGAATGGTTGTGCGTGAGAGTGATTTACCGAGTATGCCCAGGAGGATAAAGCCCAGGAGTGGTAGTAACAGCACCCATATACTAAGATTTGTCATGAGATTAGCCTCGCAATACGTTCATTTCGTCAACATCAATATTGCGGCGTGTGCGGAAGATGGAGACGATGATAGCTAGACCGACGACGACCTCTGCGGCGGCAACGGTTAGCACGAGAAAGACAAACATTTGTCCATCAGCCGAGTCGAGAAAGTGTGAGAAGGCCACAAATGAGAGATTGACGGCATTGAGCATCAATTCAATAGACATAAATATAACGAGTGGGCTGCGCCGAATGAGCACGCCCAAAACACCAATAGTGAATAATAGTGCACTCACAATGAGATATGCTGATAATGGCATAAAGGATACTCCTATTGTTCTTCCGCCGCCTACGGCGGCGTGGGAAAGTTTGGGTATTGTGGGTACACCCCACACCCCGCAGGGGTTGTCACCCCTTTGAACCCCGACTTACACACGGCGTCCGAAGACCATTGCACCTAATATAGCGACGACGATAAGAAGACTTGTAACCTCGAATGGGAAGGCGAAGCCGTGAAAAAGGGCGAGACCAAATGCTTCGATGTTGCCATGTTTGTCCACGACTGCTTGTAGCCCCTCGCTCGCTGGTGCTTTTGTGGTCGCGGTGTTGGCGGCTCCGGTAAAGAGCAGGTAGCTCAGTGCTCCGACGAGCGATAGGCCAAGAAGACCACCGACAATACGTTGCCAGGAAATGGGGTCACGTATGCCTTCTACATCGTCGCCGTCAGGTGCGAGCATCGTGACGACAAAAAGGAACAAGACCATGATCGCCCCTGCATAAATCAGGATTTGCACGATGGCGATGAACATTGCCCCTAGTTGTAGATAGAAAAGCGCGAGAAAGATGAGCGTCAAAATCAGGCTCAAGGCACTATGCACCGCGTTTTTGAAACTGATCACGCCAAGTGCGGAGGCAGTTGTTGCAACAGCCAGCACATAAAATGCTATGATTGTCGCGGTATCCATCAAAGTTTTCTCCTGTCCTCGTCTTGCTCTTCATCCGTTAGCAGAACAGGACGCTCAAGGCGCGTGTTGCCTAGTCCAACGGCAGCCGCACTGGTAGAAGACCCGTCAAAAACTCTGGTGTCTTGTGGCACTGGCTGTACGGCGTCTTGTGGTGCGGGTTCTGTCCATACGTCGTTTGAACCGACGGTGTGCTGACCCTTTACTTCAAGCAGTTGCTCTTTGTGGTAGACGAGATTTTCGGGATAGTAGGCGGCAAGTTTGTAGTCATGTTCTAGCGTGATCGCCCCCGTAGGACACGCGGCCTGACAATAGCCACAGAAGATACAGCGTAACAGGTTGACATCGAAGGTTTTCGCATAGCGTTCGCCAGCCGAGACACGATTCTCTTCGGTGTTCTCCTCGGCCTCGATGTAGATAGCGTCTGCGGGACAGGCACCCGCGCAGAGGTAGCAGCCCACACAGCGTTCGAGATCGTTCTCATAACGGTGCAGGACGTGACGCCCTCGGAAGCGTTGTGGTAGCTCTCGCTCCTCTTCTGGATACGAAATAGTGGTTGGCTTCTTGCCCATATTCTTGATAGTCGTCGCCATACCTTTTATGATATCAAAAGACATGTGTGTATGCTCCTTGCATTGTGTAGCGTTGCTAGTGTTAGTATAAAGCTAGTGTAAATCGTCTGATGCTAAATATTCTGGTCGTGTTTTAAGTTCGTCAAGCTTTAAGACTTTGAGTTCTGGTAAGGATGGAAGCTTTAAATCATTCGTTAGAAAGTGGGTGGCATTCATTTGAATAGCGGTTGCCATTTGAATTGAGTCAGGTGTACGAATATTGTGAAAAGCTCTAAGTCGAGCAGCTTCCTCAGCAATCTCTTGATCTAAATCTATGATAGTAAATCCTGCTGAATCTAGTAAAATATCACGGTTTCTTTGAGCTAGCTTTACATCTCCATTTCTAATAGGATGAACAAGCACCTCTAGTAATGTTACAGTCGATGTAACTACTGAAATCTCATAATTTTGTACTGCTAAGAAAAAAGGTCTAAGTAGTTGTACATTAGCCGCTTGCTTTTCGACGAATGCAATAAGAGGTGTTATATCTAACCCCACGACCTTCCCGCGTAACTCTTCTACCCAGCCCATGAATCTCGCTCCTCATCCACATACTTTTGAGGATCAATACCTTCCCATATTTCTTTTCCCAGTCCCTCTAATTCTAAAAGACTGTGACTAGGCTTAGCTTTAGGTCTACTAAGAATTGCTTCCAAGTCTTTTAGCAAACGGCGTTGTTCATGTAACGGAAAGTTTTGTATCTGGTTGAGTACCTCATTATAGGAATAAGAAGTTGACATAGCTTTTCACCTCCTTAAGTTACTTAAATAGCGTCAATCTCAATCATATCAAAGTTGTTTAACCTTGTCACCTTTGTGAACCGCGTAAGTCTTTGAGGTACGCTTCCACATCAACGCCCTTCCAAAGTTCTTCTCCAATGCCCATAAATTCCATTATGCTGTGAAGTGGTTCGGTTCCCTCATCCTCAATCATGCCCTTGAGTTCTTCTGCCAATTGCTTGCGCTCTTCATTTGTAAGATATGGTAATAATTGTCGAGTTTGTAAATAGGTATTGGTCAACATTATATTTTGCTATTTATATTGAGGTTCCCACTACAATGACACGAGAAGGTAAACTTCTGTACGGTTCTGCTTCAGCACACCCTCTCGCCAACTGCTTCTGTCTACAGGATTGATGAGACGTTTTCGTGTATCCTCAAAGATTGTAGAATGTCGAAAGGGTGTGCTGAAGCAGACCCGTACAGGAATTCTATTACGCTTTCGCCACCTCGGTTTGGGCCACATCTCCTGTTGGCTCGGCCTCTACCACAATAGGTGCGCTGATCTTCTCGAATTTGGCGAGGCGCACGGACGTTGGTAGAATGGCTTTTGTGGTGCCTTTACCGTCGTGTTTGTCAAGAGTAGTATTAGTGAAGCGCGTGCCCTCGGTGACGCTATGACGTTGAATATAGAGCAAGAGACCAATGACAACGGCGAGACCGACAATGCCATTGATCCACCACGGCAGACCAAACGCGACCACGATAGCTGTTACAACCACGTTCAGTACAGCGAGTGGCAACAATGTTTGCCAGCCGAGATGCATTAAGCGGTCATAGCGGATGCGCGGCAACGTGGCACGGAGCCAGATGAAAAAGAACAGGAACAACGCAACCTTGATAATGAAGATGATAATTGAAACGCCTGGAATACGCTCAAGGCCAAAGCCGAAGAAGCCCCAACCACCAAGGAAGAGCGTCGAAGCGACCGCGCTCACGGTAATCATATTGATGTACTCAGCCATCTGGTACAGGCTCCAACGTAGACCACTGTACTCGGTTAGATAACCAGCTGTTAACTCTTGCTCCGCTTCTGGCAGGTCGAAGGGAGCGCGGTTGACTTCGGCAATGGCTGCGATGACATAAAGCACAAAGCCGAGTGGCTGGGCTGCGATAAACCAGATACCTTGTCCCGTTGGATTCGATGTACTGAATGGTAACTGCGCATGTACGATCCCAACCATACTCAAGGTGCCAGCCCACATTAACGTGCCACTAAGTGCAAGGCCAAGGCTTGTTTCGTAAGAAACCATTTGGGCCGCACTACGTAGTGAGCCAAGTAGGGAGTAGCGGTTGCCTGAGGCCCAACCGCCAAGCACAATACCGTACACGGCGAGCGATGAGATAGAGAGTATCCAGAGAATACCGATATTGACATCGCCAATTACCGGGTCCCACACGCTGGACTTGCCAGCAACCCAGTTGTTGCCCAATGGAACAACCGCAAAAGCTGAAATTGCGACAACAACCGAGATGATTGGCGCGATCACGTACACCAGCTTTTTGGCCTGTGCTGGCACAATCTGTTCTTTGAACGCCATCTTAACGCCGTCCGCAACAGGTTGGAATATTCCTAGTGGACCTGCGCGGTTTGGACCGATGCGACCCTGTATGCGAGCGATAACCACACGCTCGATAAGCGTCATATACGCGAATACTGTGAGCAACACGAAGATGACGATAGCACTTTTGATAATGGTTGCGACAATAGGGTTGTTGATAAAATCAAGCACGCGCCACCTCCTGTTCTTGCGTGATACGCACTCCCTGCTGCCCCAGGTCTTCCCATTCGAGGCTAGCATAGAAGGGATTGTTTTCGGCTATTTCATGTAGAATATCCGCCGGTGTCTCATAGTCCCATGTCTTGTTGCCAAGATGTTGCGCAAGCTCGACCAGGATTTCCCAATCAGCCTTTGCTCCTGGCAATGGGCGTAAACTGCGACGAATGGCCTGTACATGAGCATCAACGTTGGTCATGCTGCCATCTTTTTCAGCGAAGGTTACGGCAGGGAAGACCACATCGGCCTGTTGCGCGGTCTCGGTCAGCAGAATATCCTGTACAACGATAAACTCTAGTGACGAGGGAAGTTCAGGCTTGGGCAGGTGTCGCGCTGGATTCGCACCCATGACGAATAGTGCCTTGATGTCTGGACTGCTCAACATTTCCGCGTATGATTTGCCCACCTCTGATGCAGGTTGATAGCCTGGTAGAGCATCGGGTAAGAGACCCATATCACGTGCACCAAGCGAGTTGGCATCCTCGAATAGAGGACCAACACCAGCACCAGGACGCCCGATGTTATCGGTAATCACCGCGAGTGCTTGTAGGTCTGCGGCAAGGTCAGCACAGTTAGGGTCGAGGGTCGCCATTTCATCATAAAGAAGAATGGCACTCTTCGCCTCGGCAATTTCGTGCGCTAGCTCTACTAATTGCGCTGTCGTCTCTAAGCCAAGAGATGTTGCGTGTTCTTGCATTACTGCGTTTTCGCGTACAACTTTCGCTCGTATCTCTTCGTTGGGAATTTTGACCGTCTCGCCATTCACGACATTGCTAAGCAACAACTTCGCAGCCGCGCCTGCACCGTATTGTGGAAGTGTAATCTTGCGAGTGGCGAGTCTGTCAAGCTCGGTAACATCTGAGTTGACGATGAAGATTTTCGCCCCCGCCTTCATTGCTTTCTTGATACGTAAGTTCAATACAGGTTGGCGTTTGTATGGATCGGAGGCAATCAAGACGATGTGCGATGCCTTCTCAATTTCGGCGATGCTATTGGTCATACGCCAGGGTTTACCTGTCAATGCGTCGCGTACACCGGGGAAGTTGCCGTGATGATGGTCAACGTTCGGTGTGTTGAGCACGGTACGCAATAGTTTTTGGAACAGATACGCCTCTTCATTAGTGGTACGGGTCGATCCGATGCCACCAATTGATTGTGCGCCATGCTTGGCGGTGATATCTTTGAAGCGTTTGGCGGTATAGTAGAATGCCTCATCCCATGTGGCGGGTACAAGCGTACCACTACGCCGAATCATAGGTGTGCGTAGACGTTGTGGACTGTTGACGAACTCGAAGCCCCACCGTCCACGATCACACAACCAGCCGTCGTCGATCTCGTCATTTGTACGTGACATCAAGCGCATAACCTTATCGACGCGCACATCGACACGTGCATTACAGCCAACACTACAATTGTTGCAGACGCTCGCGGTACGCTTGAGTTCCCATGGGCGCGATTTAAAGCGGTACGAGGCGGCGGTCAGTGCTCCAACGGGGCATATCTCAACAGTGTTACCGGAGAAAACCGAGTCAAAGGCATGGTCAGGAGCCGTGCCAACCTCCATTTTGTAGCCACGCGAGATCATCACGAGGCCGTTGTCCATCGAGATTTCTGAGCTAAAGCGTGTGCAACGTTGGCAAAGAATGCAGCGTTCGCGGTCTAGCAATACGTTGTCACTGACTGGTACCGCTTTTGTATAGTGGCGTTTGTGCTGGTCGAAACGTGTTCCACCAGGACCATGACGCAGTGTAAAATCTTGTAGATCGCACTCACCGCCCTTGTCGCATACAGGACAGTCGAGTGGGTGATTGATAAGCAAAAATTCCAATGTGCCCCGACGTGCTTTGAGAACCTTTTCGGTCTTGGTATGCACAATCATACCCTCGCTCACTGGTGTCGTACACGCGGTTTGCGGTGGCTTCGGCAACTTCTCGATTTCGACAAAGCACATGCGACATGCGCCCAGAGGCGGCATCTTGGGATGATAGCAGTAAATAGGGACTTCTATTCCAGCCTGTTTTGCCGCCGCCCACACCAGTGTTCCAGGGGGAACCTCGACGGGCTTACCGTCAATGGTGAGGTGGATAAGTTCGTCTTTTTTCTCTTCTGGCATATAATTTCTTCTTAATAGGTAGTTATTGTGTTGGTGTAGATGCAAGCGCAATGAAATTGCGCTTGCATCTACACCAACACGAGATCATTATCTTGCACCTGCATGCAGAGCGGCACCTTCGACGGCTCCGGTTTCTGCAGAGCGTACGCTATTGGGGCCAACCATGCAGTGACCGTGTGTGACGTGATATTCAAATTCTTCGCGGAACAGCTTGATGCCACTGGTGATTGAACTGGTCGCCGCATCGCCAAGTGGACAGAAGGACTTACCACTGATGTTGTCGCAGATATCGACGAGCAGTTTGATGTCACTCTCTTTACCTTGTCCATGCTCAAGGCGTTCAAAAATTTCGGTGAGCCAGTAGGTGCCTTCACGACAAGGAGTACATTTGCCGCAGGACTCGTCACGATAGAACTCGGTCATGCGTAAAATGGCACCAACGATACAGGTGTCTTCATGAATAGCGATGACACCACCGGAACCAAGCATAGAGCCTACAGCAGCAATTGACTCGAAGTCGAGTGGAGTGTCTACCTTGTCCGCGCTCAGGATAAAGGTTGATGAACCACCAGGGATGATAGCTTTCAGCTTTTTGTCGCCGAGAATGCCTCCACCATATTGCTCATCGTAAATTAGTGTACTGATCGGTGTACCGAGTGGCAATTCGTAATTTCCTGGCTTTTTGACGTGTCCACTGAGACAAAAGACGCGTGTTCCCTTGCTCTTTTCAGTACCAAACGATGCATACCATGAAGCACCACCTTTGATAATTGAAGGGATGGTACTCAGAGTCTCGCAGTTGTTAATGACGGTAGGACCACCATAGAGACCAACCACGGCTGGAAATGGTGGTTTGAGGCGTGGATAGCCACGTCGCCCTTCCAGCGATTCCATCAAGGCACTTTCTTCACCACAGATATACGCACCCGCGCCACGATGCACGATGATATCCAGGCTATAGTCGCTACCCAGGATATTTTTCCCTATGAGTCCAGCCGCGTATGCCTCTTCTACGGCTCGTTCCACCTGTCGCCCCGCTTTAGCAAGTTCACCGCGAACATAAATAAACGCGGTGGTGACGCCACATGCAAAACTAGTGATAATGACACCCTCTACAAGTTGATGCGGGTTTTTCTCCATCAACATGCGGTCTTTGAACGTCCCTGGTTCGCTTTCGTCGGCATTGCAGCATAGGTAGCGCGGCATGTTGTTTTTCGCGAGGAACCCCCACTTCATACCCGTTGGAAATCCTGCACCACCACGCCCGCGCAGTCCTGAGTCTTTGATGAGCGCAACTACGTCATCAGGTTGATATGTCTTGAGTGCATATGCTAATGCTTCATAACCACCATTTTGACGGTAGACATCAAGCGTGTCCAAACCAGGAATATTGAGATTTTTTGTGACAATCAATTCTGGCATAAATATGATTCCTTTAAATTACAGGAAACCAATAGATAGTCGATACATACTAAGAACGATAAATGTATACCAACGGATAATGAATAATTCACAACGGACGTCCACGGCCTTCGTCATTCTCCGAATGCGGCTCGGAGCGTCCCTACTATATTCCGTTGTTACGCGGCACCGTCGTGTATGGTAGGGACGCCCCTTGTGGGCGTCCGTCCATCTCCCCAATACGACCGTTTGTCTCCGCTCCACGACCATTAGTTTCCACTCCACGACCATTAGTGCCCACATGTCCATTTGTTGCTATATTCTGGTTCAACTCCTGTAGAAGCGCGTCGGCCTTCTCTAGCGTCACATTTTCGACGAATTCGCCATTGACTTGAAGGACAGGAGCTGTACCACAGGAGGCTAGACATTCAGCGGTCATTAGAGTGAAGTTGCCGTCGGGTGTCGTCTCGCCACGTTTGATACCGAGACGTTTTTCGAGATGCTCAACGAGTGCATCGCAGTTACGCAGATAACAAGAGATGCTGGTACACACATGAATTACCTGCTTGCCCTGTGGGTGCTGATAGTACATGGTATAGAAGGTTGCCACACTCTCCACGGCATCGACAGTTAAGCCAACAGCTTCAGCAACTGCCTGTAGTCCCGCCGCAGTGATATAGCCCTCTTCCTGTTGTGCCAAATGTAGTGCAGGCATGACGGCTGAGCGTGCTACGGGATAGCGCGATGCAAGGACGCGCATGCGCTGTTTTGTTTGTTCTGAAATCATCTATCCACCTCACCTAACACGATATCAATGCTTCCAATTGAGGCCACGACATCCGAGAGGAAGCCGCCTTCAACCATCAATGGTAACACTTGCAGATTCGCAAAGGATGCGCCACGTACATGCATACGATAGGGCTTAGCGGTTCCATCGCTGGCAATATAGAAGGCTAGTTCGCCTTTTGGTGATTCGGTACGCACAAACACGTCCCCCTTTGGGGGACGATACCCCTCAGTGTAGAGTTTGAAGTGATGTATTAAGGCTTCCATACTGCCCGTGATTTGCCACTTTGGTGGTGGTGCGAACTTGGGATTGCTGATGCGGAATGCACCTGTTGGTATACCGTCTAAGGCTTGATTGACGATGTTGAGACTTTGTTCCATCTCCAACATGCGTACCAGATAGCGGTCGTATACGTCACCATTGGAGCCAACAGGAATGTCGAACTCGAAGTTTTCGTAACCACTATATGGGAAAACTTTGCGTAGGTCCCACACAACACCACTACCACGCAAAACGGCACCACTCGCACCGTAGGCGATAGCATCCTCGGCACTCAAATGCCCGACGCCTCTTGTGCGTTCAAGCCAGAGTTGATTATTGGTAAGCAGATCGTGGTATTCTTGCAGCCGTGCCGGGAAGATACTCGTGAATTCACGGACCTTTTTTTCAAAGCCAACGGGTAGCTCAGCTTGTAGTCCACCGGGGCAAATATAGCTGGTCATCATACGTACACCAGAAATGTACTCGAAGATGTCGAGAATCATTTCGCGCTCACGGAAGCAGTATAGAAACATACTTTGTGCGCCGAGGTCGAGCGCGTGTGTACCAAGCCACACGAGGTGACTGGCAATGCGCTGTAACTCCGCAAGCATGACGCGAACGTATTTTATCTTATTGCTGATCTCGTCCTCAACACCAATCAAGCGTTCGACGGTGAGCGAGTAGCCAAGATTGTTGCAGAGCGGCGCAAGATAGTCCATGCGGTCCGTCAAGACGAGTGCTTGATGGTATGTCTTGGCCTCTGCCGTTTTTTCGATACCTGTATGCAGGAAACCGATATCGGGAATGGCTTTTAAAACGGTCTCTCCCTCTATCGTAAGTAACAAGCGCAAGACACCATGAGTGCTTGGATGCTGTGGACCCATGTTGATAGTCATGGTATCGACACGTTGCCCGCCCTCTAGCGTTTGGCTCTCGTCTATCGAATACTGGTTTTCTATTTTTACTTCTTGTTTTTGCATGCGTTCTTATCCCATCGGGTATGATTTGTTGCTTGAACCAGGGCATCCCCTTGCGGGTGCCCTTGCCCCTAACACATGTCCTTTGACAATCTACAACCTATCTGTGTTGTTTTATTAAAGACGATCATCAGACCCATACAACTACCTCTTTTTTGTGCCGGGTTCCTGGCCTGTGTTGATGTTTGAGCGACTGTCATTAAGTTCGCGCCCGTCGGGTGTACGCAACGTCTGACTGCCAGTGCCAGAATTGGTATCATAAGGAACTTGACCACCCCAGTGCGGCTCTGGCAATTCAAAGCCAGTCAGTGGATAGTCTTTGCGTAGTGGATGTGTTGTCCAATCCGCGGGCATCATGATACGTCGCAAGTCGGGATGACCCGTAAAGGTGAGTCCAAACAGGTCATAGACTTCGCGCTCATACCAATTGGCACCAGGCCAAATGCTCGTCACTGTTGGCACTGCGGGATGCTTCTCACGACGCAGCCCAACCTGTATTTTGAGGCGCAGAAAACACTGGTGCTGAACTGAGAGGAGTTGATAGACAACATCGAAGCGTGGCAGACGTTCGGGCCAATCAACCGCTGTGATGGTTTCCAGAAAATCGTATTGCAAATTTTTCTTTAAATAGGTACAAACGCTCACAAGAGCTTCCGGCTTGAGCAGGAGAGTTTGTTCACCACGAAATTCGATTA
Source organism: uncultured Ktedonobacterales bacterium (assembly GCA_964657325.1). GTDB lineage: Bacteria > Chloroflexota > Ktedonobacteria > Ktedonobacterales > Ktedonobacteraceae > JBBQVS01. The sequence goes on from CAZZVE010000056.1 coordinate 17,710, forward strand.
CGTCTGTTACTGCCTGTGGGAACTTCGCCTGTATCGCCTCAACCGTTGATACTGCTGTCGTGACCATAAAAATTATATTCTTCCCTTAAATATATCTTCGTGTGGAGGGTGTGTTCTGGCATGAAAGGGAAAAATAGATGCATTTTCCCTTTCATGCCAGAACACACCCTCCACACCTATTATAATTCTTCACCAACGGGGCCAATTAATTTCATACCTGCATCCTTCAGAGGATCAGGAGGATTGGGAATGCCCGCGCGTATCTTACGCTGCAGTTCGTTAAAGCCAAAGAGCAACATATCAGGCGTTGGTGGGCAACCTGGAATAAACACATCAACAGGGATGATCTTATCAACGCCTTGCACAACGGCATAATTGTTGAAGACCCCACCACAAGAAGCACATGCTCCCATTGCAATAACCCACTTGGGTTCTGGCATTTGATCGTAGATTTGGCGCAGGACTGGTGCCATTTTGATGGAGCACCGACCAGCAACAATCATTAAGTCAGATTGCCGTGGTGAGGCACGATAGACCTCGGCACCGAAGCGCGAGATATCGAAGCGGTCAGCACTCGTTGCCATCATCTCAATAGCGCAACAGGCGAGACCGAACAGGGCGGGCCACAATGAGGAACTACGACCCCAATCAATAAGCTTGCTCACCTGAGTGGTCAGGACACCGAAATCACCACTTTTCATCGTAAGTTCGCGGCGTGGTGTCTGTGTATTTGAATAGGTCTGTACCGGCTCCCAGGGATTTTTGACTACTCCCACGAAAATGCTCCCTTCCGCCAAACGTAGATATAGCCAACCCCCAGGATCAGCAGGAAGACGAGCAGTTCAACTAGTCCCAGTGTTCCCAATGAGCGGAGTAGAATGGCAAGAGGATAAAAAGAAACGATTTCAATGTCAAAGGCAATAAAAAGCATACCTGTTAAAAGATATTTGACAGGGAAGCGGCGGTGAGGAGCTTCAATCTCCTGAATGCCGCATTCATATGGGGCGAGTTTCTCCGGCGAAGGCTTCTTAGGGCCAATGATGGAGGTAACACCCATCACCAGTAAGCCGAAGAGGACCGCCAAGGACACCATAATTAGGAGGTAGTTTATACCCATAAGCGGGGCTTCCTTTATAGTTGTCTATGCATGTACACATGCTCACTACATTCATTTTAACATGGAGAACATAGAGCATTGTACATAGGGAAACAGAGTAGACAGAATGAGTCAGCTAGTGTTCTAAATACACTTCCTCACTATCAATCGTAGCACAGGTGAGGCGGAAGTGTCAACGTGTAGTTTTCAGGGTTAATCAAAAGTTTGACTAGAAGCATGACAGGGGCAAGCCCTGTCACTACCATACACGGACCCGCGTGGCAAAGTCACGCTGTGAAGTTAGTATAGTAGTGACAGGGCTTGCCCCTGTCATGTCTCTAATGCTTAGATGCGTAAACAATCCTCAACCATATCTCCTGTTTCACAACCAAGCAAACAGAGAAATCCTACCGCTACCTCCACAAAATTGTTCTACATTTACTCTCAGTGAAGAGATACAAGCCTTCACGCATTCAGGTGAACGAACATCCGTGTAGGGACCGATCTATCGCGTCCTCTCTCGGATCGGTTGCCGACAAGGACGCGATACATCGGTCCCTACACGGATACATCGTCTTGTTAGGAGATGTTGTATGCGTCGATTTTTTGCTCAACGGAAGCATGCACTACTGCTCTTATTAGGAGCTATTCTGCTGTGTGTTGCTTCTCAGGTCTGCGTTTTTACAGGCTACACTCATTTTGTACAACTCTCACAACAAACTACTGCTAGTATAGCGATACATACAACGTCTTCTCCCATTGCTACGACTGCGACGAGGCAGCAAACATCAACTATACATGTTCCTGCGTTCGAGGCTGGTGTTGCTTATCCACAGTGGACACCTACCGGCTATAGCAAGAGCGATATCCACTGGATACAGGCTTTGCAGGATATTACGACACAGACACATGCCTATTGGATAGAAATGCCGCTTTTGTTCTATTCATCGTCACTTTCGGCGACGACGGTAACAACGGGTGTTAGTACACCAACGGTTGCCTCATTTATTGAAGGCATACTGGCGGCTCACGCACACGGCTATCGCGTCTTCATAACACCCCTTCTGACTGTAAGTAGCGGCTCAATGGCGTGGTCGGGTGCCATCTCTTTCTCAACACGACAGGACGAGCAACGCTGGTTCACAAGTTATTGGCAAGCACTCAAGCCCTACGTGCTCGCGGCTCAGCGAAATGGAGTCGAGCAACTCGCCATTGGGACAGAGGAGGAATGGTTGCAACAATTCGCGCCAGATGCGCTCTGGAATGAGTTAATCCTGAACATTCGCAGCGTCTTTTCAGGTGCGCTCACCTATGACATGAACTGGACCGCGCTTCAAAAGACACCACCGTTGTGGATGCACAATAGCAACATCACTGCCATCGGCGTGTCGGCATACCTCTCGCTCACCGATACGAGGACACGTGTTGACCCACAAAAGATGAGCGCGCTCTGGAAGAGTATTATTGGAAATGCGCTTGATACATTCGCAATGAAGCTTGGCAAGCCTGTACTTATCTCAGAAATAGGGTATCGCGATAGTTCGGATACTCTCTACCACGCCTGGGAATCTTCAAGTACCGCACCTGTAGACCCTGCTGAGCAAGCCGCCGCATGTGATGCAGCATTGGCAAACACAACACATGATCCGCACATTCGTGGCATCTTCTTCTGGGGTTGGGATGATGTAGGCGCGTTTAGCCTGCGCGATCAACCTGCCGCTACTGTCCTGCACCGTTGGTACGGTGCTTTGGCTGCATAGATAATTTCTCATCTTTTCTGTAGGGACCGAAGTATCGCGTCCTGGGGTGGAGGGGCAATGCATTGACAACGGTTCGCTACCCTAACGTGTTCCC
>CAZZVE010000056.1:20669-25848 GCA_964657325.1 uncultured Ktedonobacterales bacterium
CCCACCCCACCCCAGGACGCGATACATCGGTCCCTACAGAAAATGTATACAAATAGAAAGAAAGCAACATTCATGACGATACAGTTTGACGAACCTATGGTATCGGATATTCCATCGCCTGATGCAGGAACAAGGGCATTTCCGAAAATAAAGCCAATTCAATCATCTATAACGGAACGTGCAAAACCATTACCAACAGCTGGACCTATCCTTTCATGGCACAAAACAGGGCTGGACAACATAGCACCAGAGCTACGCGAACAGGTGCAACACTACCGTCGATGGCTCGCACATCAATCTACCCTGTCAAGTGATGCGCGAGAGCGAGCCGAGTATGCATTTGATGCCAATCGGGTAGTGCAGGTAAACGGGAAAGAGATCGCAACATTCGCTCCCTTTCGACCTGAGTTATCCGCGCTTCAGACATTTACAACACCGCAACTAGTGACAATTTGCGCCCTGATCCTGGTCTGGACGGTAGGAGTAGCCCACTTTCAACTGGCGATGTTGACGGCGACGATTGCGGCAATCACGATGGTGTACGCCTTCAATCTGATCCTCAATAGCATTATGGCGATTAAGTCGTTTCAGCATTCGCCTGAAGAGCAGATTGATGACGCGGTAGTGCATGCGTTACAAGACGCCGCATGGCCTAGCTACACTATTCTTTGTCCTCTTTATAAGGAAGCGGCGGTGGTGCCACAATTCGTGAAGGCGATGCAGGCATTGGATTATCCAACTGACAAATTGCAGATATTGTTTCTGACAGAGGTTGACGACGTGGAGACGCGCAACGCTATTCGCGCATTAGGCTTGCCGTCGCACTTTGAAATCATCACGGTACCTGAAGGTAAACCACGCACGAAGCCACGCGCATGTAACTACGGTTTGATACAGGCGACTGGCTCGTATGTGGTCATCTTTGACGCGGAAGACGTGCCGGATACAATGCAACTGAAAAAGACGATCCTGACCTTTGCCAATCACGGTCCCGAAGTGGCATGTGTGCAGGCAAAACTCAACTTCTATAACATCTCACAAAATCTGCTTACGCGCTGGTTTACCGCCGAGTATTCGCTATGGTTCGATCTAGTTCTGCCAGGACTACAACAGGTCGGTTTCTCGATACCACTGGGCGGCACATCGAACCACTTTCGTACAAAAGCTCTGCGCGCCCTTGGGGGCTGGGATGCTTATAACGTCACAGAGGATTGCGATCTTGGCCTACGTCTAACACGCTATCGCTTCAAAACCGTTGTTCTCAATTCAACGACGTATGAAGAGGCAAATTCACAGGTCAAGAACTGGTTGCGGCAGCGATCACGCTGGATCAAGGGGTACATGCAAACATACTTGGTTCATATGCGCAATCCACTTCGCTACTTTCAAGAAGGACGACAGCACGACCTGTTCTCCTTTCATATAGTTGTGGCAAGTGGTGTAGGTGTACTCTTCCTCAATCCGTTGATGTGGTTGCTCTTAGGCATCTATGTCGCCTTTGGCCCGTTGGTCACGCCGATCTATCACGTCCTGTTTCCGGCACCCATTCTTTATACTGGAGCAATGTGTCTCATTTTCGGCAATTTCTTCTACATGTACCTATACCTGCTCGCGTGTATGAGACGCAAGCAATATACGCTGATGCTGTGGGCGTTGCTCATTCCAATTTACTGGGCCATGATTAGCGTCGCGGGCTTCATCGCCCTGTTTGAATTGCTGGTCAAGCCGCACTACTGGCAGAAGACGGTTCATGGTCTCCATCTGCAAGGCAAGCACGCAGCACAGTTAGTAACATCACAAGATGCCCTACAGCAGGAAGAGGAGATCAAGGCACAGGCTATAGCACAAGCTGTTCCGACAACGACTATCAGTAATATCGCTGACATTCCATCGGTAGCACATGCGCTCAAAGCCTTGACGACGCTACCAATGCCAGCCATTTCGGTCAAGCAACGGCAAGCGCGAAGCAAGGCGAGACGTTCAAAGGTACGTGATCTGTGGTTCGTTGCTACGCTCGTTACAGCATGTATAACAAGTATCGCCGCATGTGTCTACTTTTTCCAAAAGCACCAAATACTGTTGTATGGCGATGCGTACTCGCATATGCGTATCGCACGAAGTGTTTTCGATAGTGCCACTCCTGGTGTTGCGCAGCTAGGTGGTGTCTGGTTGCCCTTGCCGCATCTGCTGATGTTGCCCTTCATCTGGAACAACTTTTTGTGGACCTCTGGTTTAGCGGGTAGTTTTGTCTCGATGGGTAGCTATATTGCATCGGCGGCTTTCCTGTACTTAAGTGCACGTCGATTGACGAAGAATGGCTGCATCAGTTTCCTGGGTACGTTATTGTTTCTACTCAACCCGAATATTCTTTACCTGCAATCGACACCACTCTCGGAACTGGTCTGCGTGTGGACGTTGACAATGGCAAGCTACTACTTCCTGGTGTGGACACAGGAAGATAAACCGCACTACCTGATTATAGCAGCCGCAGCAACCTTCCTTGCTACACTCGCACGTTATGATGGTTGGGCATTGTTCGCCATGCTGTTGGTGCTGGTTGGAGTAATAGGAGTAGTGAAGCGTCAGCGTTTCGCGCAGATTCAAGGCAACGTTATCATCTTCGGTGTACTCGGTGGTTTAGGTATCCTATTATGGCTCATCTGGAACAAGTTGATCTTTGGTGATCCACTCTTCTTCCAGCATAGCGTCTTTTCCTCACAGGGCTTTCAACAGCAATTTCTACACAATGGTACGCTCTATGCCTATCACAATGTGTTGATCGCTCTCAAGACGTATACGCTCGACGCGGCAGAGACATTTGGGCCAGTTCTGTTCATCGCTGCAATTGCTGCCTTTTTTCTTTTCTTTGTACGTCGTCGCGTTTCACCTGACCTGTTAGCGGTGCTTGCCTTCATCGCACCATTTGGTCTGTACGTTTTCTCGATTTATGGTGGGCAAGCGATTGTGTGGGTACCGGGAGCTGTACCAGCGAAGGCAGCAGTACAACTTTTCAATGTGCGTTATGGTTCTGAGATGGTCGCGCCTGCCGCCCTCTTCTTGACTGTCCTCGTTGCACGCGTCTATACATTACTGCATGCTCGCTTAAAACTTCTTGGTCAACTCGCCTTTGTTGGAGTTATTCTCGTACAGACATTGTTTGTTGCCACTAATGGCATCATTTCGCTGCAAGATGGACAATTTGGCCTGTCATGCACACAGACACACGTGGTGAATGCCTACCTGATACAGCACTATGCCGGTGGCAAGATATTGGAAGACGTAACGGCTGGTGATTATAACGAGCCAGAAACGGGCATCGACTTCAAAAATGTCATTTATGATGGCTCGAACACACTCTGGCATCAAGCATTAGCGCATCCTGCTGGCACAGTTGATTGGATTATCGCGGTTCGCAACGACCCAGGAGACCGTGTATCAGCTCATGTCGATTTGACGAGTTCGACCTTCAAATCACAATTTTCGATAGTGGTACAAGAGGCATCTGGTCTCACACTCTATCACCGCAATGGTACAGCACCCTTGCCAACGCGCCCATTGCCCGCTGGCATCTTGACCGACCATAGCGCGTGCCAGATTGGTACATCCGTAGGAGTGTGATTACCACTAATATCCAGAAAACGGTAGGGGCAGCAATTCATTGCGCCCAAAGATGGGGGTGGTGGGGTAACGCGTCGGCAACGATTCGTTATTCCTAGCGTGTCCCCCTCCCGACCCATCTTTGGGCGCAATGAATTGCTGCCCCTACCGCCTCTCACACAAATTCATTTAAAAAATTATACATACAGCAGGAGCATATTCTTCATGATGAAAGCGACACTTTCCGTACCCGCACAAGGACGTTCGTGGTTGTTTCTAGGGACACAATTGTTGCGCTTCGGTTTTGTGGGCGGCCTCAATACCGGAATTGATATTCTGGCCTTCAACCTTTTGTTATTGATGATGCCAACGCAGAACGCGACAATGTTACTTGTCTATAACTCACTGGCCTACCTGATAGGCGCGGCGAATAGCTTTTACTGCAATAAGCTGTGGACGTTTGAGCAGCGTTCACAGGTGACACGACAACAACTTCTGCGCTTCGCACTTGTGGCAGGGCTGGGCATCCTTTGCAACGACCTGTTCTTATTGCTTGCTACAAGCTTGCTCACAAAGTTATCGCTCGACGGCTTCCTATGGATGAATAGCGCGAAGGTGAGCGCGATAGCCTGCTCGTTTTTGGTCTCCTACGTTGGCATGCGTTTCACAGTGTTTACGCAGAGCGAACGCACTACAGAACCCCTTTTGCCACCAGCACGTCCACACCTGTTTATCACACCACGAAGCCTATCGGTAGTACTACCAGCTTACAACGAAGAAGCTTTGATTGAGAATACGCTGGCAACGGTGACGACGGCTTTGAGCAACTGGAACTGTGACTTCGAAGTGATCGTGGTCAATGACGGTAGTAAAGATGCCACAGGCGAGATTGTCGCGGATATTGCCGCAAAGAATCCACACGTTAGGTTGATTACGCATCCAATGAACAAAGGATATGGAGCGGCACTTGTGACAGGGTTCGAGTCGGTGAGCAAAGAGACTGCGTTCTTTATGGACTCCGATGGACAGTTCGATATTCACGATCTGGCGCGGTTCTTTCCACTGATTGAAGAATACGACGCGGTGCTAGGATATCGTATCGACCGCCAGGATACGTGGATGCGCAAACTGAACGCGTGGGGTTGGAAACAGCTTGTGCGCTTCATGTTTGGTGTACGCGTCCGCGATATCGACTGTGCCTTCAAGTTGTATCGCTCCGAGTTCTTCCAGGAACAGTCCTTAGAAACACGTGGCGCGATGATCAATACCGAGATTTTATATAAGCTTGCACGCTCTGGACGCACAAGTATCGAGGTTGGAGTACGACACCTGCCACGCCTTGCCGGACGCGCAACGGGCGCGAAGCTCTCGGTCATTCTACGTGCTCTTCGTGAAATGTTTGTCTATGCTCGTAAATGGTACAGCGAGGAGAACGGCATTGCGTAATATGAAAGATAACTATAATACTATGGTCTTGACACACAATTTGTTGGGACAAGGGCACCCGCAAGGGGATGCCCCTCCCATACGCGAAGGTGTTCATAAACCTACGTCATATGGGAGGGGCATCCCCTTGCGGGTG
>CAZZVE010000057.1:0-25759 GCA_964657325.1 uncultured Ktedonobacterales bacterium
GGTGTCCCGTGATGATTTCGTGTCGCAGCGTCGCCGCAATTTGCTCCGCTATCGTAAGTTTTGTGAGGATGGGAGTTGTGTTGCTCTTTCCCTGTGCTGCTGTTCCGTTCATACACTCCATTCTCTCTTGACAAATGTTCTATGCATAGTGCATACTTTACAACATTGTAGCATGCCTTGTCTAAATGGCGATGAAGAGTCACACCACGACACGAAACTGTCGCATATGCAAATAGTGGACAAGTACACTTTTATACACACACTTTTGATCGCCAACCGTTGAAGGTTCTGAAAAGCAGTTTGGCTAGCAGGACGCGGGCAAAGACAGCAAGTGACGAAAATCGAAAGAGCTTCAGCTTCGTGCAGTCTACTCCGCAATTGATAGCTAGGCCACAATGAGGTGAGCAAAATGAGCCAGAGCACAGCAGCGAATAGCAATTCCTTTCCTTCAGGCCGTCCCGTTGTATTTCGTAACGCCACGGTGCTGACCATCGACCCTTCACTTGGGATGATCGAGAGTGGTGATGTCCTCGTCATCGATAAGCGCATTGCAGCTGTAGGACGAAAACTCGTCGTGCCGGATGACGCGGTAGAAATCGACGCGACTGATGGCATTCTCATGCCAGGCATGGTTGACACACACCGTCACATGTGGCAGACAGCACTCCGTGGATTCGGTGCTGACTGGACCCTCACGAACTACTTCCAGTTTTATTACCTGAACTGGGGCAAGATATTCCGTGCTGAGGATATTTATGCGGGAAACCTTCTTGCTGCGATTGAGGCCGTAGATGCTGGCGTCACCACATCGGTTGACTGGTCTCATGGCTTGCAAACAGTCGAATACGCCGACGCTGCGGTCGATGCGCTCGAAGCGGTTCCGGGTCGGTTCGTCCTCGCTTACGGCAACCTACTCGGTGCTCCCTGGGAGTGGACAAAGGCTCCTGAGTTCGCTGACTTCATTCGCCGTCGCATCGACGGACGTGGCGACATGCTGCGCATGCAGATTGCCTTTGACGTTACAGGCGATCCGGCCTTCCCAGAGAAGGGCGCGTTCGAGGTCGCGCGTGACTTCAACTTGTCGGTGACGACACATGCTGGTGTTTGGGGTGCTACCAATGATAATGGTATTCGTTTGATGCACGAACATGGATTCATGACTCCCTCCACCATCTACGTGCACGCGGCAACATTATCCGAAGACTCGTATCATCGTATAGCGGCTACGGGTGGTCATGCATCAGTGTCTGCAGAGAGTGAGGATAACGCGGGTCAAGGCTACCCTCCCACATGGCAACTCCGACGGCATAACATTCCCGTTTCCTTGTCAATGGATACCAGCGTGTGGTGGAGTGCTGACCTGTTCTCTGCAATGCGTGCCACTCTCAACGCGGACCGCTCCCGTGAGCATCTGGAAGCCCATAAGCGCAACGAAACCGTCGTACTCAGTCATCTGCGTGCTGAGCAGGTTGTCAACTGGGCAACGCTTGGCGGTGCTCAAGCTTTGGGAATGGACAGCATCATTGGTAGCATCACCCCCGGCAAAAAAGCTGATCTCGTTTTGATTAAAAACGACCAGTCTCCGGTGATGTTCCCGTTACTCCACCCCTACGGGCACGTCGTATTTCAAGCGGGGCGTGGAGATGTGCATACGGTAATGGTGGATGGTAAAGTTGTCAAGCACGACCACCATCTCCTCGACATTGACCTTAACAGAGTCAGGCAGGCCGTCGCTAAGACAGTTGAGAACGCGAAGTCCAAAATAGGCGAGCAAGCATGGCATCAGGGTATGAATCCTGAGAAGGCAGAAGCCGAGTTGATTGACAACCCATACACGTACTCCGATCAAGAACGTGACCAGGTAGCGCGGAAACAGGCAAGCCAGGAAGCGTGAGTAGCGTTTGTGCCAGCCGCTATTCTACATCCTCTTGAGACCGCAATGAGCAAGGGATGTTGGGAAAACTATTGTTGATCGAGTCAGTATCTGAGTAGAGAGAGGAGCGTAAACATGCAAATCGTCAGTTACCACACACAAGGTCACACCGGGGAACGCTGGCGTGCTGGTATAGAACATGAGGGTATCGTGGTGGATGTCACAACTCTCTGGCACGATGGTGTCCAGGAGACGACGACCAAACATCTGCTCGCTGCCGGACCTGCAACGGTGCAGAAGGTCTTCACGCAAGCACATGAGACACTTAACGCTAGCCCTGACACACCAGGAGTATTCAAGACAGCATCCGTTGAACTTGGACCGCCAGTGCCTGACCCAGATAAAATTATTTGTATCGGTCTCAACTATGCCGATCATGCCAACGAAGCAGGGATGGCACAAACAGGGGTACCTCTCTTCTTCGCCAAGTTCCGCAATGCGCTTGTTGGTCCCTCCGCTCCTATTGTGCTTCCTCGCGTGAGCCGCGAGATTGACTACGAGGGCGAACTCGCGGTCGTAATTGGTCAACGCTGCAAAGAGGTTTCTGAGCAGGAGGCACTCCAGTACGTAGCAGGCTATAGCGTCTTCAATGATGTCAGTGCTCGTGACCTGCAAACGCAGACAAGCCAGTTCACAGCTGGCAAAGCCCTTGATACCTTCGCCCCGATGGGACCGGGTATTGTGTTAGCATCTGCTATTCCCGATCCCCAAGCACTTCTGCTAACGACCAAAGTTAACGGGCAGGTAGTACAACACGCCAGTACCGCCGATATGATCTTCTCTGTAGCAAAAGTGATCGCGTTTCTCAGTTCGCTTATGACACTAGAGCCAGGAGATATCATTGCGACAGGCACTCCATCAGGAGTGGGCTATAAACGTACTCCTCCCCTCTTTTTACAGGATGGATATGTCACGGAAGTCGAGATCGAAGGCATTGGTCAAATTCGCAATCCTGTCGTTGGCCCTAGAATGTAAAAGGAGGGCACTCTGAAGACAAACTCCGAGTGCCCCGGAAGAATGCACAACCTCCCTCTACTCTTTCAGGCCGCTACCCGCGAAGCCCTGGACGATCTGACGCTGAAAGAAGAGGAACGCAATCAACGTGGGTAGGCCACCAAGGACTGCCGTCGCCATGATCTGGGCATAGTGAATGCCGTAGGAGGTCTGCACCGTCGCTAAGCCGACCGGCAGTGTCATCATCTCTGTGCTCGTGACAGCAATGAACGGCCAGACGAAGTTGTTCCAAGAAGCAACGAAGGCGAAGATGGCGACTGCCGCAATCGCGGGCTGCGAGAGGGGCATCCAAATCTGCCAGTAGACGCGCCAGCGGCTGGCTCCGTCCATGATGGCAGCCTCCTCCAGTTCGTGCGGTAAGCCGTCAAAGAACTGCTTGAAGATGAAGACCGCGACCGATACCGCAATCTGAGGTAGAATGATGCCCCAGTACGAGTTGACCATACCAAAGGACTGGATCACTGTAAACAGTGGAATGATCAGGATTGGAGCTGGCACCATAATGCCCGCTATGACAAGCCAAAAAGTCACAGTTCTGCCGCGAAATGGGATGCGTGAGAAGGCAAAGGCAGCCATACTCGACAGCACGACCGTAAGGACCGTGATGATCACTGAGGTGAGAATGCTGTTCAGATACCAGCGTGGCAGATCGCCAGCCTGGAGCACTTCTGCAAATGCCTGAAACGTGAAGTGCGTCGGAAACCAGGAGACGGGAATCGTTGTCGTCTCCGATTCAGGCTTGAAGGCGGTATCCACGGCCCAGAGCAAAGGGATGATCCAGAGGATCGCCAGAACGGTGAGGATGACATAGACCGCTCCTTTGCCGATCCTGTTGCCACCCTGACGGGCGGTGTTGGTACGCGTCACCTCCTGCGAAGGGGCAATTGTTGCGCTCTGTGTTGCCATTAGCTATTCCTCCCTTGGCGCGATAGAAACCAGAACTGGCCCAACGAGATAACCAGTATCAAAATGAAGAAGAGATACGAGGTCGCCGCTGCAAAGCCAGCGCGGAAATTGGTGAATCCAGAGTCGTAAATGTACTCGATGACCGGACGCGTCGAGTACGCTGGTCCACCGCCAGTGAGCAGGTAGGTCTGACCAAAGAGCTGAAGCGATGCGATGACCTGCAGGACTATGATGAGAATCGTCTGCCTGTTCAAGAGAGGAATGGTGATGTAGCGGATCCGATTCCACCAGCCTGCACCATCGAGTGACGAGGCTTCATACACTTCCTTTGAAAGTTGTTGCAGACCCGCCAAGTAGAGCAGAAAGTTGAAGCCCAACGACCACCAGACGGTGACAAGAACGATAGAGAGCATCGCTACACCCGGTTGTGTCAGCCAATTGACACTAGGTAGACCAAGCGAGTTCAGCACGCCATTGAGTAGACCGAAGCCCGGCTCGAACATCCAGCTCCAAATTAGTGCCATAACGGTCACGGAGAGCGTGTAGGGCGCGAAGAACGCCAGCCTATAAATCCACTGCATGCGCGCAGAAACGCTGTTGACCATCAAGGAGAGCGCAAGCGATAGGATAACGAGGATGGGCGTGCTGATAATAGTAAACACAATAGTGTTCCAGAGCGAGCTCCAGAAATTCGGGTCGCTGAGTGCCTCTGCGTAGTTGCGGAAGCCAAAAAATTCATTTGTGCCACTTCCAACCAGGCTCCAGTTGAACAAGCTCATACGCAGACCGAGGAGAATCGGCCAGAGCAGAAAGATCGCGTAGACAATCAGGAGCGGAAGAATGAAGCCCCACCCGACGAGGTCGAGCTGCCTGCGCGAGGTACGCCCAGGAGTTGCTTTCAGCGAAGGCGATGCAGCGCGTGGTACCACGCGTGATATCGAGGTATCAGACATAGTAATGCGTTCCCTTTCATAAGCTAGACAGGACGGTCCAAGCACTAACCATTCACTGAGCGTGGTAATGGCACGGGTTGGTTGAGCAGACTCTGAACCGAGGATTGAAAGTTTTGCAAGGATTGAGGGACAGGCACCTGCCCCTCGAGTGCTCCCTCGAAGGAGTTCTGTGCAGCCGTCTCGAACTGGGAGCCGGCTCCACTGAACCAGGCGGCTGGATCAAGCACAGCCAGGGCTGCATCGGACGCGTAGTTGGACTGCGGCTTGAGTGCCTTATATTCCGCACTTTGCGTTACAGGCAGATAGGCGGGGATATGACCACCCTTCGCCCAGGTCAAGCTCTGCTTGAGCATTCCGGCGAGGAATTGGTACGTTGCAGCCTTCGTCTCCTGATCGGGCGTCGCGCCACGCGGGATGATAAATGCATGTGAGTCGGCCCAGGTCTGCTGACTCCCGAAGATGTTGGGGAAGGGCACCACGTTAAAGTTCATTGTCCCCTGGAACGTGGGGACTTCCCATTCGCCATTCCAGTGGAAGCCTGCCTTCCCACTTCCAAAGAGAGCAACCGAGCCAGCGTAGTCGATGTTCGGATTGGCGACCTTGCTCTTGAGTGTCAGGTCCGACATGAAGTTGAGTACCTGCTCTGCGTGCGCTTCGTTCAGGGTAAACTTCGTCCCGTCAGGCGAGAGAACATTGCCGCCAAGCTGTTTGTACAGTCCGTTGAAGAGACGCCAGACGGTCGTGTCCTGCACCGCAAGAGAGAGTCCTACGTTACCTGTGACCTTTTGTGTACGCTGGAACGCATCTGTAAATGCTGCTGGGCCTTGGAGAGGCTTCAAATTGTTGCTGCTGTCGAGCAGACCAGCTTTGCGGCACACGTCCACGTTGTAGTACATAACGAATGGATGCGTGTCAAGTGCGAGGGCGTACTGCTTGCCGTTATACTGCGCCCGTTGCCAGACCGCTGGGAGATAATCGTTCTCGGTGATTCCATACTGTGCTAGAAACGGGAGATCAATTGGCTCCAAGATATTGGCAGCGGCATAGGTAGGAAGGCGCGAGAGGTGAGTAATGGCGGCGTTTGGCGGACTGTTTCCGACAACTGACATCGCCAGTTTTGTGTAATAAGGTGATCCCCACGCCAGAGTGACAGCCTTCAAGTTGGTGGCAGGATTTTGCTTCTGAAATGCCTGCTCCATATCAATCATGCGCGCACCATCACCACCACCGAAGAGGTTCCAGAAGGTAATCGAACTACCACTACTACTAGTGCTGGGCGAGCCGCACGAGGCAAGGGTCCCACCCGCAAGGCCCGCGAGTCCTAGCATCGCGGCACTTTGCAAAAAGCGCCGCCTGCCAAATACGTTTTCAGGTTGCTGATGCATCAAGTCCTCCTCTTTGAGATTTGAGATACGGTCGAGAACGCACTACAATGGCCGCACTTCGCTGTACGTACTAAACACGTAGGCAATGCGCTGAGGTGAAGCTATTAAGGAGTTTCATGGTATAACCTCTGTCGTATCACCTGCAAAGGGAATAGTTTCCTGCACCTTCTGCATCTGGCGAATCACATCACCTGGCACTGCTGCCGAGGACCGACTGGTAATTCGACGTACAGCTACCGAATCAAGCTTTGGTTCGCGCGCTGCCGTCAGAAGACCATTTGTTTCCTGGCCTGTATCAGTTAATTGTGTGTAGCAAAAGCCAGCGATGACTGGACTGTCTAGGACGGCGTCGATGAGTTCTCGATATTTTGCAAGGAAGGCTTCGTCGCTAGTGACGGTGCCATAACCATGCCATGGTTCGCCGGGTTGAGGAGAATAACTGATACCTCCGAACTCAGTCAGCATAATTGGCTCGTGTGTACGCTGAGAGCCGGGAAGTGTCAACGTGCGGTAGTGCGGCTGCACCTCGCGCATGGTCCGTTCGACTGCTTCGGTCCCTCCGTAGCGCTCTTGTAGGATCGTCCCTTCAAAGGAGTAGTCGTGGATGCTATAGATATCACTGATGATGTGTTCCCAACCATCGTTACCAATAACTGGTCGCGTCGGATCGAGGGTTTTGGTGAGATGGTAGAGCATCTGCACGTAGTGACGTTGAGCTGGATCAAACGCCACATTCGGTATACCCCAGCTTTCGTTCAGTGGAACCCATACTACAATACAGGGATGGCTGTAGTCTCGTGCAAGTACCTCCTGCCATTCGCGGGTCAAGCGCTCCACAGCAGTGGGAGAGAAGACGTAGGCATTCGCCATTTCTCCCCAAACCAAAAGCCCGAGGCGATCACACCAGTAGAGGAGGCGAGGGTCCTCAACCTTTTGATGAATACGTATGCCATTGAAACCGAGCGCTTTCGCTACTTCTACCTCGTGACGCAAGGCTTCAGGAGTGGGAGAGGCAAGGTGCGATTCTGGCCAGTACCCTTGCTCTAAGGCAAGGCGCAGATAATAGGGGCGTCCATTGAGTAGAAAGCGTCCATGAGAGACACTCACGCTGCGTAACCCGGCATAGCTGCGTACCTCGTCGAGAATTTCATTTCCTGTCAGCAATGTGAGCGTTGCATCAATGAGGTTGGGAGACTCAGGCGACCAGAGCAGTTTGCTTCTATTCATCATGCCTGCCTGGTCAAATGCAATCTGTCGTTGCACCTCTGTTCCCTGCACCACATATACGTCATCGGCAAGCGTAACACCACGTAAACTAAGTTGTATACGAAGGCGCAGAGGCTCATTCTGCCGCTGAAGACTCACGGTGAAGCCGAGATGCCCTGACTCAAGGTTAGGTGTCCAGCGCACCTGTGTAATATGTGTCGGGTCAACTGGTTCAAGCCAAACGGGTTGCCAGATACCAGTTGTACGATGATACCAGATATTATGCGGCCGCTCTTGCCAATCCTGCTTGCCGCGCGGCTGTGTCAGGTCAAGTGGTGCGTCCTCGGCACGGATAACAAGAACTTGATCTTCACCTGGTTGTAGTGCCATGGTGATATCTGCGCTAAAAGGAGTCTGTCCACCCTCGTGTGTTGCAACCAGATGTCCATTTACCCATACATGCGCTCTGTAATCGACTGCGCCACAGTGCAGGAGGAGACGTTTCCCATCGTCTAAAGAGGTGAGGTGAAATGTGCGTCGATACCATACGATAGGATGCAAGCTTGTATCCCCAATGCCACTTGCCGATGACTCAGGTGGGAAGGGAACCTGAATGGTGCGCGTGTAGACCTCCGCGCGCTCCTGCCAGGACTCATCAAGACCTCGTCTCTCGTCGTCATAGGCAAAGCCCCACGCTCCTCCGAGATCAATCCAACGGGTGCGGGTAAGTTGAGGCCGTGGATGAATGGTGTTTTTCTTCTCGTGCAAACCATCTTGTCCTGGTAGTACCATTTAAATCTCCTTAAATAATCGAGACGCGGAAATCTCGTTCTGTAGAAGAAGGATGTTACACTAGGTTCAACGTTGAACCTAGTGTAACATCCTTTTCGGTCGTCTGTCAAGGGTAATGATGCCCTGTCTCAACTAATGTTGATTTGACACCTATAGGCTGGAGAAGCTATTATGAGAAAGAATGAAAAGCATCAGACCGTAGAGGAGAAAGAGTATCTTCTGAGAAGATTGGATAGTGATGACGGTACATCTTAAGGATATTGCGGCGTATACAGGTTTTTCCGCGAAAACTGTGTCCAATGTTATTAATGGCAACTATGAACGTGTCAGTGCGAAAACGCGCTCACAGATATTAGAGGCAATAGAAAAGCTGAATTATCAGCCTGATATAGCTGCACGTTACCTCCGCAAATCTCATATTGGTGTGATTGCACTTGCTATTCCTTATCTTGCGAATCCTTATTTCACAGAAATAGCGAACATGATCACTGCGGCTGCTGTTGAGCACTCGTATACTGTCCTGCTCGATTATACTCAAGGGAAACGAGAAAATGAACTGCTGTTGGTCAAAGGGTTGCGTCCACATCTTATTGATGGTCTCATACTAGATGCTCAATCCTTGACGGCCGAAGATCTTCGACCAGAGGAAATCAAGAAACCTATTGTGCTGCTCGGTGAGCGCTTCTTTGGAGCTCCATACGATCATGTGATCATTGATAATGTAGCCGCGGCACACTTAGCAACCAGCCATCTGTTGAGCCTGGGAAAACGGCGAATTGCGGCAGTTGGGGTGGTTGAACGCGGTCTGAGTGAGACGCCAATGCTCCGCTTGCAAGGTTTTTTGCAGGCATTGAGGGAAGCAGGGCAGGAGATGGACCCAACTTTGTTGGTTCCTATGGACTCATGGCGCCGAACGAATGGTATGGACTCATGGCATCGAGCGAATGGCGCGGAGGCGATGCGCTACCTGCTCTCGCTCAAACATCCTCCCGATGCTGTTTTTTGCTTCAACGACTTACTAGCATTGGGTGCAATGTCCGTGCTGCATGAAGCAGGTTTACACATCCCGGAAGATGTCGCCGTTGTAGGTATTGATGATATCGAGGATGGACATTATGCAACACCCACTCTTACAACCATTGCACCTGATAAAGAGGAGATAAGCCGCCTCGCTGTATCATTGCTCCTTGGACGGATTAAAGGGACGCGTCAACAGCCACCAGAGCAGATCACTGTACCCTTTCATTTGCATGTGCGCAAGAGTACAGTATGAAGGGGCTGAGTGCAAATGTATAGTTGAGTATCTCCTAGTAGACGATACCCATCACAAGAGCCTGTGTCGGGAGCAAGCACTACACCGTCAGTCGTCAAATCTCTTTCCCTTCCTTCGCACGAGCAGCAGCGGACCGCGCACTCGTCATCTGGACCAGTCTCTGCCCTCCTTGACGCAGCAACACCCAGATGCCCTGAGGCGCCAGACGGATAATGACGATCAGTAGCAGCCCAATCACTAGCGTACTCCAACTGCCATAACTCTGTAACTGTTGTTGCAGCGTGAAGATCACCACCGCCCCGATCAGCGGCCCTATCGTCGTCGCCAACCCTCCCAGCACCGCCATGATAATCATGTTCACCGTCCACGTCAGGCTAAACGCCGAATTCGGCTCGATACTCACACTTTGCAGCGCAATCAACGCTCCTGCCAGCCCTATCCAGAACGCACTCACCACAAAGGCTGTCATCTTCACCACAAAGCTGTTCACGCCCAGTTCCCCTGCCGCTTCCTCATCGTCACGCACCGCCATCAACCGCAAGCCAAACGAACTGCGCATCAGCACGACTACGCACCCCAGGGTCAGCACCAGCACGCCTAGAGCCGCCTCATATAACGTCGCATAGTCCAGCGTCGCGCTCGCTGGCAGGCTCAGTTCCTGCGTCCCTCCCGTATAGGACCAGTTGATCATCCACGACACGCCCGCCAGCGCAATCCCCAGCGTCCCCACCGAAAAGTACGCCGCCCGCAGCCGCAACAACAGCAGTCCACTTAGCCCCGCGATTCCCGCTGCTAGCACTCCGCTCACCAGCACCGCTAGCACCAGAGGGAGGCCTGTATGCACCAGTACCACCGCCACCGTATAGGAGCCTGCCCCCACGAAGATCGCATGCCCCAACGAAAACTGCCCTCCATAGCCTCCCAGCAGATTCCACGACACGGCCAGGATCATCAACGTGAACAGCGTAAACCCCAGCGACAGCGTGTACAGACTCAGGTAGCTTGGTCCTGCTGCCAGCACTCCCAGCACCAGCACTCCCGCGCTCCCCCCGATGAGCCACCGCCCAACGGGTCTGCTCAACGCTGCACGGCTCCTCTGTCCCAGTCGCATGCTGCTCGGGGGCTGCTCTTTCACCACAGACGAACGATTGGACCTGCTCATCGTGCCGCCACCTCCTTCTTGCCAAAGATGCCTTGCGGTCGCAGGACGAGAATGAGCACCAGGAAGGAAAAGACGATCAGGTCCCGGTACTGCGGCCCCACCTGACTGGCGACCACTTCTTCCAGCACTCCAATCAACAGTCCTCCCACAAACGACCCCCATAACGAGCCGAGTCCTCCCAGCACCACCACCGTGAACCCGCGTAAGAGCCACGAGGTCCCCGTCGTGGGCGTAAAGCCGAACGACAACCCGATCAGCGTCCCCCCCACTGCCGAGATCGCCGCCGCCAGCCCAAAGGTCACGGCATACACGTGCTCGACATGAATGCCCACTGAGGCCGCCGCTATCGGGTCCTCGGCCGCCGCACGCAGAGCCTTGCCAAAGGGCAGTCGCGTGAGGGCCAGCGACATCCCCGCCACCAGCAACAGCCCGATCACGAACGCGAGCACCGAGACCGTGCGCACTTCGTCCCCCAGGATGTTCACGCCCGTGAGCGTGTAGGCGGCGTTGAGCGACTTGGGATTGCTGCCAAAGACAAGCGCAAACACGGTCTGGGCCACCAGCGAGACGCCGAAGGTCGCCACCAGAGGGGCCTCTTGCCCAGAGCGCATCAGGGGACCGAGCACGAAGCGTTGAATGGGATAGGCCAGCCCAAACATGACGGGGACCACGACCACCAGTGAGACCAGCGGGTCCAGTCCGAGTCCGCTACTGAGCACAGAGGCCAGATAGCAGCCTCCAATGAGCAGTTCCCCATGCGCCAAGTTGACCAGTCGCATGACCCCAAACACCAGCGTCAAGCCCAGGGCCGTACTCGCGTACAGCCCGCCCAGAAACAGCCCATCAATGAGATGATGTAGCAACATGCGCGTTGTTCTCCTTCCTTCCTGCCTTTGCCTCAGGTCTGCTTAGAGACCGGGTATGGGAGATTCAACGGATGCGGCTCCCTGTGTCGCGGGGTACACGCGTGTCATGTTCGTGCCCTGCCATTGATCCATGCCTGCGAGAAGCGGAGCGGTATGGTTGGTGCCGAACTGAATATGCCCCACCGGATAGGTCGCATTGATCGTGCCCAGGGCAGTATTGATGGCATTGGGATCAAGCGAGTTGGCGTGCGCTATGGCGTCAAAGAGCACGCGCGCGATCGAATTCATCGCCACGATGGCGGAGAGGTCCGTGGTGATGCCATTCTTGCCGTAGGCCGAGACAAACGCGCTCGTCTCAGGCAGTCCCAGCGAGGGCGACCACCAGTCCACCGTCATCGTCCCCTCGGCAACCGGTCCCAGGATGCCCCGCCATGCGCTACTCGCGGCACATTTCTCGCAGAAGGCGGTCTTGGGTTGATAGCCCACCGCCTTCATCTGTTTCCAGAGTCCGGCTGCATCGGGAGGCACCATCTGCCCAATGAGCACCTCGGCTTTAGCCGCCTGAGCCGCAGCGATCTGACTGCTAAAGTTGGTCGTGCCCACGGGGAATTGGGCATGGGAGACGATCTGGTAGCCGAACTGCGGAGCCTTTTGCGCCCAGAGTTTGCCCATCGTGATGCCATCCTCTTCGGTATCGGTGAACAGGGCGACGCGTTTGTTGGTCGTGACCAGGTTGGAGGTTTGGAACTGCAAGTTGGTCATCTGGTTCTCGTCGAAAAATGTATCCCAGGCATATTTCCAGCCTGTGGGTCGTCCACTTAACCATGCCTGTAACGGCGTTAAGGACTGGATGACGGGACGCTGTAACTGCTCGGCGATATTGGAGATAGGAATATCCAGGGCGGGAGTGACGGCACCCAGCAAGGCCACCGCATTATTCTTGAGCAAGAGAGTGCGGGCTTGCTGGCTCGCCGTGTTGGGATCCGATTGGTTGTCCAGCACGACGAGTTGGACTTTGTCCTTGGTGCCCCCAACCGACAGCCCTCCCGTGGCATTGAGGTCGTTGACGGCTTTCATATACCCGGTTTGAATGAGGGGGCCAAAGGAGCCTAAAGGGCCAGTGAGGGGAAGCGTGGCCCCAATCACAATCGTTTGGGAGCCGCCCGAGGGGCCTGCGGATGCTCCTCCACAGGCGACGAGACTCGTCAGGAACAGGGCCACGAGCAGGAGCATCGAGACGTTTTTGGACAGTGTGTGCATAGTGGTTTCTCTCCTTCGAGAAGGCAAAACTAGGTCCACGTGTTACTCTTGCAAGGCACGTAAACGCGTCGTGGGATCACCAAAGTAGGCGCGGTGCAGGGTGTCGTTCTGTTCGAGGTCCGCAGGGGTGCCACAAAAGGAGACCTGCCCCCGTTCCAGAATATACGCTCGATCCGCGATCAGGAGCGAACGATGAATGTTTTGCTCGATCAATACGAGACTGATGCCCCACTCACAAAGGCGCGGCAGGGCGGCGAACAACTGGTCAACAATCTGGGGCGCGAGTCCTAAGGAGAGTTCATCCAGCAGCAGCACCTGTGGCTCGGCGACCACGCCTCGGGCAATCGCGACCATCTGCTGTTGCCCCCCGGACAGCTTGCCTGCCAGAGTGCCTGCCCGCTCTTTGAGCACCGGAAAGAGGGTATACACCCGCTCCATGCGCTCGGCGAGAGGCGTGGAGGAGCGGGAGGCGTAGCGAGCAGCAAGCTCAATATTCTCGTGGACGGTCAAGTCCTTGAACAAGCGGCGTCCTTCGTGACACAGGGCGATGCCCAGTTGGGCACGGCGATAGGCCGGGGAGTGGGTGATGTCGGTGCCGTGAAAGAACATCCTGCCTCCACTGCTGGGCACCAAGCCGCAGATGGTGTGGGTGAGCGTGGTCTTGCCAGCCCCATTGGCCCCCAGGACCGCCACGATTTCGCCCGCCCGCACCTCGAAATCGACGGCACGTAGGGCACGCAGTTTGCCATAGCTCGTACTCACCTGCTCCAAGCGCAGAAGAGGAGCAGCATTGAGTGCCTGGGGCGTGGCAGGCACGTCTCGGTGTCGAGGTGCAGGCTGATCCTGAGAGGAGCCGAGATACACGGCGATGACCTCAGGATGCTGGGCAATCTCTTGAGGCGTGCCTTCCGCAATCGTGCGACCCCATTCGAGAACCAGGACGCGCTCGGCGAGTTGCTGGATGACGGCTTGGACATGCTCGACGAGGACAATAGTGACGCCTTGGGCGTGGACGGAGGCGATGAGATGCGTGATCTCGTCAATCTCCTGCCCCACCAGACCGGCGGCGACTTCGTCCAATAGTAACAGTCGTGGGCGAAGAGCCAGGGCACGAGCGACCTCTAAGCGTTTGAGGTCAAGCAGGGTGAGCGTGGAGGAGAGCTGAGACGCTTTGTGCTCGAGGCCACAGGTTGCCAGCAGGTCGTGCACATGGCGATGGGAGTCGGAGCTGCCGAGCCGAGTGGAATGGGCGGGCACGAGCACATTTTGCAGCACAGTCATGCGTGCAAAGGGGCGTGGAATTTGATGGGCGCGCCCAATGCCTAGACGAGCGATGGCATGAGCAGGCAAGCGTGCAAGGGGGTGACCATCAAAGAGAATGTCGCCGGAACTCGGGTGTTGTGCCCCCGAAATGAGGCTTAAGAGCGTACTCTTGCCCGCGCCATTGGGGCCGATGACGCCGAAGAGTCCGCCGTGGGGGACCTCACAGCTCACATCATCGAGAGCCTTGACGCCACCAAAGTGCTTGGAGACATGCTGCAACACAAGCAGAGGAGGCGCAGTGGGCACGCCACGGGGCATCTCAGGTGCAACGGTCATGGTCGTCACCGCCTTCATTCACGAAACGCGCGTTCGTTCTCACGAGACAGAACGCGAAGACAACTGCTCACCTATGAGCAACAAGTAAGTTATCCGACTTCTTGACGGACTCTCTTCAGGCGTTCCTGACGCTTGATTTTATCCTCGGCATCATTAGGAAAGCCACCAAATGCCTGAGTGTCACAGCCCCAATCGAGAAGACTCTCATTGAGAGCACGACTGATGATGAGGCGATGAATCTCGCTAGTTCCTTCAACAATCGTTAGTTGTTTCGCGTCTCTATAGTAGCGTTCGGGTGCGTAATCCTTGAGATAGCCATAGCCACCAAGAATTTGAATCGTTTCTTCCGAGACGTGAACTGCGGTCTCGCTCGCGGTGGCTTTGGCTATAGAAAGGAAATGCGCAATATCACGGTCACTCTTACCTTGATCAACCAGCCACGCTGCTTGATATGTCAAAAGACGAGCAGCCTCCACTTGCATTGCCATCTCAGCAAGCTTGAAGGCAATAGCCTGATGTTCGATGAGCGGGCGACCAAAGGTACGTCGTTGTCTGGCATACGCAAGGGCATAGCTTGCTGCTCCCTCGGCTAGCCCGATACCGCGAGCCGCGACGAGTGGACGCACAACATTAAGATTGCGCATGACGATACGAAAGCCCTTGTTTTCCTCGCCCAGCAGTGCAGAGACGGGAACACGACAGTCGTGGAGGTCGATCTCGACCACAGGCACCCCAAGAACACCTAGTTTGGGAAGTTCACGCACGATACGAAAGCCCGGATTGGGCAGATCGACAAGAAACACACTAACACCTTGTGAACCAGCCTGAGGATCAGTCTTTGCGACAACAACCGCGAAATCGGCAACGGTAGCTTGCCCCGCCCATATCTTGACTCCATTGAGCACATAAGAGTCTCCGTCTCGTACCGCCGTTG
Organism: uncultured Ktedonobacterales bacterium; assembly: GCA_964657325.1. Lineage (GTDB taxonomy): Bacteria > Chloroflexota > Ktedonobacteria > Ktedonobacterales > Ktedonobacteraceae > JBBQVS01. The sequence goes on from CAZZVE010000057.1 coordinate 15,284, forward strand.
TGGTGATTGCAGCAGAATCCGAACCCGCTTCTGGTTCTGTTAGAGCGAAACAGCCACGTCGCCGTCCTTCCGCCACGCCTCGTACATACCGCTCTTTCTGCTCTGGCGTTCCCGCCATCAGAATACCTGCGGTAGGCAGACGAGAGGTAAGCAGAATGAGACCAGCCGTGCAGCAATACTTGGCGACCTCCTCAATTGCTAGAGCCAGACCGAGTGTTCCAGCACCAGAGCCGCCATACTCTTTAGGAATGGCGAGACCAAGCAATCCTGCATTGCGGAATGCCTCGAAATAGTCGAAAGGATACTCGCCGTCGAGATCAACGGCACTGGCGCGAGGAGCAACGACCTCACGTGCGATCTGTGCCGCTCCCTTGCGTATCTGTTCCTGTTGCTCGTTTAATGTAAAATCCATGCTCTACCCTCGCAGTTTCACACTGCTTGTCCCTTGTCTTCTCGCTCGGTCACTCATGTTGCAAGCTCCTTCGCCTGCCTCTCCGTGGTTAATATGTCCGTGATTTGCTGCACAAGTACATGTTTGGAGACCTTACCGAATTTTGACAGAGGAAAATCATCGACGACTTCCAGCCGTTCAGGAAGCTTGAATTTAGCAATACCCTTGTCTAACAAAAAGTCTGTCAAATCTTTCAGTGTCAGCATCGCTCCTGGTTGGAGGATAACAAAGGCACAAGTGCGCTCTCCAAGGACCGCATCAGGCATGGGAACGCATGCCACGTTCAGCACAGCCGGATGAGAAAGAATTAAGTTTTCAATTTCCTCCGCGCTAATCTTCTCGCCACCGCGATTGATAAGGTCTTTCTTGCGTCCCTCAACGATGTAGTTGCCTGATGGATGTAGCCGCATCAAATCGCCAGAGCGGTAGAAGCCGTCAGAGGTGAAGGTCCGTGCGTTGTATTCAGGAACGCGGAAGTAGCCACGCAACGTATAGGGGCCGCGTACCAGCAGTTCGCCGATCTCGCCTGGCGGCACTTCATTGTCATTCTCATCCAGAAGTTTGAGTTCGTCATCGGGACACACAGGTCGCCCCACCGTCTCCATGCGTATCTCATTAGAATCATCAAGTCGCACAAAGCACAGCAATCCCTCCGCCATGCCGAACACTTCCTGTACTTTGCACGAAGGGATCAATTCCTCCGCTCGTCGTTTCACCTCTGGCTGGAGCTTTTGTCCACCCGTATTGATCACACGGAGAGATGAGAGGTCATACTCTTTTATATGTGGATCGTTAATCCAGCGAATAAGTACGGCAGGCACAAGTTCGACATGGGTGATATGTTCGCGCTCCATCAGTGGAAACACGTCGGCGGGTCGCGTCGAATCACTAATGACAAAACGTGCTCCCCGATATAGAAAGCCTTGAATCCCTGGACAGGCAAGCGGGAAGTTGTGCGCCATCGGTAACACGACCAAGAACGCATCATCGGGCCGAATATCGTTGACCTCAACAGCTGCTTTGGTATTGTAGATGTAGTCATTATGCGTACGCGGAATCAGCTTTGGAATGCCTGTCGTTCCACCGGAGAGTTGGAATAGAGCAGGTTCGGTTGGGTCAATCACTCGTTGAGTCAGGTGCTCTGGCGCAAGTCCACTCTCGGTCTGTAAAAGGTCGGTAAGGGAAATGGAACCTGGCACAGCAGCAGTGGAACCCACAACGAAAATCCAACGCAGAGAAGGATGTTCATTGCGTATGCGCTCGGCAAGGTTCGCGAAGTCGAAGTCGCCTATCCGGTCAGGAATCACATACCCAACCGCTTGACTCAGCTCGACAAACTGATGAATTTCACTATAGCGATGAGACGACATCGCCATCACTGGAATAGCCCCGACCTTCTGTAATGCAAAGTAGAGGTATACAAATTCAGGACTATTGGGCAGTTGCATCACAAAGCGATCCAGAGGTTGCACCCCAAACTTGAGCAGATGCAGTGCCAGGCGTTCCACTCTTTGGGCGAGTTGGCGATAGGTGACAGACTCATTACCTGCAAGAAACGCAACGCGCTCTGCTGACTTTGAGATGATCTCATCGAAAAAATGTCCCATCGTCGCATCTTCCCAATAGCCTTTCTCGCGGTAGCGAGCGGCGAACTCAGGAGGAAAGGGAACAACACCCTCAAGTGTGGTCATACTGATGCCTCCTTTTCGCCCTGCTGACCGTCAGGTAGAGACGATAGCCTCGTTGCAGGACGGAATATGGCTTCCTCCTTTGTCGCCTGAACGTTGGACAGACCGAGATACTTCGCGGTCAATTCAGCCACCAGGAAGTGGTCTTCGACGGTGTGACCGTGCCGCATAATGGGGTACATGATAGGATAGACGCCAAGGTCCATCATCCAACGAAGTTTCTTCGCGCGTTGCTCTGGTGAACCCATCACCGCAAACTTCTCCACAATCGCATCAGTTACAAGACGACTCGCGGCAGCATAATCGCGCGTCTGCCACACCGCCTGAATCTCTTTGGCCTCTTTTCCGTAGCCTGAGACCTCGGCGATGGGATGATAATGAGGGGATGCGAAGTAGAAGGCGAGACCTCGACGCATGGCTTCCACGCTCGCATCATCTTCGCCCGCGATCATGGTCAAACTCAAGATTTTGACACTTTTAGGATCGCGCCCAACAGACGCAGCCTCTTTCTTAATGATGTCATAATACATCTCATAGGATTCTTCTGTGAGCCAGTTGGTGATCAAACCATCGGCCATACGCGCCGCTAAGCCCACCATCTTTGGACCCAGCGCGGAGAGGTAAAGAGGCATCGATTCGGGCAGGGGTCCCTCGCGTAAGTGGAAGTTTTTAGGGTTGAACCACTGCCCCTCATACGAGAACCGCTCGCTGGTCAGATAGCCTCGTACAATATCAATCACTTCTTTGGCACGTGCAAGAGGACGTTCCATTTTGATGCCGTGCCCCTGCTCCATAAAGCCAATACCACCGCTTCCAAGACCATAATGCTTAAAGCGTCCATTGCTCATGCGATAGATGGTACTCGCACCCATCGCCAGCAACATCGGTGTACGCGAATAAAAATTTACAATACTTGTTCCTAAATGAATGCGTTCCGTCTCTCGTGCGAGCACACCCAGGATGGAGAACGCTTCTTTCCCCGATTCCTCAGTGAGCCAGAAGCCTTCATACCCAAGCGACTCAGCAGTCTTGGCAAGGCGCACAATTTCATCGACAGACAGATCACCCGTGTGGAGCATCAGTCCGATATCTCCCAGCATTGCAATCTCCTTTCGGTACATGACCGAATAGAATAGTGTGACGATACACTCTGTTCTTCTCCGAACAAGGAAATCAGGAACTCTTTATTCCGACCGCCAACGCGGCTAACGCCACTCCTTACTCATCATGCCAACGAACTCTGTTCTAGCTTCGCTTAGGCATGATGCGAGGAATCTACACAGTCAGGCGGTCGGAAAGGAAGACACACTATGGTAGTCCCAGAATACGCTGTGCATTCTTATAAAACACTTTTTCCAAAATGGTATCTGAATAGCCTAAAGACTCCCAGCCCGCAATTGCACGCCGATGAGATAGACTTGGATAATCGCTTCCAAACATGATTTTATCCTGAAGACGACGACTGATATCATGCTTGAGGGCGTCAGGAAAATATTCTGGTCCCCAGCCTGACAACTCCCAGAAGACGTTGCCCTTATGAAGCGCGATCATAATCATTTCATCGGTCCACGGCCAAGCTGGATGTGATGCGATGATCTTTAGATCAGGAAAGTCTGCAGCTAAATCATCAATTGCTGGATACGGATTTGCTTGCTTCAGATGCCTTCCCATCCCCCCCGGCAGTCCCGCGCCTAAACCCGTTGTCCCTGTGTCCACCATGATCGGAACGCGTAGTTCGACCATTTTTTCCCACAGAGGGTAGAACTGGCGATTCCCGACGGAGAAGTCGCCCATAATGGGGTGAAAATGAAAACCAATGACACCCAGCTCTTTCACCGCCCGCTCCGCCTCACGAATGGCAATTTCTCCCTTCCAGGGATCAATAGACCCCCACGCCTGAAGAATTGTGTCCGGGTAGTCGTCACGGAATTTTGCCACATAGTCATTTGAGCAAGGAGGAAGACCGCTGACGGTCTCTGTATCAAAGGCCACAAGCAAGACCTGAACCTCCGCATCACGCAGTTCCTGAACCACCTCTTCTTCAGTCTTTGGTTGCCATGGACGATGCCAATACTCACGAAGCGCATCCGCGTAGGGCTGAATCGCTTGAAACCACGCCTTTGTGTTTGGATGACAGTGCAGGTCAATTCTTCTCATGCTGTTTTACGTTGCCTTTCGCTTCTTCCTTCCATCTTGCAATGCAAAGACTTGACGAAACGTTAAATACCTTGTATAAAATACTTTAACATAGAAACTTTCGATTGTCAACATTACAATGTGAAAATTTAGTGTTTCTAAGTGTTCGCCGTTTTACATATGTTTGTGGTGAAAAAGTGAGCTACTCATGAGGAGAGAAACATGACCGTACAAAAATGAGCGGAGTATAAAGCAAGCCTATGAAGGTTGCTCGGTATGCGGTTGCACACAAACTCCTTCATAGGTTTGCTGGGGTGAAACACAAGAGGAAAAAACTTTCCTCCATTTACTACACAGCACTTTCATTAGGAAGCAGCACGATTTTACCTTCCACTTGAGACTTTTCGAGTAGCTCATGTGCATAGGCAATTTGCTCCAGTGGAAGACGTTGCGCGATCACCGGTTTGATTTTACCCTCCGCAAGCAGTGCCAAGAGCGTTGCCAGGTCTTCTTGTAACCACTCAGGATGATCCGCAATCTGGTACAGACTCGCGTGTTTGCCATTTGGCAGTAATGACCACCACTGTAGTAACACCACCATTGCGAGCGATTGGGCAAGAAACGTTACCATATTTCCCTCTTTAGTGATGGCTGAGGAAACGCCGTACGCAACCAATCTTCCCCCTTTCCGCAGCGTTTTGAATGATTGACGAAGGTGAACGCCACCAATGGGATCAAACACTACATCAACCCCATCTCCTGTGAGCGTCAAGATGCGCTTCACAAAATCTTCTGCCTTGTAATCGATGGGAGTGGCTCCATACTGCTCAATCAGTGGATGTTTCGCACGAGAGGCCGTCCCATACATTTGCAAACCGGTTAATTTACCGAGCTGGAGCAAGGCCGTTCCTACTCCACCAGCAGCACCATGAACCAAAATGCGCTCTCCTGGCTTGGCATGCGCGACACGATGGAGCATTTGGTAGGCAGTGATGTAGTTCAAGACGATACTTGTTGCTTCTGCTGGATCGACCCCTTGAGGGACAGGAACAAGGCTTTTCTCATCCAGGCAGACATATTGTGCATTACCATAGTAGGTTGTGAGTGCTACGACGCTCTGCCCAATGTGAAACTTCGATGCTCCTGGACCTTGTTTGTCTACAATCCCGCAGATGTCATACCCTGGCGTAAAGGGCATTTTTGGCGCGCCAACATAGGTTCCACGTCGCATCATCACATCCGCGAATGCGACACCACTTGCCAGAACTTTGACGCGTACCTGACCCATCGTTGGCTCTGGCATCTCGGTCTCGACGACGTGAAGTGCCTCTTGTGGCTCTCCTTTTTGTGTGAGAAGAACTTTTTCCATGTGCTTTCCTCGACTTTATCGATCAGGGCTCCCGGTTAGTTGGTTGATATCTACGGCTTCAGCCATCAGTCGATAGCCCTCATCATTGGGATGAATACCATCGCCAGAGTCATAGGCAGGATTGAGCACAGCTTCATTTTCGGGTGAACGTAGGGGTGTCGCGAAATCGAAGATGGCATCAAACCAGTGAGTTCCTTGCTCTCGTATCCAGGTATTCACACTCTGTCGCTGTGCCGCTTGTTCAGGAGAATATCCTCCTGGTAGTATTGTTGTCCCAAAGACTTTCTGATAGCGCGTTCGTGCTTGCTTCACCATCTGTTGAAAACCGGAAATCAATGTTTCTCCTGAAACACCAAAGCGCAGGTCATTCGATCCAATATGCACAATCAGGTCCGTCGCTCCAGGCTGTGCCAGGACATCCCACGCGAGACGCTGACTTCCAGCCTCCCCGAAAAGGAAACGCGGCATGCCTGTTCCCGCGAGTTGAGGTACCTCTGAGGAGGTCAGTTGATTGCCTCCAATGCCTGCATTTAAGACCGACATGACGCGTGTCCCGCCAGCATTCATTAGGCGACGAGACAGGTAATCGGGCCAACGCGTGTTCGCATTCAGGGTTGAGCCAAAGCCATCAGTAGTGGAGGAGCCGAAGGCCACGACAGCATTGAGTGGAGAGGTTGGCAAGACATCGATTCCGGTAATCAGCCACCAGGAGGTGGTCATGAGGGGATAGACAAGGAAGGCTGCCTCAGTGGGAACAGAGGTATAATTCCCTACACCTGTCACATACGAGGTTTGCTGCGCACCGACATGCCCAGTGATGCTTTCTCCTTGCGCCAGAAAAAAGGTAATCGCCACATTGGTCAACGCCTCGACTCTGAAGTCAACTGGATCGCTTGTTATCTCTTGTCCAGGCTCCAACGTCACTGTCGCTTGTCCCTCAAACAGCACATCCTTGGAGCCTACATGCACAACTGGACCGCCCAAAACTTGTCCTATGGAGAGCGAATGGAGCGTGACTGGTGCGTCTCCGTAGCGATTGGATAAACGCAGACGGATCTGTTCGCCTCCGGCGTGCAAGTGGACAATCTGCCGGAAGGTGCGCCCACTCAGATTAGCGGAAAGTATCTGAGTAGGCGCGGCATACCATGCACCTACCCAGTTTGATCGAGGAGTAGAAGTGGCTGACGCTGAAGCATTGGAAAACTGATTGTCTTTCTCTAAACTCATACATGTCGTCCTTTCGCAGTGTGTATTTCCAGGGTACTGCATTTTTCCCCTTGTATATTCCGAGGTATACTCATTGTTTGGCTTCCTTTCGATGTTCCTCAAACGCTGTCATTGCTGCTCCGCTATTTGAACGCTCTATATTCTTGTCCTCTCCTTCGTTCTTTTCGACAGAATATCGGCAGGAGAAGAGAGAGCATTTTGAGGCTGTCTTTCACGACAAAGGCAAGCATGCTACGCTTGATGACAGCATAATCACTAATGAACATAATGTTCACTTGATGTGATTGGCTTATTGTACTGTACACTTCTGCTTTAGGGCAAGCAAAAATGAGCGGAGGAGAGTTGTCGAACACAAGGACACTATGTGTTCACTATTGAACAGGAACAAGAAGATAATATGCTGAGGATATGGAAACGATCTACTGTCAAATGATGGCAAAGGGAATCTGAGACTTGTTCTCTCCTTCTGCTTTTAAGAGGTTGATATTCGGGCTGCTTAGCGCGTACCACTTTTTCGCATTTGCTCGACATCCTGTAGCAAACTGTTGAATTGCTCTTTACCCATCTTGTTCTGTAGAGCATCAATGCATTCTTGTGTCTTCTCTCTATCAGGGCAATCCATTTCTTCAAAGATAGTTCTGGCATCAAGCAAGGATTTAAGGGAATCTTCATAGTGTTGCTGTATGAAAGAGACTGAACTTCTGTACCATGCTCATGTATGTACGTAGAAAGACCGCCGTTTTAAGTAGGAATGAGTACGCTTTCAAGAACGAAGGCAAATGACGACCGAAGACCTGTTGTCTATCGATTACGTAGATGCTCCTCTATCGCTCTTCTATCAGAAACCTAGTCATTTCCTTCTCTTCAGCTCTCCCAGTCAACATTAACAACATCCATCCGTTTCGATGACCACCCCGACACTCCTATCCATCCAAGCGTAAGAAAGAGCACAGTAGCTGTGATATTTTCAGCAAACAACGGAATTTGCGGAAAGAATTGGCACAGCAGGTTCAGGACTGCGAAGAGAATCAGCAAAACGCTTGTAGGAGTGAGGAAGCCATTTCTGCGCGGCAAGGCTAAGCCCAGAATCAAGTAGCCAAGATCAAGCGTACCTCCTGAAAGGCTAAAGTGACCCCACCACGCGAGCGTCTCGATTGGAGGAACATGGAGTTGAGCTAGTGCTTTATTCACCAGTGCAGTTCCATTTGCAAGAGGAATATGGGCCGAGGAGATATGGGGAGTGGAGCCTGGAAATAGCTTTTGGAGCACTGGACCTCCCAAGCCGTTCAGAGTTGTAATAATTGTATTGAGTGCATTCTGCGTCTGTATTGCCGGACCATTAATTGTCGAAGCAATTGTATCTGCGAGATGAAGTAAGAACGGTAGTAGTATCCAATCGAGAACAACGGTCCCAATGATCAAAAGGTAGCCACCTAGGAGGAGCAGGTTGCTCCCAATAAAGCCGAAGCCGTTGACCTGATCGGATGCTGATGCAAATGTGGAAAGACCAAGAAGCAGAATAAGCGTGCCGACAACGAGCAAGCTGAGCGAGAGACGCCAGGTAGCACTGAACACATCAGTACTTGATATATTCACCATCTCGCCCGATGCAGCGAGAAGGCTGCCGATAATCATAAACGTCGCGGCAAAACGCAATTTCTGCTGAAGAAACATGAATGACTCTCTCTTTCTGCTTCCACTATTCCTATGCTCTCATTCATCCACTCGTCTCACCTGAGAAGGAAACACGGAAGAACGTGCTTGACTTTTAAGCGTCTACTATCAATCTTGAGTGCAAGCTCGCACGTACTGACGAGCAAGTTCTGTTAAAGCATGCCAGTCTTGTGTGCGTACAAGTTCTTTGTCAACCAGACTCCCCCCAATTGCTACCGTGTAGGCTCCAGCGGCAAGAAAGGCTGCGCAATTTCCCAGGTTAACTCCACCCGTTGGTACGAGGGGAATTGTGGGTAAGGGTCCCAGGACATCTCGAATATATGCTGGCCCAACTCCACCCGCTGGAAATACCTTGACGAGATCTGCTCCAGCCCTTGATGCTTCCAGTATCTCAGTAGGAGTGAATGCGCCACTGACAACTAGTATCCCCGCGTCACGTCCTACCTTGATTACATCAGGTAAAAAAGCGGGCGTCACTAAAAATTGCGCTCCTGCTCCTATCGCGGAGCGGGCCATCTCCGCATCCAATACGGTCCCTGCGCCAAGCAACAGCTCTCCCGACAACTCTCTCTGTACCTGTTCCAGTGCCTCCAATGCACGAGGATTGGACAGCGCAAACTCTTGCACAGGAATGCCACCAGCAAGTAGAGCACGGCTGATCTCTAACGCGTGTTCAAGATTGTCTAGTCGTACAATTGCGATTGGCTGACGTGGTTGTACCTTTCCGCTTCCCTGCCTTGTCATGCTTCACGCTCCTTCTTCTCTTCATTGGCTTGCAGCTTCTTCTCATACTACCCTATTCTTGATACGATATCATCTTTTTGTTCGTGTCATACATGAACAGAAGAGAAAGGAATACACTGCCATGGTTTATGACGTTGTCAGCTTCGGGGAAACAATGCTGCGTATGAGTGTGCCAGCGGGAAGCAGACTGGAAGAGGCCAACGAACTGCATGTTTATGTTGCCGGAACCGAGTCAAATACGCTGGCTTGCCTTGCACGTCTCAACCTCAAAACCACATGGATGTCAGCACTTCCTGAGAATCCAGTAGGGCAACGCATCATCACCGAACTGCGTCGCCACGGTGTGGACACCACGCACGTCATATTGACCGAGAGCAGCAAGCGCGTGGGCATCTTTTATGCGGAAGAAGCTCCCAATCCGTTAGGGTTGCACGTCCACTACGACCGTGCTGGCTCCGCCGTAGCTCTCCTCGATCCAGAGTTAGTGAACTACAGCGTTCTTGATGAAGCCCGACTTCTTCACCTGACAGGCATTACTCCCGCACTTAGTCCTCGTACGCGCGAAATCTTTGCCCGCTTTTTGCGCAGGGCACTCGATAAAGGCATTCCTCTCTCCTTCGATGTCAATTACCGCTCGAAATTGTGGTCAGCACATGAGGCAGCGTCACAGATAGAAGAAGCGTGCAGACAAGCCACTCTGCTATTCTGCACACGTGCCGATGCCGCCACATTGTGGGGCATGACTGGCAGTGCAGAGTCAGTCTTGCGACACATGGCACAACGGTTTGCTTCAAACAGAGCACGTAAAACGCTGATATTGACACTAGGTAATGAAGGAGCAGCCCAACTACAGAACGACGTGTACAGCACAGAGCCAGCTTTTCTTACGCAAGGTAATGCGCGTTTCGGCTCAGGTGACGCATTTGCGGCTGGCTACATCTACGCCTACCTGAATGGTTCACTCTATTGCGAACTACACGAGGCACAGAGTGTAACCGCTCTCGCCTTCGGCAATGCCTTAGCCACACTTAAACGTTGTATAGTCGGCGATATCGCAATCATTACACCGTCAGAAGTGCGTGCCTTGCTAGAAAAACAAGAGAGCGAAAGGCACTTCCGCTAGCCTTTTCTCGCCAGGCATGATTTGAGGGAGGCCCAGGATACAGGTAAAATTCTATCACTAGCAT
>CAZZVE010000058.1:0-18526 GCA_964657325.1 uncultured Ktedonobacterales bacterium
ACCTGTTTTCTCCTTCTCACAATCTCAACACTTCTTATCCTGATGCGTATGGGCGCGATGAAGTGCTGCCCCTACCGTTTTATCGCAATAATCCTCTACACTACCCAAATAGGCTAGTCTCTATCACCACATTTTCTTACTTATACCCGTTTTGACTACTATATTTAATCATAAATTCGTGAGCGTAAGAAACACAATCAATACATATTTTTCAACATCATTACATACAAGTATGTGGAAACATTATTATTTTTGTTGACACGTAACTATTTTTATTGATACTATCAACAGGGAAGAAAATAGAAAAAACGCATATATTTAAGGGATTAAAAGAGCAGAGAAGGACGGTATAGTCGTGATGAAATGGCTTTCTTGGTTTCAAGGAGGGCGTGGGGGAAAACGAGCAGGACAGGCCGTTCTGGATAGACCTGAAGAAAATTTTCTTTGGTCGGAAAACTCCATAGATACACGTTCCGCTCCATACTTTCTGCCTAACGATGTACGTGAGATCAATAGACTTGACTTTCAGCACTTCTTAGTCCGCTATGCCACACAAACGAATTATGTCGCCCCTATCCAGGACCCCAAAAGCATTCTCGATGTTGGTTGTGGCACTGGACGCTGGGCACACGAAATGGCGATACAATTTCCGCGCACAAAAGTATTTGGCCTGGATGTTGATCCAGGTGTCTCAAAAGAGGGCAACACAGTGCCTACAAATTATAGATTTATCGCTGGCAACGTTCTTAAAGAACTTCCCTTCCCAGATATGACCTTTGACTTCGTGCATCAGCGCTTCCTGCATATGGCATTGCCCATCAACAGTTGGAATCATGCTGTACAAGAACTGGTGCGCGTCACACGCCCAGGAGGATGGGTTGAGTTGACAGAATCGGACCTGCTGATACACCGTCCAGGACCAGCGATGCAGCAATTAACCAAGTGGGGCTTTGAGATTGCACAGATGCGTGGCATTGACCCGCGTGTGTGCGCGAACATAGGTAACTTTCTCGCGGCTGCTCAGCTTACGAATATACAGATGTATCGTATAGACTTACCTGTTGGAAATTGGGGCGGACGCCTGGGCCATATGACGGCCTCTGATATGGTATCATACAACCAGGCCATGAAACCAAAGATTACTGAACATTTCAGAATATCCTCTACCGAATATGATAGGATGTCTCTAATGATGCGTAAAGAGTGGGAGAGTAATCACTGCTATTTTTCCTTGTATTTCGCCTGTGGGCAAAAGCAATAATTTTTTTGTGGAACAGGGCAAGAGAATGAAGATGTAAAGCGAACTTCGCATCTTCATTCTCTTGCCCTGTTCCACAAAAAGCAGTATACTATTCAAAAGTTTTCTCGTATGGATGAAGGAGAGAGGGCGTGTCGGGACACGATATTGTCGTTATAGGGGCATCGGCCGGAGGTGTCGAGGCTCTATTAAAGCTTGTAAGTAAACTGCCGACAGACCTGCCAGCCTCGGTCTTTGTAGTCCTTCACATTCCACCACAAAGCCCAAGCCTGCTGCCGGTTATACTTAGCCGTTCTAGTCCGCTTCCTGCAACACATCCAAAGGATGGTACTCATATCAAACGTGGGCATATTTACATTGCCCCACCAGACCATCATATAGTGCTTGAACAAGAACAAATACGCATTATACGTGGTCCTAAAGAGAATAGGCATCGTCCAGCCGTTGACGTACTCTTCCGTTCTGCCGCAAGCGTCTATGGTCCTAGAGTGATTGGTGTCGTGCTGACAGGTGCGTTAGATGATGGAACGGCAGGCTTGTTAGCTATCAAGCGACTGGGAGGCATGGCGGTTGTACAAGACCCGGATGATGCCCTATATCCTAGTATGCCGCACAGCGTGATGGAACATGTCGAAGTCGATTATGTGTTACCACTTGACGATATTGCGTCCAAGGTCGTCAGCCTCGTTGATATGGAGGTCGATAGAACGATGGAACAGCTCGCACCTGAGGACATGGAGAATGAATTAAGTCTCGCAAAAATGGACCTCTCACGACAAGAGAACGATACACGTGTTGGAACACCGTCACAATATTCATGTCCAGAGTGCGGCGGTGTGCTCTGGGAAATACAAGACGAGAGTTTGTTACGCTTCCGCTGTCGTGTTGGTCATGCCTTCTCCATTGACAGCATGATGGCGGAACAGTCAGACGCAATTGAAGAGGCGATGTGGGCGGCGTTGAAGACGTTGGAAGAGCAAGCTAGTATCTCGCGCAAAATGGCGGAACAGTCACGTCGAAATGGGCATACGTTGATGGCACGCCGTTTTGAAGAGCGACAGAAGCAAGCAGAGAAGCGTATCGATTTACTCATGTCCGCGTTGCAGAAAAGCGAAACAGCGATCCCAATTCCACAGGAAGATGAAGTTCGGCAAGAAAATAGCACGGACTAAGCTGCTTGTAGTAGGTCTGTCAATTATCATGTGACAAAGGACAGGTGCTTGCAAGGAGACGCCTGACTGGACTGGTGAATTCTTTATTTATGAGTAATGTTGAAAATACACAAGCTACTATTGGGGACCTCGTGGTTGTAGGAGCCTCTGCGGGGGGTGTCGAGGCACTCTCTACTCTTGTAAGCACCCTGCCTTTAGATTTTCCAGCCCCTATTGTACTGGCTCAACATTTGGACCCAAATCGTCAAAGTAATCTTGACCATATTTTGCAGCGACGCACTACTCTTCCTATTATCCTGGTCACGTCGAGTAGTAAACTTGAGCCTGGGAAGATTTATGTTGTGCCCGCGAATAGGCATATCCTTGTAAAAGATCATCATGTCGAGGTGCAAGAGAACGGTACCAGGCGCCCGCACCCGTCCATTGATGGCTTGCTCTCTAGTGCCGCGGACGTGTACGGAGACCGTTTGATAGCGGTGATTCTTACTGGCTCCGGTTCAGATGGTGCGGCGGGTGCGGTTAATGTCAAAAACGCGGGCGGCACTGTTATCGTCCAGGACCCCCATACTGCGCGCTATCCATCGATGCCGCTCGCACTGCCACCCACTATTGTAGATTTTGAAGCGAAAATTGAAAATATCGGTCTCTTGCTCTATAACCTTCTTTTGGGAGTCAAGATCGTGCAGACAGAAGAGCGTACCGAGGATATCTTGCGCGAAATTCTTGAACTGGTGAGTCATCAGGCCAGTGTTGACTTTCGCCAATATAAAACATCGACCATTTTGCGCCGTATCGGTCGTCGTATGACGGTGATACACGTTCACACGATACGCGACTATGCAGAATATTTGCGCAGTTATCCCGAAGAGGTGGGTGAGCTAGTTAAGGCATTCCTCATCAATGTCACGCAGTTCTTCCGCGATATAGAAGCTTTTGTCTATATTAGAAATGAGATATTGCCCAAACTTATTGCACAGGCACGCGAACGCGACAGAGTGCTTCGTTTCTGGACGGCTGGCTGCGCCACAGGCGAAGAGCCATACTCGCTGGCGATGCTGCTCAGTGAGATGCTAGGTACAGAACTTTCCGAGTGGAGCATAAAAATTTTTGCCACTGATCTCGATGAGGCAGCAATTACCTTTGCTCGTCGTGGCATCTACTCGGAAAATTTGCTCAAGGGCATGCCAGATGAGTATCGAGATCGCTTCTTTGAACACGTCGATCAGGGCTATCGCATCTCAAAAATACTGCGTCAAATGGTTATCTTTGGACAACAGGATTTAAGCCGTAGTGCGCCTTTTCCACGCATTGATCTTGTGTTATGCCGTAACGTTCTCATTTATTTCTCGCCCGAGCTACAAGACTATGTGCTGAACCAATTCGCTTTTTCGCTTTCCCCTGATGGCTATCTCTTTCTTGGAAAAGCCGAAACTGTGCGCCCTGCTCAATCATACCTTGAGCTTGTCAGTAAACAATGGAAGGTATATCGCTGTACTGGAACTGTTTTACCCTCAGTACGACGACAACATATACCAGAAATTGCAACACCTCGTCTGGAGGGGCGTGTCACGAGCCGCCCAAACAAAAGCATGAGTACACCCCACGAACAGGATACTTCACTCACAACTACTGAGTATGGACAACTACGACGCTTCAATGAACTACTCCTGCGTTTCCTTCCCATTGGGGTCGTTGTGATTGATCGTAACTATCGCGTGCTCACTGCGAATAGTGCCGCACGTCGCTTGTTAGGCTTACGCGACATAGCCAATGACCAGGATTTCTTGCATGCGGTTCGTGGTATTCCTTACTCGGTGACACGTACCGCCATTGATGCTGTCTTCCGCGAACGCAACGCCGTTATGCTCTCCGAGGTAGAATTAGAGGTTGCCTCCGGTGGAAACGGACGCTTTTTGAGTTTCTCGATGGCCCTTATGCAGGTAGAGGCTGATGCTCCTGAATTTACTGCAATTAGTGTCAGCGATGTCACTGAGCAGGTGCAGATTCGACGACAGTTAGAAACGGCACAGGCTGAACAAACGCAGCTTATGAACGAGTTAGGGACGACAAATAAGCGGCTTAGTTACGTCAACAAAGAACTGATGGACGCCAACGAAGAGTTGCAGGTTGCCAATGAAGAACTGATGTTGACACACGAGGAATTGCAGGCAACCATCGAGGAGTTTGAGACCACTAACGAAGAACTACAAGCCACTAACGAAGAGCTAGAGACCAACAACGAAGAATTGCAAGCTACCAACGAAGAGTTGGAGACCACGAACGAAGAGTTACGAGCGCGTACCAGCGAGCTACAAGAGGTTGCACAGATACTGGACAGCGAACGTGTACGTCTTGCCGAGATTGTCGAGCTAGCCCCGTTTTACATTCTAGTGTTGCGTGGTCCCACTCTCATCGTAGAGGCATACAACCCTAACTATGCACATATCCTTGAAGGTCGTACAGCACTGGGTCATCCAGTAAATGAAGTAATGGAGTTATTCTGGGAAGCTCAGTTGGGCATGACACTCATTCAACAGGCTCGTGAAGTCTATCAACGGGACGAAATTCGTACTCTACCACACACACTTACACCGTCACAGACACAAGACGAGCAAGAAGAAAGCTACTTTGTCTATACGCTGATACCTTCACACGATATACATGGACACGTCAATGGCATAATTATCTATGCGTTGGATGAAATGGAGCAACGTACACGCGAGACTACCGAAGAGCGTAAGAGGCTTAAGCTTATCTTCGATAACACATCTTCGGCCCTGCTTGCGCTGTATGACGCAATGACAACCAAGTTACTCATAGCAAGCCCCAACTATCTTCACACGCTTGCCCGTTCCTACGGTCCAGAAGCTGACAGTGGGATTGGAAACACCTGGCATGTCAATACCATTATCACACCGTATGAGCAGGCGGAAGCACTTTGGAATACAGCTAAGGAGTCTCGCACCTCAACGCGCTTACCAGAAGTGGCCTACACCTTCGCACAGGACGGTCAAGAGACATTCTGGGACTACACGATCACGCCTATTATGGATATAGAGCAAAGTGATACAATCCGGTTTATGCTTGTCTCAATGGTTGATATTACGGAGCAGGTGCAGGCACGACGCGAACTAGAGCGACTCGATGGCATCAAAGATGATTTCTTGTCACTTACTACACATGAACTGCGTACTCCCCTTACAGCTATCCTGGGTAATGCACAAATTCTACTTAGGAGTCTCAAAAAGCAAGCAACTCAAATGAGCGACAAAGACGGTCAGCCTGGACAGGTTGAACAGTGGGTCAACAACGTTGATAAGATCGTGTTTCAGACAAACAAAATGAACACGATAATTGGCGAAATGACGGATGTAACCCGTTTAAGCGGTAGGGTATTTGAACTACACACGACTGACGGAGTTGATATCGTAGAACTTATACAACGTGTTGTTGAGCAACACCGACTCGCCGATGACAACAAACATCCTATCAAGTTTACAGCTAGTACGGATGCAATTATTGGAACAGTAGATGCAGCGCGTGTCGAGCAAGTACTGAATAATCTTCTGAGTAACGCACTCAAATATAGTCCCGCGGGCAAACCTGTCGAGGCCTCGATAACTTATGCGACAGATACAGTTGATCTTGTGATTGTTGCGGTGCGCGATGAGGGTGCTGGCATCAGCGAGGAAGAGCAAGAGCACATTTTTGATCGCTTTTACCGTGCCAGTTCACATGAGAAAGCTGATGGGCTTGGACTTGGGCTTTATATAGCACATGAAATCGTTACACAGCAAGGTGGACGTATGTGGCTGGAAAGCACGCCAAATGTAGGAAGTACATTCTATTTTACTTTGCCTTTGTCTCAATAGGCAACGATAACATAGAGAGTGTACTGCTAATTAAAAAATGCTTGCTATGACGAGCCATAGCAAGCATTTTTTAATTAGCAGTACACTCTCGTTTTTTTTGCCATACATCATAATCTACAAATAAACCACCATCTACAACAAATAATGTAGGGAGCATAGTAGCGTTGGCCTCCGCATTTTCCCTGACTTTAAGCCGATAAATAGCAAGATCATTATCATGCGTACCAGTATAGCCAACTCGCCTTGCCATGCCACACACACAGCTTGGATCGTCTGCTAGAGCAATTGGGACGCGTCCCATTGTATGCCGGGCAGTGATTTGTGTAATAGCCACGGCTGGTCTGTACGTCTCCTGCCTTTCCTTGCTTTCTTGCATCCTATCCCTTCTTCTCGACTAGTCATAAAAGTTTATAGAATGCTATAAACTTTTCTCTACCACTATAGTATGCAACAATTTTGCAAGAACTACAAGACTGGGATGCATAAGGTTTGTAGAGCGTTTTTGAGAAAATCTAAGAGCGTCGCATTTGTTTTTTCTGCCATTGCTGGTCTTGTCAGTTTGCGTTCTTGCAACATCTCGATACAGCGCAGATATACACGGTAGAGATAGCTTCTATCATGCTCTTGGATGGGAACGACTATACGATATGCAGCAAGTGCTGCATGAAAACACTCGTTAGCACGTTCATAACACACATCGGCGTATTCTGCATGTGTCGCGGCATATCCCAACACTTCCGCAACTTCACCAAGTGCGAACAATACAACGGAACGCGTTATATCTTGACGGAGCGATACATTTGAGTTCAGGGCAAATTCCGGTATCCGTGGCAATGTTTGATCGCGGCTAACGATAGAGCCTTCCTTGAACGTTGCGATCTCATGTATCAGTGTCCAGGGAAAGTTTGGTTTCACAAGCGTATCTACGACTTGCTCACAGAGATACGTAGCAACAGAACGTTCGCGTTCTGCTGTGTCTGTATACGCATTCATCTGTGCAATAGCTGCACGTTGCGCGGCTACACGAATAAGATATGCGAGGGCTGTATAAAGCATTATCTCTAATTCACTTGCAGGATACGTTGCGTCGGGTTCCCATCCCAGGAGAACCTGACGACACTGTTCCTCGGCTTCGTCGAGGAGAGAAGTACAGTTAATAGACGGCATCTTACCTGTGGTAGTGGCTTTATCTTGCGCGACTTGCCGCCGTCGTGTGCTTAAATCAAGTAACACCATCGTCTGTGAAAGACGCGCCCTTGCCTCACCAAAGCGGTCACTGCTCACCTGATAGAGTGTTCTACTTTGTACAAAATAGCTGATGGCACGTTGAAACTCGCGCTCTATCTCATCTACTGCAGCAGTCGTAGTATACGTGAGTGCTGTACTATGATACACGTCGGCATAGGTGCAGTAGCCTAACTTGAGATAAAGCTGTCCTGCTGTTTTTATATCGTGTGCTGAACGAAGACGTAGACGCGCCTGCTCAAGGTGCTCACGTGCTAACTGGTGCGCCCCTAAAGCATGGTAGTCATTGCCACAATGAAATTCTACCTTCAAGCGGAGCGCAATCAACGCCATAAGTTCATTTTTCTCCACGCCTGCATCTTCTAACTTTTGCAAGATTGCCAAGGCGCGTTCATGATAGTCTACTGCAACATAATAAGACTGCACAAAATAATAATTTGTGCCAAGCGCGTCAAGAATGGCGGGACGATACTTTCCTGGTGCAAGTGTTAACGCTTGCTCTAACAATTGGAGCGCGGTTGGAAAATCTTCCTTTTGTTGTGCAATTAATCCTAGTAAGAAAGCATAACGGCCTTGTATGTCAGGAGGAAGGTCTGTAGCAATATCAGGGGCTAATGGCGCAAAATCACTGAAGGATGGTAGTGTATAGAGTTCGCTGCCTTCCAAAAGAATGTCGAGCAGAGGCAACATTTTCTCCTGCACAAGTTGCTCATTAGAAGTTTTGTATAGTTGTGCATCAGTAACAGTAGATACTGGCTTGCTTGTCTCGTTTTTCAAGAAGAGCAGTTCAAAGTAGTCTCTCTGCTGACCCAATTGCTCGGCGAAAAAGTGCAGTGCTTCATAAGAAGGCATAATCTTGTCACGTTCAACAGCACTGATATACGACTTCGAGAAACGATCTCCACCTAGTTCCGTTTGTGTGAGGCTTTGCTGACGGCGCATTTGGCGTAAGGTCTCTCCAACTGGCATCCGCATTGTTTCTTGTATCATTGATTGGCTTCCTCTCTTGTATCCTCACCATACCTTCATCGCTACTTCTTACTATATCTCTTTTATAGTTTTTCCTAAATTTTTTTCAAGGTATATATGGAATATATTGTACTTCTTCTAGTCTTAGAAATCAAGGAATAACATCCCTCTGTACAGATGTTGTCTCTAACAAATAGTATTTATGCACATTTTTGTGGAATATAGAGGAGTTTATTCAACATGTCTACTGTTTCGCTGTTTGAACCGTTGGCATTACGAGACATTACGTTACGCAACCGCATCATGGTTTCGCCCATGTGTCAGTATTCATCTTCCGATGGGTTTGCCACTGATTGGCATCTCGTTCACCTGGGCAGTCGCGCTGTTGGCGGTGCTGCCCTGGTCATGACAGAAGCTGCGGCAGTCGAGGCGCGAGGCCGTATCTCGCCACAGGACCTCGGCATCTATCGTGATGAACATATTGACATGCTTTTGCGCATCACCACTTTCATAAAAGAACAGGGAGCAGTACCCGCTATACAACTTGCTCACGCGGGTCGAAAAGCCAGTACTTATCGTCCGTGGAGCGGTCGTGGTGAGGTCGCGGTAGAAGATGGGCGATGGGAAACGATAGCACCTAGCCACGAACGCTTTTCCGATACCTATCCCTTACCAAAGGAACTGACAACTCAAGAAATTGTCGAGGTGACGCAAAGTTTCCGCGCCGCGGCACAACGTGCGCTCGAAGCAGGCTTTCAGGTTATAGAGTTACATGGCGCACATGGCTATCTCTTCCATGAATTTCTCTCGCCACTCTCCAACTTCCGCACCGACGAGTACGGGGGCACTTTACGTAACCGTATGCGCTTCTTGTTAGAAACTGCTGACGCTGTGAGGCAAGTATGGCCTGATTCACTGCCACTTTTTGTCCGTATCTCCGCTACGGACTGGACCGAGGGTGGGTTAACTATCGCGGATAGCGTTGAGATTGCGCAGACGCTCAAAGGACATGGCGTTGATCTGATCGACGTTTCGACCGGCGGCAACGTGTCTACTGCAAAGGTTCCTGTTGCTCCTGGCTATCAAGTTCCCTTTTCAGAACAGATTCGGCGTGAAAGCGGTGTACTCACAGCTGCCGTCGGCCTGATTACGGAGCCAGAGCAAGCCAACGAAATTATTCAAAGTGGTCAGGCTGATGTTATAGCTCTCGCACGCGAACTTCTGCGCGATCCATACTGGCCTCTTCATGCTGCCCGTGCACTTGGATATGATTTCCCGTGGGCGGCGCAATACGAACGGGCAAAACTCTAACATCTCGTTTTTGCATCATCTTCTCACATGCCCTACAATATACATAAGATGATAACGAGAGCGGCAAGGGCACCCGCAAGGGGATGCCCTCCCATAGACGGGCGTCTCGTACCACTACATAGTATGGGAGGGGCATCCCCGAACCGCATTTAGGAAATGATAAAGGTAGCGGGTGCCCTTGTTTTTTACATTATCAGATCGTCGCTTTTCTATACGACAGATAGATGCTTATTATGACAAATATGCTTATTCATGAACATATTGCAGAGCAAAACACATTTCTTGACCGTTATGCACCCGAATTGCTCACAACCTTGCAGCATGCTGTAACACGAGCGACACAACTACATAGAAGTGTCATTGCCAATTTCACATTTCCAGTTAAACACTACGATACCATCACTGCATTTACAGGTGCCCAACATGCGAGACTTGGTGAAGTTTTTTTCTGGGAACAACCTTCTGAACAAAATGCGCTTATCGGTATTGGAACAACAACTACGATTGAGACAACGGGCAAAACTAGTGCTATAGACGCGGCTACTCAGTGGCGAGCATGGCAACAAGATGCAGTAAACTCATCAGTGGATACAGTGCAAGAGCTTGATGCAGTATATGGACATGGACCGATGTTCTTTGGCGGTTTCGCCTTCGACCCGGATAGTCAACATACGCAACTCTGGTCAGGTTTTCCCGATGGCTTGCTCATCCTGCCTCGCTTCTTACTGAGATATAGTAAAAACTCTACAACACTCACAATAAATGTACTCCTCTCTGCTGAAGAGAATGTTGAGCAGATTTTTCACAGTATCGACAATGAGACACACCATTTACTAAAGACTATAGGAAGTGTTGTAAAGATTGAAGAGACAGAAGAGGTAGGGAGACCGCAAGAGGCTCCCCTACACGTAGAGAATACCCTTCCAGCTTCAGCATGGATGCAAAAAGTTGCTGAAGTCGCCCACGATATACGAGATGGTTTGTTTGAAAAGGTGGTTCTCGCACGTACTGTTCAGGTTACGCCACAGGCGGAAACGTCTTTTGACATAAGTGCTGTTTTGAGTAGATTGCGTCAGAGCTATCCAGGAACATACATTTTCGCGATACAACGGAGTACACGGTTCTTCGTGGGAGCAACGCCGGAGCGACTGGTGCAAGCGCAAAATGGACAGATACACACGATGGCCCTTGCTGGCTCTGCTCCACGCGGTACTACACAGGAAGAGGACGAACAGTTAGGCGCAGCTTTGTTACAGAGCGAGAAAAACGGTATCGAGCATGCAGTTGTCGTTGCCACAGTACGTGAGGCACTTCTTGTCCACTGTAGCACAGTGCATGTGTATGATACCCCTCACCTGCTCAAACTCAAGAACGTGCAGCATTTAGAGACGCCCATTGTTGGTGAGCTATTGCCAGGTCGCTGCATTCTTGACGTAATGGCCGACCTACATCCAACGCCCGCAGTCGGTGGCTTTCCACGAAAGGAAGCACTTGCCACCATTCGACGGATTGAGCAACTTGACCGTGGCTGGTACGCAGGCCCGCTCGGTTGGATTGGTGCTGGGGGTCATGGTGAGTTTGCAGTTGCGCTCCGCTCTGGTCTGGTTGCCGAACATGAAGCTACCCTTTTCGCTGGCTGTGGTATCGTTGGCAACTCTGATCCAGAAAGTGAGTATACAGAGTCTTGCTTAAAACTACAGGGAATGCTCCGTGGGCTGGGCGAGCAGAATTGAGAAAAAAATGTCATACATTTCAGAAATATCACCGCTTCTTCGTGATGCGGCGAATCCAACATATGCTTATGTTTGTGCCTTTGTAGATGAGTTACAACGCGCAGGTATATACAACATTGTCGTCTGCCCCGGTTCACGTTCAACACCGCTTGCGTTAGCGATTGCGGCACAGCCAGGAATACATACATGGATGCATGTCGATGAACGTTCTGCCGCCTTCTTCGCGCTTGGTATGGCAAAGCGTTCTGCTCAACCAGTTGCGTTGCTCTGCACCTCTGGCACAGCCGCCGCGAACTTTTTTCCCGCGATTGTTGAGGCAAAATTAACGCATGTTCCCCTGCTCGTGCTTACCTCTGATCGTCCGCACGAGTTGCGTGAAAATGGTGCCCCACAGACTATCGACCAAACACGTCTGTATGGTTCGCATGTCAAATGGTCCGTCGATGTCGCACTGCCGGAAGCAACAAATGCAGCCCTACGGTATATTCGCACGCTAGCAGATAGGGCTAGCGCGCTCACAGCAGCGACGCCAGCAGGTCCAGTACATCTCAATTTTCCGCTACGTGAACCGCTCACCCCTGCTCCAATTGCTAACCACCCCCTTCTTCCACTAGCGGAACGGGATGCTGTTGCATGGCTCGGACGCCCTGACAATGCACCCTATGTCATAGTGCGCGATACAGAACAGAGTACACCTACTAGTGCTACTGTTGCACATCTTGCTGAGCTTATACAAAAAGCTACTCATGGGCTTATTCTCGTTGGACCCCAAGAGAATACCTCGCTCCTGGAGCCGCTTGTGCATGTGGCACAACTACTAGGTTATCCTATACTTGCAGACCCACTTTCACAGATGCGTAATATAGATGTGGCTCAACAGAGTCATATTCTTACAAGTTATGATGCATTTTTACGCATAGATGCATTTGTGGAGAAGATGCAACCAGACCTGATACTACGTTTCGGTGCTATGCCAACGGCTAAACCAGTGCTTACCTATCTCAAACGCTATCCCTCATGTCCACTTGTTGTCATTGACGGCAACGAAGATTGGCAAGAGCCAACACAACTCGCCTCAGAATTAATTCACGCCGATCCCGTTGCATTGTGTGAAGCCCTTGTAGGGACCGATGTATCGCGTCCTTCTTTACACAATACAATGCAAGAGGGTGTGCTGAAGCAGACCCGTACAGAGGTGTGGTTAGCGACGTGGCAAAAAGCTGATACATATACAAGAGAGGCTTTGCAAGCAACCATTCAAGATTTTAGTGAGCCATTTGAGGGACGTGTTTTTACTGAACTCGCGCAGCTTTTACCAAAGGATGCGCTGCTCTACACAGGAAATAGTATGCCGGTACGTGACTTGGATACCTTTTTCTGGGGCAGCAATACATTACGTATTATGGGTAATCGTGGTGCTAATGGGATTGATGGTATCGTTTCGAGTGCGTTAGGTGCGAGTGCGGTTAGCAACGGCCCAAATGTCCTTGTAATTGGTGATCTTTCTTTTTTTCACGATATGAATGGTTTGCTCGCCGCTAAACTGCACAAACTCGATTTGACGATTATCGTTGTCAATAATGATGGCGGCGGCATCTTCTCATTCTTGCCACAGGCCGACTATCCAGAGCATTTTGAGCAACTTTTCGGCACACCGACTGGACTAGATTTTAGTCATGCGGCAGCTATGTATGAGGGAAACTACCAGCGCGTTGCTGACTGGCAACAGTTCCGTATAGCTGTGGAGCGTGGCATGCAGGATGGCGGCTTACACATCGTCGAGGTCGTGACGGAGCGCGAGAGCAATGTACGCATGCATCGCCAATTATGGCGGAGCGTCGCGGAGGCACTGAAGCCGATTGTTTAGAAAATAATGAAACCGACTTGAGAACAGAACTCTCTGATGAACGTTGACAACCGAATACGGCAATGTCAGTAGGGGCAGCAATTCGTTGCGTCCAAAGATGGGTTAGGTGGGGTTCTCGTCGAGAAGGAAATCGTCGCCGACACGTTGCCCCTCTACCACTCCCATCTTCGGGCGCAATAAATTGCTGCCCCTACCGATATTCCTGCATTTAATTGTCAGGGTTCATTAGAGGTTTATCTTATAAACAGGTATTGTAATATGACAAATCGTATACACGTCAACGGCGTTTTCATAGGCATTGAGGAACGTGGCCTATCAGATCAGCCACCGCTTGTACTGCTTCACGGCTTTACAGGCAGTGCCGCGAGTTGGAGCAGGCACCTAGATACTCTAGCAGGCCACGGTTTCCGCGTCATCGCGCTAGACATGCTGGGACATGGACAATCGGACGCTCCAACGGACCCACAACGTTATACCATAGAGAAGTGTGAAACTGATATACTGGCGGTACTGAATGCGTTGGGTGTGAAAAAGGGCGAGGCGACTCTGCTTGGCTACTCGATGGGTGGACGTATCGCGCTCTACACGGCATTCTCTGGTTTTTTTCGCGCTCTCATTCTTGAAAGTGCCTCTCCTGGTTTGGCAGACCTATTAGAACGAGCACAGCGTAAGAACAGTGATGAGCAGCTCGCTGATCGAATCGAGCGTGATGGTATAGAAGACTTTGTCACATATTGGGAACACTTGCCACTTTTTGCCAGTCAGCAGCGTCTTCCATATGAGCAACAACAAGCACTTCACGAGCAACGTGTACAAAATAGACCTCTAGGTCTCGCCAATAGTTTGCGTGGCGTTGGCACAGGCGTGCAGCCAGCACTGCAAGAAAGACTAGCGGCACTTACTATCCCTGTCCTCTTGTTAGCTGGTATACTTGATACAAAGTTCTGCGCAATCGCACAACATATGGCACAAGCACTGCCAAACGTGCAAGTATACATCGTCCCTGACGCAGGACATACGGTTCACCTGGAACAGCCAGAGCTATTTGACCAAATCGTCATAGATTTTTGTAAAACTACATCTCCGACTGACTGATGCGAAGCATAGACGCGAGAGTGTCGTTGTCAGTCGGAATAATTACAAAGGAGTTTTCGCATGTCAATAGAGTGGAACACCGTTAAAACGTATACTGATATTCTGTTTGAGAAGGCCGAAGGTATCGGTAAAATCACAATCAATCGACCTGAAGTACGCAACGCGTTTCGGCCAGAAACGCTCACCGAACTGATCGAAGCCTTTAATATCTGCCGTGAAGACCCGGAGATCGGTGTGGTAATCTTTACAGGCGCGGGTGATAAAGCGTTTTGTTCGGGTGGCGATCAGCGCGTGCGCGGAAACGGTGGCTATGTCGGCAGTGATGGAGTGCCACGCCTGAATGCGCTCGACCTACAAAAGGTCATCAAATACCTCCCAAAACCTGTGATTGCGATGGTGGCGGGGTACGCCATCGGTGGTGGACACGTCCTACACATGCTGTGTGATCTCACAGTCGCCGCCGATAATGCGCGTTTTGGACAAACAGGGCCACGCGTGGGTAGCTTTGACGCTGGTTGGGGTGCTACCTATATGGCGCGTATTGTTGGACACAAGAAAGCGCGTGAAATTTGGTACCTCTGTCGCCAGTATGATGCACAAGAGGCACTTGATATGGGCCTTGTCAATACCGTTGTGCCACTGGCACGCCTGGAAGAAGAGACTGTACAGTGGGCAAAAGAGATTCTGGAAAAGAGTCCACTTGCACTGCGCTTTCTCAAGGCAGCATTCAATGCTGACACTGATGGTCTTGCTGGTATTCAAGAGTTAGCAGGTGACGCAACTATGCTGTACTATATGACAGAAGAAGGACAAGAGGGCAAGAATGCATTCTTAGAGAAGCGTAAACCTGACTTCTCGCGCTTCCCACGCTTGCCATAACTTTTACGATGAAAATTCTCGACATACACTGGCAAACATACAGTCTACCCTTCGCGCAAAGCTTCAACACTGCTCATGGTGAAATGGCTTTGCGCGAAGGCGCAATCCTTACACTGACAACCGATACTGGTCTTCTCGGTATCGGCGAGATGGCTCCACTTCCTGCTTTTGGCGGCGAGACGCTTATCGAAGCATGCGAAGCACTAGCCGAGGCCATTCCGCGCTTACGAGAAAGCCCTCTTGACACAGCATTGCAGGTCATACAGAGTATGCCGAGTAGCGTTGCTTGTGGGCTAGAGATGGCTCTGCTCGATATACAAAGTAAGCGTGATGGGTACGATATCGGTATGCTACTCTCTGATGGACCTTTTCGTCCTCTCATACCAGTCAACGCGGTTATCAGCGCGCAGTCTGTCGAAGACGTATTTGTCTCTGCGTTGAGCGCGAAACAACGTGGCTTCTCTTGTGTCAAATTGAAAGTCGGGAGCACAAACAATCCCACCGTAGAAATCGAGCGTGTTGCGGCGGCACGCTCGGCTCTCGGCCCTGACATTCATCTCCGTCTCGACGCAAACGAGGCATGGACGCTTGCGGAAGCAAAGGCAATTCTCGCGCAATGTGTGCCATATCGGATTCAATATGTCGAGCAACCATTGCAACGTTACGATCTGACAGGCACCCAACATCTTAAGCGCACGCTTTCTATACCAATAGCCTTAGATGAAGCTATCCATAGCCTGGAAAGTGCACGTCGTGTGATGCGTTACGGCGCGGCGGATATCCTAATTATCAAACCTCAGCTTGCAGGTGGTCTTTACACAAGTAGACAAATTATTACTGAGGCGGCACAACGTGGTATCCAATGTGTGATCACAACAACAATCGAGTCAGGCATAAGTTTAGCCGCCGCGTTACATCTTGTCGCGGCATCGCCAGAGGTCACACTAGAATGTGGTCTCGCCACACAGCATTTGCTTATTGATAATCTTATTCGTGAGGAGTTTGTGATTCTCAATGGCATGATGAAAGTGCCAACAGCTCCTGGTCTAGGCGTGACATTAGACGAAGAGGCGTTGCTAGCGTATAGTACACAATCCAACATTCATTCAATAGACTCTGATAAAACGTAATTATTATGTTTACATCCTTTCAGGGAGACCGCAAGGGTCTCCCCTACACATTTACAGTTACCCTACATGTAGGGTCTCCCCCATAAGCGTTAACGTAAGGGTAAAAAAGATGTCTCTGATGAGGCAAGGGCATCCCCTTGCGGGTGCCCTGGTACCCGTTGATTCCTTACGTTAACGCTTACGGGAAAGCCCTTACAATTTCTCTACTTTTTACCTAATCACACTATAACGGATGGAGGCCCAATAATTATGCATACTTCTGATACACTTCTTCCTGACTGGCTGACCCGTTGTGCACAAAATCAACCGCAGCATCTTGCCATTCGATACGGCGAAATCCAGTGGAGTTTCGCGCAACTGGACCACGAAGCCTCCCGTCTCGCACGTCAGCTTGCTACACTACATATTGGCGAAGGCAGTCGCGTGGCACTGTTAGCAGCGAATAGCTTGCACTTTGTGACATGTGTTCATGCGTTGACGCGCTTAGGCGCAATTCTTATACCCTTAAACACACGTCTGACACTGGACGAGTTACGCTGGCAAGTACAAGATGCACATGTGACGCTCTTACTTCACGATACTGAACACGCATCTCTAGCCACGCAAATTGTAGAGAACGTTCCACAACTGTCACAAGCAATATTCACACGTATTGAAACAGACAACATCGCCGTATTGAGCAACTTACCGGAGACAGACATTCCCTTACGCACACTTATTGATTTGCAAGCGACACAGGCGATTATGTATACCTCTGGTACAACTGGTACGCCTAAAGGAGCGATTATTACGTATGGCATGCAGTGGTGGAACGCAATCGGCTCGGCACTCAACCTTGGACACCAGCCCGACGATTGCTGGCTGGCCTGTATGCCCTTTTTTCACATTGGCGGTCTGTCCATTCTCATGCGTGGTGTGATCTACCAGATTAGCGTGATTGTGCAACAAAAATTCAACGCTGAGGTGGTCAATGCAGCCATTCAAGAACAACGTGTGACGATTATCTCTGTCGTGGCGGTCATGTTGCAGCGTATGCTCACGGCCTTGGATGAGCAAAAGAATGTCTATCCAGCCGCGTTACGTTGTGTCCTGCTTGGTGGTGGTCCCGCACCACGACCATTATTGGAAGCATGTGCCGCAAAACGTATTCCCGTTGTACAAACATATGGTATGACTGAGACATGCTCACAAGCGGTAACACTCGCACCCGCAGATGCTCTACGGAAGCTTGGATCGGCTGGACGCCCTCTGCCCTCCGTTCAACTCCGCATTCTACACGATGGTCAAGAAGCACGTGCAGACGAAGCTGGTGAGATATATCTGAAAGGCCCAACAATTACTCCTGGCTATGTAGACCGACCTGAAGCCACTGCACGCGCCCTGTCCGACGGTTGGCTCGCAACAGGCGATATCGGCTATCTGGACGCAGAGGGCTACTTGTATGTGCTAGACCGTCGCTCCGACCTGATTATCTCAGGTGGCGAAAACGTCTATCCAGCAGAAATCGAAGCAGTTCTGCTTTCACATCCTAACGTAGCCGAGGCTGGCGTATGTGGACAGCCCGATACACAATGGGGGCAAGTGCCTATCGCCTTTGTCCACCTGAAGAATGGAAGTGGTGTCAGCACAAGTGACTTGATGGACTATGCGTCACAACGCCTCGCGCGCTACAAACAGCCTCACGCTGTCTGTATCGTAGAGCAATTGCCGCGCAACTCTTCCGGCAAGCTGTTACGTCGAGAGCTTTTCAAGTTGTTGCCAATGTAGTAGTTTGTCAAAGCTGACGTGTCGCTTGAACCAGGGCACCCAACACATGTCCTTTGACAGACTAGTAGGGCAACGTGTCCCGTCCCACCCCGGGACGCGATACATCGGTCCCTACAATCGACGTGTTACAAACAATTCATCACTCGTAATACGCTGGTGCGGTCCTGAGCATTTGCCACTGTTGCCCATCGTGACCGAAGATGACCAGTGCTACATGCTCATGCTCAA
>CAZZVE010000058.1:18626-25698 GCA_964657325.1 uncultured Ktedonobacterales bacterium
AGCCATTTTTCACGAGGTTATTCGTACGTGAAAAGAGAGATGAACATGATGTATTTGGACGGGTCCAAATACATCATGTTCATCTCTCTTTTCACGTATATATTTATTCTTCGCTTGCGGCTAGCGCGGCAACCATTGACTCATCAACAAGGGGACCACTTACACGCACACTGCCATCAGAGGCTTTTGAGGCGAATGTGAGCGAACTATAGGTAACACTCACTTTGACCTCGCGGTTACGTACTCCAACGCGTACTGGTGTGGATTCCACGGCTTGCTTGATGCGCTGTGCCACGATTTCGGCTCCGTGCTGCTCGGCACGAATAACGGCGGTCACAATGCCCGCTCCATTGATGGACAGCTTGTCCTCTTTGCGTACACGTGTACGCAGGAAGGGTAGCATCTTGCGAGCGACTTCGGTCGCCTCGCGGTCCTCACGCTCACGATGAATGTCGTTGCCAGACGCTCCATCAAGTGTGAAGCGGAATACAAGCACACTTTGCGCGTTGCAGATACGACGCATCTTACGCTGACCAGCTTCCAGGTCTTTCGTCGAGTCAACCATCTGCCAGATGTGGTGTTCGCGCTTGCGCCAGAAGTCGTAGTGCCCCTGCACACGTGCATAGCTTTCGAGCAGAATGGTTCCTGCCGTCCATGCAGCCTGCTTAGGTGTACTCATTGTGAAGTCGCGACAGGCGATAAGCTGGCGCAGAATTGGCGATGCCTTCATTGTCGAGGCTTCATAATTCTGTTGGGCACGCACTTTCAAATGTCCAGCATAGATACGTCTGCGCTGCTTGAGAAAATCACGAACGTTAAGAGGTCCCTTGTTATAGACGACACATTCAGGTCTATATTGTAATTGATAATCAAGCTGCGAAATAACTGCTTGTATAGAAATTTCATCAACGGCACTGTTGGTAGGAATGCTTGGCACAATGGTGCGAAACGCAATAATTTCGCCGAGTTTCGCATGAGTGCGAGCTAGACGGTCATGTAAGCGCCACAAGAGATGAACTGAGTGGCCCATAAATGTCGATACATCATTGATAGGAACAGGACGACCACCCGTCATCCCGACTTTAGGATCGAGAAATGGTGAACAGAGGTGTTCAAGAGCTGACTCTTCTGGAATCACGTCCGCGCCCACTAAAACCGCTACCTCACTCGTCGTTTGTTTCAGAAAGAGATTGATAGCCGATGCTTTGCCCTCGCGCTTCTCTTGTACAGAGAGACGAACGCGTGGTTCTTTCAACGCGATCTCTGCGACAATCGGGACGGTACGATCAGTGCAGCCACTTGCAACAACGATCACCTCCTCTACGCGAATAGATGGCCCCTCTTGCTTAAGAACAGCGTTGATGGTGCGAGCGATATTGGCCTCTTCGTTATACGCCATAATACCGATGCTACAACCCACCCGCTCGTCACTTATCAGCACCTGCTCATCTACCTGTGTTATATGCAGGCTCTGCTGCTCTCCGTTGCTAGTGTTACTACTTACGATGTCTACCCTTGTTGCCATGGAAGGCGTCTCCTTTGCCAGAATAGTTTAGAGTCTTTTTTATTTTCTTTTTCTGGTATTCCGCTTCCACATAGCTCTACATCAAATGAACCCTTCACCATTGTTTTATAGCGTATCATCTTGATGCTGTGGAAAAAGATAAGATATGGTTAAGATATGGTTGCAAATATATCAATGTTGTTGTGAAAACACAAGTTTAGTAGGACGTTAGGTTCATAGGAGAAAGACAAAGCAGAAAAAACGGTGTATATTACAGCAATTGAGGCATAGAGGGACCTCTGTACTACATAACATTTTGAGAAAGATAGAAAAATTTTTATGCGTCCAAAAGAACATGCAACACTTTCAACTGCGGCAGCCATTATTGCACTTCCCTGGCTTAAAAAAGATATCTGGCTTCCTTTTGCATCCAGCATTTTGATTGATGTTGACCACTATCTCTGGCATGTTGTCGCTTATCGTACACTCAGCCTGCGTGCTGCAATGCGCTACTTTAATCAAGCTGACCCACCTCAGCTTATGGAAGCCCGTTTGCTCCATCATCCGCTTGTACTGGGTACTCTGCTCTTTTTCGCGCTTCGTCTGCGTTCGCGCACACTCGGTCTCATTCTCGCTGGCTTGCTCTTTCATGTCAGTCTGGATGCCATTCACGTCACACAGATGAGCAATTTGAAGCGTTCACTCAGCGCGCAAGCAAACAATACCTGTCCTGAATGTAACCAGCATTTCGATGCCTTACAACTTCACACAACGTATTTTGCTCCTAACTTGCTTGATCGCTATAATCCACAACACTTTATTGTGCTCTGCCCAACCTGTCACGAACGAGCACACGCAGTGTAGTAAACCGTGAACGAAACGGTAGGGGTAGCAATTCATTGCGCCCCAAAATGGGCGGGAAGGGGTTCGCATTGAGGTAATGCATCGTTGCCCCTACCGATATTTTTGTGTTCATCATCATTTGTCAGGTGACAAGCATAGCACACTATGATATAATCGCATCAATGGTTGGAAACAGATGCTGTGTGTATGTAAACGCTACACACGAAAGCGAGGAAATCCTTGGTTTTAAGCGCATATCTTCCGGCAATCAGAATAGTACAGATCATTCTCTGTGTTGCCGTTATCATTTTTATTCTCTTACAGGCTCGTGGTGCTGGTCTTGGCAGTGCCTTCGGTGGCAGTAGCGCGGGTTCAGTGTTCAAAACACGACGCGGCGTGGAGCGTCTCATCTTCAATACCACTATCGTCTTTGTGGTGCTTTTCTGTCTCATCTCAATACTCAGTGCAGCAATTCGATAATCGGTTAGGCAGAAAACGGGCTATATCACGTGGACGGTTGGGTCAGCAACAGCACATAGGCTTTACATTTTTTGTACTGCTATGTGCTATGCTCATTTGTGTTACAGGTTGTGGCGCGATCTCAGGAGGACAAGCGACTCCTCCCAACAATCCAGTAGTGCAACAAGCGGCTAAAGCGCGTCTCACTTATGTTGCAATAGGAGCTTCAGACACCTACGGCATTGGCACAGATGATCCACAAACGCAAAGCTGGCCCGCAGACCTCTCTACAAAATTAGGGGATGGTGTTCACCTCATCAATCTTGGTATCCCTGGTGTTCATGCGGATAGTGCGTTAAATGTTGAAGTGCCTATCGCACTCGATAGCCATCCTGACATCGTTACTCTATGGCTCGCCGTGAATGACCTTGCTGACAATGTATCGCTCACCGACTACACACGTAGTATGGATAGTATTCTCTCACGGCTACAACAGTTGACGCCACATACACGCATTGCAATAGCAAACGTACCCGATGTTACAGTCTTACCACGTTTCCAAACAGAAAACGCACAAGCACTTCACGAACGTATCACGGCATATAACACAGTTATTGCGTCCCTTGTACAGAAACATCATGCGCTACTCGTGGATTTATACACACGTTGGCAAGACCTCGCCAACCATCCCGACTACATTAGCAATGATGGTTTTCATCCTAACGCATTAGGCTATGCGGCTATTGCCACCATCTTCTATCAGGTTCTACAGGAAAATGCGAAATGACGCAAATCTTTGGTATCCCTCTTGACACATTGACAACAATTCTTGTAAGCATCACTCTTGTTATTGTTATAGGTGTACTCCTTTTGGCACTTACAAACAAGATATTTTTCAAGATAGGAGTGCGCAATATTCCGCGCCGACGCTTGCAAATGTTGCTCATCGTGTTCGCACTTATGCTCTCAACAACGCTCCTCTCTAGCGTCCTGGCGACAGGTGATGTAATCACTGCGGCGGTCCAGAGTGTAGCTGTCTATAACTATGGCAATATTGATGAAATTATCGAAGGTGGAAGTAGCCCACTTGGTCTTTACCGCGATGGCGTCTACTACTCGTTGCTCGATCAGAACAAACACAATAGCGATATCACAGCAATAGGCGCGGCACTGCGTGAACAAAATCTCCTGGTAGCAGATCAAACGTCGCGTCAGGTACGCTCAAACGTTACCGCTCTCGGCATTATTCCAGGAAGTGAGCAAGGCTTTGGTGGAATGCAGGATGTGAATAGCAAGAAACATTTTACCACAACCAGCCTCGCAACAAATCAGGTATATCTTAACCAGACTGCTGCCCAACTACTCAACGCCCACGCTGGTGACACTCTTTACCTCTACGCTCAGCGTTGGTCAGGCCAACGCTATACGATGCACATTGTGGGTATCGTACAAAATGGTGGACTCGTTGGGGACAATCCTTTTTTACTAAGCAATGTGAAAACCTTTCAAAATATTGAAGGTAATAATGATGTTATTAGCCAAGTCTTTATTGCGAATCGTGGTGGTGTTGGCGCGTCAGACGACGTGACGGATACACTCAATCAGCAACTTTTTCATGGTGTTCACGTTATACAGGTCAAGCAACAAGGCGTGACAAATTCACAAAACGCGCAAGACATTTTCTCGCGCATTTTCGGCCTCTTCAGTCTCTTCGCACTCGCAATCGGTCTCCTACTCATTTTCCTCATCTTCATTTTGTTAGCAGCAGAGCGTCGTGCGGAAATGGGTATGGCACGTGCAATTGGTGTACAACGGCGGCATCTGATCCTAATGTTTCTTTTTGAGGGTGCCATCTATGACGTACTCTCGTCAATCGTTGGGTTGGCCTCCGGTATTGGAATAGGAGCATTGCTAGTTGTCTTTCTCGGTCCAGTCCTGGTACGTTTCAACTTTCCCTTGAAACTCACCTTCCAGCCACGCAGTTTAATTATTGCCTATTGTCTAGGTGTCATCTTCACCTTCTGCTCCGTTGCGATCTCCTCCTGGCTCGTCAGTCGTATGACTGTAGTAGAAGCCATGCGCGATTTACCAGAGCCAAGTCACTATGCTCTCTCGCTCGGTGAACTCGGTGTACGCCTTTTCGACCTGCTCAAACAATTAGGACAATCGCTTACAAGGCGACCTCACACTAATCTGCGGCGTGCACGACGTATCTTGCTAGAACATCTTCCAGATACAGGAATTGGCTTTGTGCGTTCACTCGTCTTACTAGGCTTTCTACCGCTTTTTGCTGGTTACTGGCTCACTCAAATTGGGCTAGAACAAGCACTTATCATTCCATTTTCACTCGGTCTATCTCTCCTTGCCATTGGCGGGGGATTGCTTCTCAAAGCCGTACTGCTACAGCTTTATCGCGCTGTCAGTTTGCTGCGTATAAAGAAGATGGGACAAGGGCACCCGCTGCCTTCATCATTCCCCAAACGCGGCTTCGGGGATGCCCCTCCCATACACGAAATAGTTTCCCACCCTGTGCAGTCATATGGGAGGGGCATCCCCTTGCGGGTGCCCTTGCTTTCGCCGTCAGAAGCTGTGGATCGCTCACAGCGCATAGAGGTCGTCTCTGAGGTGCTTAACCGTATAGTATCAACGCTTATTGCGCTAGCTATCGCGGCGTACTGGGCACTTCCGTTTGACGCGCTGGGACAACTTGGCTTGCCACGTTTTCAAGGCGGTATCGAGGTCTTTTTTATCGCAGGCATGATGATGGTCATGGGTTCAGTTTGGGCTATCGTTATCAACGCGGAACTCATTGTGGGGCCACTACTAGCACTCTGCTCGCGACTCCCAAGCATTTACGCTATGACGAGACTCGCCTCTGCCTATCCTCTCCATAGACGACTACGCACAGGGCTAAACGTGGTTATGTTTAGTCTGGTAGTCTTTGCCATGACAGTGATGGCGATTATCACGAACGCAACACAAAGTTCGTATGCCGACATCAACACGCAAACAGGGGGCTATGATATTCAGGCCACTGCCTACTTCAAGCCGTTACAGAATATAAATGCATCGCTTGCACAACATGGCATC
The DNA here is from genome assembly GCA_964657325.1 of uncultured Ktedonobacterales bacterium. Taxonomy (GTDB): domain Bacteria; phylum Chloroflexota; class Ktedonobacteria; order Ktedonobacterales; family Ktedonobacteraceae; genus JBBQVS01. The sequence goes on from CAZZVE010000058.1 coordinate 24,523, forward strand.
AATCCAAACGCGTTTTCCACCATAGGTGTGCGCAATACAACGGTAGTGGGCATGATTCAGCCAAGCGCGGGCGCACCGCGCTGGTCACTTTATCCAGCACAGGTTATCAGTGGTGGCTTTTTACAGGGCGATGGACTACATCTTACGGCACGCGCGAAGGGCTTTGAGAGTGATAATGCCGTCTGGCAAGCCCTCCAATCACATCCAAATTATGCTCTCATTGATAGTAGTTCGTTGCCGTACAACCCCAACGTTGCGAGTAATACAGGAGTGTACGATCCTTCGTCACCATCAGCTAACGCGGTCGGTTCTCCTACGACTCCGCCGGGATTTGACGCGGATTATACATTCTCGGTCAATGGTGTCTATCAAGGTGATACCAGTTTTGCCGCTGTTCCTGTGTGGGTTACAGGACTCTCCATCAAGCAATCGGTCAAGTTGACGATCATCGGCGTGGTCGATAATAGTGATAGTTCTCACTTTGGTCTTTACATTCCGCGCTCTGCCTATAGCAACGCAAGCATTGCAGCCAGTGCAAGCGATCTACAAGGCATCGGAAACACTACACTTGATCCTAACGCGCCCAATGCACAGACCTACTACTTTAAGGTTGCTCCTGGACAGGATAAACGTGCACTTGCTCTCGCACTCGGTTCTGCGTATCTTGATGATGGCTTAGAGACGACTGTCTTGGAAGACGCTGTCTGGTCAGTACGTGGGCCACGCATCCTGCTCAGTGATGTCTTGTTAGGCGTTGTCGGTATGACTCTCTTGCTAGGAGTTGCCGCCCTTGCAATTACAGGGACACGTGCGGTTATCGAACGTCGTCAACAGATAGGAATGTTGCGTGCGCTAGGCTGTAAGCGTCGTCTCATACAAGGTGCATTCCTGCTCGAATCGTTTCTGGTAGGGGCATTAGGAGGTATTCTCGGTCTGTTGCTAGGTATATTACTTGCTCAAAATATCTTTGCGGCCAATTTCTTCGAGCAGTTCCAGACGGGTCTCACCTTCTCCATTCCCTGGAATCAACTCGGTATTATTGTCGGTGTTGCACTGCTGGCATCTTTCCTCGGCGCAATCCTACCATCATGGCAAGCTGGTAAAATTACGCCAGCAGAAGCACTACGGTATTAATCAAAAGAGACAAGCAAGTGGGTCGATATCGTGCATACGATA
>CAZZVE010000059.1:0-1409 GCA_964657325.1 uncultured Ktedonobacterales bacterium
CATTTGTTGTTTTACTTGATGTGGTTGTCATCACCGTTTCCTTTTGTCTTGATATCCTATCGTACTCTGCGTTTACATTAATCCGCCGCCACCGCCACCGCTGTTACCAAGAAATTGTTTAGCGGCTAGTGCTGCGATACCTGCTACCGCAAGTTTTGCTCCCGTGCTACCCAGAGGGCCGCCAGGACCCATAATTTGATGAAGAATATCAGGACTTTGCTGTTGTGCATAGCCAGTAAGCCGTGCAGCATCTTGTGGTGACATGTTTTGTGGGTTGTTGATGTTCTGAGCACCGGATTGCTGTGGGTTAAAACCTTGACCAGTTAGACTACCAATAAGTCCTTGCATAAGGTTCCCACGCTGCTGCTGCGGCATCTGCTCATAATATTGTTGATGCGCCTGCTCAACCATTTGTTGTGGCGCATTTTGAACGAATTGTTGATAGTTTTGACGAGTCTCTTGCTCAGGAAGTTGCGAGTAAGTGCCCTGATCCCACGAATTTGCATATTGTTGGTACATCTGCTGATTGTTTTGGTCGAAAGGATACATTCTACACTATCTCCTTTATTTTAGAAAACGTTGTGCTGTTTTCAGCACAACATAAACATGATTTTTCATGCTTCTTACTCTGGTAACACGCAGAGAGGCAAAATGAAGTTTCAAATAAGGTCATGTATTAAGAGGAAGCCATTTCTTTAAGAGGAGGGAGGATTTGTAAACCATGTGCCATGTCCTTGCGTGTAATTACGCGAGTTATCAGGATTTGAGGCATAGTATATACCAGACATAGACCCATCGGCTCCTATTGTTCCTGTGAATAATAGAGGCAAAATGCCTGTTTCTTGAACAGTGAATTGTATTGTTTTGTTCGTAGACACTATACCAGTAAAATTGCCACTTCCTTGTAAATCATGACCTGGTGCCACATAGAAATACCCGCTCGTGATATTTCCACCACTCTGAACAATATTTCTTAATTCCATAGGCGCACTCTCGTTTGGTGTCACAAATGTATTAGTCACTTGACCATTATATAGCTTTCCCAGGACAGGATAGACGGGAGGTATTGTTGATTGTGGTGTTGCTGCTTGAGATGTCGTATCAGCAGTCGCGCTAGGCTGTGGAGTGGTTAGTGTCGTCGCTGTTACTACAGGTGTTGTATGAGTAGCTGTTACTATCGGTTTTGCGGTGGCAGTCACACTAACAGTTTGTCCAAAGTGTTGTCCCTTAAACCAGCCTGTACCAAAGACCACGCCTGCAATCAGCGCGAGGAGAGCGAGTAAAGCAAAGAGGGCTGGCAATACACCCCGTCGTCGTCTTTCAGGAGCTACCTCTGTAGAGTGAGCAAGCATTGCATAGGAAGGAATGTTACGTGTCGGCGGAAAAATCTTTGTTGGAATATCTTCCAC
>CAZZVE010000059.1:1509-25684 GCA_964657325.1 uncultured Ktedonobacterales bacterium
TCAATGACCTCTTTGAGGGCAAACAAATTTCCCTTGACGCGCTGATCTCGCACACGATAGACAGCACCAAAGCCGCCCTTGCCCAGCAGGTCCTCAACGATATAACGGTCCTTTACAACGCTTCCAATAGAAAGTGTTGCATGTAGGTCTTGCACCATTCACCTCATAGCAGAAATTGTGATATCTCAAGATTATAGGCATAGCAAACAAGCAATGACAAGCTCAGGTGCTAGACTAATTCTTTTTCAGAGGGTGTTTGAGCTTTTTGAGCAATTGGTAAAGTAGTTGGTACAGTGTCTTGTACAATCAGACGAGCACCACGTTGGAATGTAAGATAGGCCCACGCCCATTGAAACAGGACGAGAAAACGATTGCGAAAGCCAATTAAGAAAAAGATGTGGACAGCAAGCCAGAAGGCCCACCCTACAAATCCAGTTAAGCGAACTACACCAAAATCAGCAAGACCATAGGCACGCCCAACAGTCGCAAGGTTTCCTTTGCTCGCATAGTGAAAAGGTTTTCGCTTCTCTTTTCCTGCTATGCTTTCTGCAATCATAGAGGCAGCATAAGTTCCCTCTTGCATAGCAACAGGTGCAACACCTGGAAGAGGCTTTCCATTCTGGAATACGCTTGCCGTATCACCAATCACAAACACGTTTGCGTGTCCAGAAACTGTCAAATCTTCTTGCACTTTGACGCGACCCGCGCGGTCTACCTCTGCATTTAGCCACTTGCCAGCAGATGAAGCTGCAACGCCAGCAGTCCAAATCACTGTTTTTGCGTTTAGATGTGTGTCACCAAGAAAAACACCTTCATCGTCAATGCTTGTTACGGCTGTATGTGTTTTTACCTCTACATGTAGCTTTTCGAGTGCTTTTTGTGCTTTCATTGCCAGCTTTTCTGGAAAGGCAGTGAGCATTCTTGGACCTGCCTCAACAAGAAGAATACGTGCTAGTTTAGGATCAATATGCCGAAAATCACTCGCTAACGCTTTATGCGCGAGTTCCGCGATAGCACCAGCCATTTCAACACCTGTAGGACCAGCACCGACAAGCACAAAGGTAAGCAACGCCTGAAGCTTTACAGGGTCCGTTTCCATTTCAGCTGCCTCAAAAGCCAGCAGAACTTTCCGACGAATAGCCGTTGCATCCGCAATAGTCTTGAGTCCAGGAGCAAAACGCTCCCATTCATCATGTCCAAAGTAGCTGTGAGTAGCGCCCGTAGCAATAATTAGATAGTCATAATGGAGGGAACGCTGCGACATATGTACGTATTGATGTACAAGGTCAATGTCTGTCACCTCTGCCATCATCACATTCGTGTTGCGTTGCTTTCTAAGAATATGACGAATTGGACCAGAGATATCGGCTGGCGATAGTTCGGCGGTGGCAACTTGATATAAGAGTGGTTGGAATACATGGTGATTGTTACGATCAATCAAAGTGATATCTACTGGCGCGTTCTGAAGTGCATGTGCTGCTTTTGTTCCTCCAAAGCCTCCACCAATAATAACAACCTGTGGTCTTCCTGTTGAATTTGGTATACTGCTGTCTACAATACTTGTGGTCTGCGTGCCCATAATTTCTTCTCCAAGCGTCTCAACGAGGAGGCGGTTATGTGTTCTTCCTTAAACACATTTCTCTATCTATCTTTCTTTTTACACTTTTATTATAACACCACTACAGCAAAAAGCGTGGAGAACAAAGGATGAGTGTTTAATTGAGATACTTATTTTTGTTCGAGGAATGCGAGGACCGCGATTTCTTCAGGATGCAAACCATGTAAAACTTCTATGACAGCCTGCTCGTCCTCGTGTTGTAATGCCTTAAGCAGAGAACCGTTAAGATACGCATCTATAATTTCTGGATGAATATAGCTTTTACGACAGATAGTAGGCGTATTCCCAAGATGCTTTGAGGCTGCCTCAATAGCACGAACCACGTTTTTCTTCGCCTGTGTTTGCGTTTCATACTCGCCAAGGTCTTGCAAAGCACAGGTCGCCGTAACAGTACCAGACCATGTGCGGAAATCTTTCGCGGTAAACTCTTGTCCTGTGATCTGCTGCAGATACGTATTCACATTATCTGACTCAATAGTATGCAATTGCTCATGCTCGTCATAATATTGAAAAAGTTCATGCCCTGGTAAAGCTTGACACCGTTTGATGATTCTCGCAAGTTGCCGATCTTTGACATCAATCGTATGCTCTTTGCCACTTTTACCTCGAAAGTGAAATTCTACCATTGTGCCTTCTACATCCACGTGGTTATCACGCATGGTTGTTAAGCCAAACGAGCCATTTTCGCGCGCATACTCTTCATTACCAATACGAATAGAAGTCGTATCAAGCAAGCGTACCACTGTAGCAAGCACCTTTTCGCGTGGCAAGCCATGCAGTCTTAAATCATGCTCAACACGCTCACGAATAAGGGGGAGAGCTTTCCCAAAGGCCATCATTCTGTCATATTTTGTTTCATCTCTAATTTCACGCCATTTAGGATGATAGCGATATTGTTTACGACCTTTTGCATCTCTGCCTGTGGCCTGAATGTGACCACGAGGATTGGGGCAAATCCATACATTCGTCCAAGCGGGGGGAATGCCGAGTGAACGAATACGCTTCAGTTGCTCCTCATCATGAATAGGTTTTCCATTAAGGCCGAGGTAGCTAAAATGTTTTCCTGCCCGCTTACGCTGTATCCCTGGTGTTGCATCGGAGACATAGCGTAGGCCAGCAGCCTTTGCAGCCTCAACAGGTGCAGCAATATCCTCATTGTGTGTCTCCTGAGAGATCAGTGACGACATTTTCGTTCTCCTGACATACATTATGTCTTTTAGAAGACTTGTGGGTGACAAACATGTCACGTTAGAAACACGTCTTTTGTAGACAGCACTGTACTTAAAGCATGACCAAGAAGCATATAGACATTTATTACACAGGATTTCCTGATCTTGCTAGTAGTGTTTATGTAGAATGATATTCATATATTTTTTACTTTCCAAATTATCACACAACTATAACATATGTATACAAAAGAATTTATATTTCTAAACAATAGCGACTAGACATATGATAATATATATCGTATACTCGCTATGGTAAGGTTTGCAAATGCATACAGGTAATGATTTTCATTATTTACTTGTATTGCATATTTTAAATCCAAACAAAGATAAAGCGAAAACAACATTTGTATATGGAGGTTTTGTACATGTCAAACCAAGATTATGGTCAGCAAGACCAGTATAACCAGGGCAACCAAGGTGGCTCCGGTCAGCAAGACCAGTACAATCAAGGCAACCAGGGCAACCAAGGTGGCTATGGGCAGCAACAAGATCAGTACAATCAAGGCAACCAAGGCGGCTACGGACAGCAGCAAGATCAAAGCAACCAAGGTGGTTACGGACAGCAAGACCAGTCTAATCAGGGTAATCAGAGCGGATACGGTCAGCAGCAGCAGGACCAGGGTAATCAGGGTGGCTATGGGCAGCAACAACAGGGTAATCAGGGTGGATACGGTCAGCAGCAGCAGGACCAGTACAACCAGGGTAACCAAAGCAATCAGGGTGGATACGGTCAGCAGCAGCAGGGTGGTGGCGCGTTAGATAGCGCACGAGATGCTGCACAAAATCAAGTGGATCAGGCAATTGACCAATTTGGGAACAAAATTCCCGGCGGCTCACAATATACACAACAGGCAAAAGACGCTGCACACGGCGTTCTTGATAACCTGGAAAAAGAAGGCGAGAACCGTTTAGGAAACCTTGGCGGTATGTTTGGTTGAAACAATCAATAACGCGTAAATTTGTATGTAACAAGCTCATAAATACACATACGTGTATTTATGAGCTTGTTTTATTTTCCAAGACATTCTGTTTATTTGTCTTCTTCTAAGGCTATTCATACGTACAACAAAATGTAGGCTCCTTATATTTATTTCTCCTAGGCTGTGCTCGTACCTTATTTCTTTTTAGTGAGCACGTAGTGATTCTATAAAAATATGTGGGAAATTTATCATGCGCAAAATGATTTGGAAATACAGCATGTTATCCATGCGAGGTTTATGGACGATTGTAAAAGTTGCTCTTCTGGTTATTCTGCGCGATATCCTGGCACGAAAACAGGTGGAGGTTCGTACTCAGGAACTGGCGAAGCGCGAGGCGCAACAACGAATGAACGAATTTTTGAGCATTGTAAGCCATGAGTTAAAAACGCCGCTTACCAGTATCAAAGGGAATATCCAATTAATGGGGCGCAAGCTTAAACCGAAACTTGATGCAAGTACGTCACACAATGTAGATGAAACAAGTAGTATCCAGGACGACCAGACGAATCATCTACTAAGTGAGGCTAGAGAACTGCTTGAACGTACAGACAAACAGATCACTCAGCTTTCACGGCTGGTGAACACACTTCTAGAAAGCTCACGTATCAACGCAAATACAATGGATTTACTCTTAGAGCTATGTGAATTGGACACGCTTGTACAGGAAGTTATGCAAGACATGCGACATATTCCGAAGACACGCGCAATGCATGTAGAGATTACGGTGAAAGAGAATATTCTTGTCATGGCAGACGTTAATCGCATAAAACAAGTAGTCATTCACTTTTTATCGAATGCACATAAATACTCACCACTTGAGGAACGCATAGACGTTTCGTTACAGGCAGAAGGGGAGACAGCGCGCGTTTCTGTTCACGATGCAGGACCAGGTATTCCTTTGAGTGAGCAAAACAAAATTTGGGAGCGGTACTACCGCGTACCAACTATTGAGGTGCAGAATGGTAGCGAAATCGGTTTGGGCCTAGGACTACACATCAGTCGTACCATTATAGAACAGCATCATGGACATATTGGCGTACAAAGTACTCCTGGTGTTGGGTCAACCTTCTGGTTTACCCTGCCTTTGTCTACAGTCAATGATATGTAGTGCCTATCAGGAAAAGCCAACTCTCTTGTACGGGAACAAAAACAGCTTTGTGCTCGTATGACATTTGGGAGCATTATTTGACATTCCGTTTCTAAGGCACTACACTTATATATAAACATGCAGTGATGTTGTTATAGACATACAGCACATGCATTGAATGCACTGAGAGAGGAAAAGCATTAATGGACGCAATCATTGGACGGTATCGGGTGCGTATGGAAGAGATGGGACTTATTCTTAAACACGCCTCTGGCATTAGCTTTGATTTAACACCAGAGGAAACGCTAAGTCTTCTCGATTTTATTAACGCTTATCGGCAGACATTGCTTATGATGCAACAAGAAAGTGATCAAGATACAGAGCCAGAGTTAGAGCGTATCGTTATTAGAAAAAATGATGAGGACGAAGCGTAATAGACAGACTTCCATGCTATCAATAATGTGTCTGATTGTTGCTTTCTTGGCTTCTTGCGCAGCTGCACGTTGTTGGTTAGGTAGATTGTAGTGATCACAAGCTTCCTATCACCTGCACTCCTTTATCAAGCAACGCCAGAAGCCATTGTTATCGAGATATTTCTTCAGAAATTGTGCTCATACGCTGGAGTAGGAGTACGCGTTAATCACGCTATATAGTCGCTATCTTTCTTGCCCTTCTTGATAAGGGAGCGTTATCGTAAAGGTACTGCCTTTCCCAGGAATGCCTTCACTTGCTATGGCAAGAGAACCGCCGTGTTTTTCGATCAGTGTGTTCACAAGATAAAGTCCTAATCCTAACCCTTTTGCATCGACACTTTCAGCATTGTGTGCGCGAAAGAAACGTTCGGTGAGTCGTTCCTGCTCTTCAAGCGGAATGCCAATCCCTCGATCTTCTACGGAAATTTCAATTCTACCTTCATTCGTATTACAAAGTGAAACTGTGACTGGACCACTATCAGGGCTGTATTTGATGGCATTGCTTATCAAGTTTATTAACACTTGTTCCAGCCGTTCTTCATCACCCTTTATTTTTAAAGGCTTCTGTACTACTGTCTCTTGCTCATCTCCATGAACAGAGATGGGCTGCTCATTGACAAAGAGACGCAACTCGTGGTCTTGCGCAACTGGCATATACTCTTCTATCGTTCGCTTGACGAGTGCCAGCAAATCAATCTCTTTGAGTTCGAGTTGAAGACGGTCCAGGTCCAGCCTGCTCACATCCATGAGAGCATTAACCATATGCTCGATTTTTTGTGTTTGATGTTCAATACTTTTTAGTCCACTCAGAAGTTCGTGATTGCCCTCAGTCGCGACCTGTTGAGAACGCTTGATACGACGCTGCAAAATTTGTGCATGACCACGAATAGCTGTTAATGGGTTTTTCAACTCATGCGCGGTAAGTGAAAGAAAGTTCTCCTTCTGTTTTAGAAGTGCACGAACAATTTCAATTTCTTCCTGTTGCTGCGCAGATGAATGCAATAGAGAAGTTCTTTCAATAGACATACTTACCAGACGCGCAAGGGCTTTTAGCAGGTCAACACTCCATTGCGGAAAGTATGTTTCTGCATTGCCAAGAGGTCGTTGTCGCTCGACACCTATCAGTCCGAGTACGTGTCCATTCAATAGAACAGGAGCGTAAATAGCAGCACAGAGATTCCTCGTATTTTTTCGTGCCGAACGTGACGTAAAATCAACCGAGATAGGTGTTTTTAAATGTAACGCTCGCATATATGCAGGTGAAGATTGCAGGGCATGTTCGGTATTCAGTTCCATAGAAGCTAGTTCGGTACGCCATTCTTCGTAACTTTGACGACCATCTCCAAACAGTGCTACAGGTTCGAGAAGTCCCGTTTGCTCATCAACGCGAAAGGCAACACTATTATCAACCGAGTCGAGTTGTGGCAATAGGGAGGCGATACGTCGTAGAGCCTCATCGGTCTCATGAACGTCTTGCGTCACCATGATAGCTTCTACCAGGATATCTAGCGACCGTTCAGCCTGCTGCTGCTGTAACATATGTTCGCTGACATCTTGTGAGATAAGCACAACAGCACTTACCGCGTCAGTTCCGCTATGAAGAGGTAGTGTGTTAAGCAGTAGAACGTGCCGCTCGTCTCGGTTGATCAATACGTGATGAACCTGCTCTCCCGCCAAAGCTCTCGCTACCGGAGGCAATAGAAGTAGTCTACGGACGTGCTGCTGATGAAGGTGCCAATGCTTCTGTGCAAGTTCGTTGGCGTAGAGAAGTTCTCCCTGAGTACTCACACAGCAAACACCGTCGTCAAACGCATTCAAAAATGGACTTATATCGTACTGGCTGATCTCTACCATGCATGTCTCTCCCTATGGCTAACTTCTTGCATCCTGATTATACACACTTTAAGAGAACGAATGAAAGCACTACATTGCTTCTATTTGGCTTATTAAGCATTAATCAGGGCCAAATATGACCTTTTTCCATGCTAGACTAGCAGAAAAGTAAGTCGTTTACAATAGAGGAGAGCATACTCAATGATAGACAAAACAAGTGTTACAGCGTGGTTACAAGCTTATGTACAGGCATGGAAATCGTATAATGAGAAGACGATTGGCGAACTTTTTAGTGAGGACGCTATTTACTCATATCACCCTTATCATGAACCGATTGGCGGACGCGAATCGATTGTGGAATTTTGGATAAAGAACCGTGATCCACAAGGTACATATGATGGTCAGTATGAACTGGTATTGATGGAGGGAGACCGCGCTGTAACTCATGGTAAAAGCTTTTATTATGAGGAGGATGGAAAAACGCTCAAAACTGAGTTTGATAATATTTTTGTCCTTCGGTTTGATGAACAAGGACATTGTGAGGAGTACAGCGAGTGGTATATGGAGCGACCAAAGAAGGATTAGTTATAAATGGGCCCAGCTGGGATCGAACCAGCGACCAAGGCGTTATGAGCACCCTGCTCTAACCGCTGAGCTATAGGCCCGGTGGAATGCATTATAACATACCCCCTTTCTGTTGTGAAGGGGGTAATTGTGCAGAGTTGGTATGAGATATATGGCTATCTGTGTAGCTAGTACAGAAATTGCACAAATTACCCGATATATACACTTCACATCCTTTTAATTTGTGCTATAATACACCCAAACGCACGGTTCTGCTCACCCTGCGAAATGTGGCAGGGCGCAGAAAAGGATTTCTGGATTTCCAAACTGACATCTTGTACGACTACAGGACCGCGCTCTCTTTGTATGTGTAGCGCGGTCTCATTTTTTCTAGGAGCATTCAATGGTGAATGAAGTCACTATTCGTATTGGTGGTGAGTCGGGAGAAGGAACCATCTCTGGTGGTGATATTCTCGCGCTTGCTGCCGCACGTTGGGGGTATCATGTGTATACCTTCCGCACCTTTCCTGCCGAGATTCTTGGTGGCCCTTGTCTTTTCCAGGTCCGTATCAGCGATGCCCCTGTAAAGTCAATGGGCGATTTTGCTGATGTACTGATTTGTCTAAATAAAGAGGCATATGACCGCAATATCGGCGACCTTCGAGCTGGTGGTGTGCTCATCTATGATCCCTCTGACTTTACCCCTGAAGCAAACGATAAGATTGCCTATGCCATTCCCTTCAATGAGATTGCACGTAAAGAAGTACAACTTTTCCAAACGAAAAATATGGTCATGCTAGGGGCCATCTCAGGACTATTCGGTCCACCATTAGAGGCTATTATTCAGGTCGTCCAATCGAAACTCTCTAAATCACGTAAATCGAATGATACGCTGATGGAAAAGAATATGCTGGCGTTGGATGTTGCCAAGAAATATGTAACTGAGCGTATCACGAAACAGGATCAATACCGCTTAGGAGCGGTTGAGAAGGCTGATCGTGTCGTGCTGAACGGAAATCAGGCGGTTGTGGCTGGTGCATTAGCGGCACAATGCCGCTTCTTCGCAGGCTATCCGATTACACCCGCAAGCGATATCATGGAGACTTTGGCGAAGGAACTCCCACAAGTTGGAGGCACATTCCTACAGGCCGAGGATGAGATGGCAGCACTTGCGGCTGTTTTAGGCGCGTCCTATGGTGGGGTGCGTTCGATGACGGCAACCTCTGGTCCAGGCTTTTCGCTGATGACCGAGTTGATCGGCCTTTCTTCGATGGCGGAGTTGCCAGCAGTTATTGTTGATGCACAGCGTTCTGGTCCAAGCACGGGTATGCCGACAAAGATGGAGCAGTCCGATCTGAGTTTCGCGCTCAATTCTGGGCACGGCGACTCACCACGTATCGTTATCGCTCCTGCTGACATTGCCGACTGTTATAATCTCATGATTTTAGCATTCAACATGGCGGAACGGTACCAGATGCCAGTTCTATTCTTAACCGATCAATCATTGACAGCACGTGTAGAAAGTATTGAGCGTAGCGTCTTCCAGATACAGCCACTGCAAGGGCGCATTCAGCCACAGCAGCAAGAGCTTGTGAGTGTTGGCGAGCCATATTCACGCTATGCATATACTGAAAGTGGTATCTCGCCAATTCCTACTCCTGGCACAGGCGCACCAGCGTATACAGCGACAGGGTTGGAACACGACGAACATGGGCATCCCGATTATGAGCCTGAAGACCATGTGGCAATGATGCAAAAGCGGTACCGCAAACTCGAAACTGCCGCCAAGGAATTACCCGCACCTCCACGCTATGGAGATGATGATGCACTGGTTGGCATTATCGGCTGGGGTTCGACTGAAGGCGCGATTCAAGAGGCTGTAGACCATGCACGGGCGAATGGTTATAAAGTAGCATCTTTACATCCTAAAGTTCTTTCTCCACTACCAGACTCAACAATTCGAACCTTCATTGGTTCGGTACGCAAGGTGATTGTTGCGGAATGCAATTATTCGGGACAACTAGCAAACCTGCTAGGTGCCAAATACGGCTTGCAAGCTATTCGTGTCAACAAATACGGCGGTATTCCCTTTACTGCTGCTGATATCTTTCAGGCTATCGAGGAGGTTCACCCACAATGACGCAATCTGTTATCAATCCTACACCAAAAGATTACAAGAGCGAGGTAAAGCCAACATGGTGTCCGGGTTGTGGAGACTTTGGTGTGCTCAATGCTGCCTATCGCGGTCTTGCTGGTCTGAAGCTCTCGCCCGATGAAACGGTGGTGGTTTCCGGTATCGGTTGCTCTAGCCGCTTCCCTCACTTTATGAAGACCTTTGGCTTTCATACAGTACACGGGCGCGCACTTCCCGTTGCACAGGGTCTCAAGATGGCACGTCCAGACTTGACAGTTGTTGCAGTCGGTGGTGATGGAGACTTCTTTAGTATTGGCGCGGGACATTTGCTGCATGCAGCACTTCGCAATATCGACATCACCGTTGTCGTGATGGACAACGAGATTTATGGTCTGACAAAGGGTCAGACTTCGCCGACCTCACCACAGGGACATGTTACAAAGTCTACTCCCTATGGTTTGTTGGCGTCACAGTTTAACCCTCTTGCGACGGTGCTTACGCTCAATGTGAGTTTCGTAGCTCGTGGGTATTCCGCGAAGCCAAAAGAGCTAGCAGCACTTATTGAGAAGGGCATTCAGCATAAAGGCTTCTCGTTTATTCATGTGCTCAGCCCATGCCCGACATTCTATCATACGTTTGATGCGTGGGATGCTTCCGTGACACCAATTGCCGCTGATCATGATGTTACCAATCGGACACAAGCAATGACATTGGCAATGGAAACGAACAAGCAGTATATTGGTCTTCTTTATGAAGAAGAGCGTCCGACGATGGATCAAGCAGCCCATCAGTTGGTACAGCAAGCGAAAGCATTTGATATCGATCAATATATGAAGCGTTACGCATAGCATAAGCGTGCTTGACAAGCAATTCTCCCTCTCTTGATGTGCTCAAGAGAGGGAGAATTGCTTTTTGGAAGTCAACAATTTTATAGTGTGCGTAGTTGGGCCTGAGCCGAGGCTTGCACAGAATTTGCTACGGCTTGTGAGAATTTTTCGCCGCAGGGACTACAAAACACACCGCTCTCGTTGTGAAAACTACCACCAATAGCAGTTAGTTGACGTTCTGCAGCTTTGCCACACCACTCGCAAGCACTACCACGAGGAGCAAAATCGACGGAAACGGGGCGACGGAATTCGTTACTGGTCATGAAGTTTCCTCCTATGAAATGCTGACCGTACACAAGACGTATACGATTGGAATAAAAAACAGCACACAGGGGAATTTCGCATCTCGTGGAAATTTGATTTGTTTGTCAAAAGCCACAGCGATACGACATCCACAAAACGACGCATCATTTGCGCGTCGGAGCCACATCGCTCCCAGCAAGTAACGTTTGGGGATAAGAGTGTTACCTACGTGATACGTATTATAACATAGCGTTATGTAAAATGGAAGATTATACAAGACCAGTTTTTGCGAATAGAAGTCCTTATTTCTCTTTATTCGTGCACTGGTGTTTCGCTTGTCACAACTTGTGTTATTGGGGCATGCTCTTCCTCGGTCTCAGGTAATGCAGGAAAGCGGGGCGTAAGGATAGCTCCTACAATCCAGCCGATGGCACCAAGGCCAACGGTCATAGCAAGCCATGTAAGCAATACCGTATTGTATGGTACTGAAAAAACGGAGGCAAGTACACCTGCGAGAATAATGCCAAATGAGAGGCCGGCAGTGACGCCAATAAGACAGCCAGGATGGGCAAGATTACGCCCACGAAATCGTTTCATCATAATGTCTATATCATACCTTTTTGTTTTTGATTATGTTATAGATGATAACGTGCTTCATGAGAGTCGTCAAGTTACATTTAATAACTATATTATTTGGCTATAGGAATGATAATAGCAAGAGTATGCAGGAAGAGAACCTGCATACTCTTGCTATTTTATTTACTCGTGCGTCGATGTACAACCATATTCACGCCGTTTCTTGGACGTATCGTTATTGTTTTCAATGGATCGGGTTCGATTGTCTGATCAGGAACCAGTTCAAATGTTACTCGCTGCGCAAGTGTGGCAAGCAAAAGATGTCCTTCCATCATCGCAAAGTGATTACCAATGCAGACACGTGGACCCGCACCAAAAGGCATGTAGGCATAGCGCGCAAGTTTCTTCTCGTTTTCTGGTGTGAAGCGTTCGGGGTCGAACTTCTCTGGTTCAGGAAAGTAGTCAGGACGACGATGAAGCGTATAGGGAGACACAAATACAATGTCTTTGCCTTTACGCACTTTATACCCGTCAATGTCTACGTCATGCAATGGTGCTCTTGAGATAGCATATGCAGGGGGATACAAACGCATTGTCTCTTTGAATACTTGTAGACAATAGGGAAGGCGTGCAAGATCAGCATATGTAGGAGTGTGTCCTTGCAATACAGTATCAACCTCTTCTTGCACTTTCTTGTATATGTCAGGATGCAATGCCAGCAGGTACCATACCCATGCGAGCGCAGTTGCGGTAGTTTCGTGACCGGCACCAAAAAGCGTAAGGGCCTCGTCAATGGCCTGCTCATCACTCATATAGCTTCCATCTTCGTCTTTGCTATGCAGCAAGACAGATAGGAAGTCATTGCTCTCTTGTGTGTCAGCACGTCTTTCATCGATTAGCTTTTGGATTCTGCCACGTAACACTGTTATCGCTTGCCGTGTATTTTTGTTGCGCTTTGTGGGCCAACTCAGTGGAATAGGAAAGAGCTCTGACAGCGTGTGGCTGGTATGGCTTAGTACTGTAGTCATAGCGGCCCCTAGTTCATCGGTCTCACTGAAAACATCGGCGTCAAACAATACTTTGCCAATGATACTCATAGTGAGATGAGTCATTTCCTGAGAAACATCAATCGTTTCGGCCTCGCTCCATCCTTGTTGAATGAGTTCACTGTAATGGCTCATGATATCGGCATAACTTACGATATGACGTGGTTGAAATGAAGGTGCCATTAATTTCCGTTGACGACGATGAAAGTCACCTTCACTGGTGAAGATACCGTTACCTATGATAGGGCGGAAGGCATTATGTATAGCGGCTCCCTTGTCAAAATCGTTCGCATGTTCTACGAAGACGCGATGCACATTTTCCGAGGTATTAAAGAAAATAACACGGAATGGGCCGAAATGGAAACTTCCAACATCACCACATTGTTGTGCGACTCGTAAGTATAAACTGAGACGATCTCGTGTATGTTCTGGCAGACTACCTATCAGAGGAAGTTCTACAATATGCGGAACAGATTTTGTTAGTGTTTGTATTGTTTGAGTTGCCATAATTGTTTCTCCTCTCTGCACTGCAAAGAGATGATGTTTATTGCGCGGTCTTACCTCCATCGACAGGGAGAACTTGACCTGTGATATAGCTCGCGGCATCTGATGCCAGGAAAAGCACGGCTGGTGCTAACTCTCCCGGTTGTCCAATGCGTTTCATTGGCATCGCGTCAGCAACGGTTGACTCTGCACGTTGCAAAATTGCTTCCGTCATGCGTGTCCTGAACATACCTGGCGCGATTGCATTCACACGAATGTTGTGTGTTGCCCATTCGATAGCCAGCGCACGAGTCATATTGATGACAGCAGCTTTACTTGCATTATAACCAATGGTGTTTAGTTGTCCACCACTCAATCCAGCAATAGAAGCAATATTCACGATGACACCCTTGTTGCGTTCGAGCATATGCCTTCCAACCGCCTGTGACATAAGAAAGGTTCCCGTGATATTAGCGTCAAGCACTTGCCGCCAACGATCCAAAGGCATGTCTTGTGCAGGAGTTCCCCAGGTAAGACCGGCATTATTGACAAGAACATCAATATCTCCACAAGTCGCCCGTGTTTGCTGTACTGCATTCTCAACGGCAGAGGCATCGGCTACATCACATATCACGGTAAATACCTTTATGCCTTGTGCTTGTAATTGTTTTTCAGCTTCGTGTAACCATTGTTCACGACGCGCCGTGATTACAATGGCAGCACCGGCGACACCGAAAGCTTGTGCAATCTCAAAGCCAAGACCACGCGAGCCACCTGTTACCAGCACAACTTCGCCTGAGAAGTCAAACGTTGTTTTGCCCATGTAGAACCTCTCTGTTCTCGTTAACGGCAAATGTAGGCAATGCAGAAGATACTAATTTAGTGCATACGCTACAACTTGCGATAAGTATCATACAATGCTATCATCATAGTAATTATCGTCTCTTTTCTTATACCACAGCTTTGAGGTGTTTGCCATAGTTACCAAACATACAGAGATACAGTTTCATATGGGTGTGGATGACCGACACCGCGTAGAGGGTTTACCCTGGCAGCTTCCAATGGAAGAATGGATAAGTCAGGGGCTAGAAGTACTCAACATCCGTCGTGGTGAGTCACGTCATCCAGTCGTTTTTGTCGAACGTGAGGGTGTACGTTATGCGATTAAAGAGACAACGCCACGTATGGCAGAGCGTGAGATACGTAATTTTCATGAGATCGAGCGTCGTGGTATACCTGCACTCAGCCCTATTGGTGTCGTCATTGCCCCGGCACCACCACTAGCACTTGATGTACCTAAGCTAGGTGGCATTACACAGTATATCAATGGAGATAGAGGATACACCGTAACAAGACTCGCGCCACGTGTTATTCCACATGTCCTGCTGTATCGCCTTCCATTCACGAAGCGAACAAAACAACGTCTTCTGTCAGCTGTTGCGGTACTCATGATCGAACTACACGAACATGGAGTCTATTGGGGTGATCCTTCACTGGCGAACGCGCTTTTACGCATAGATGGGCGTAGTATCCTGGCAATTATGGCGGATGCGGAAACGTCTGAGTTATTTTCAGGGCCGATTAGCAATGGCTTACGAGAGCAAGATTTAGCGATGTTTGGAGAGTCTCTCGCCTGGCAAGCAGAAGATCTACGTATATTGAGGGGGCTACCAGAAGATACTCAGGTACTAGACGACTCGGACTTTCACTATTTTGAGCAACGTTACCGATGGCTTCGTCGTGAACACGCACTGATATCATCCTCTACAAATGACACCACACGGCAACAGCTACAACAGTTTTTGCAGTCATTAAACCATTGGAGTTTCTCGCTCCTCAATGCGACAGGACATACAATACAGCAGTTGACAACAGTGCTTCCAGGTTGGCATCAGCGTCGTATTTACGAGTTATTGCACATTACAGTGCCACGCGTGTATGCACATCGTTTCTACGATATGATACTTGGTCATCAAGCTATTCTGTCTGAACGAGAAGGGCACAATGTCAGCTTAGAGGATGCAGCACATAACTGGTATACCAAGTATCACCTACCTGCCATTTTGTTACTTCGTCAAAACTTGACGAGTGGAGAAGACCCAATGCAGGCATACTTTGCTGTCATGCAGCACAAATGGGACATGAGCAAGAAAGCAAAACACGAAGTTCCGCTCGAAGAAGCTCTTTTGGATTGGCTTATGAAACATGCGAAAACGGGCACATTGGGTATAGTTGATCCTGCCTCAGTTGCTACATGGTGGAATGAGCGCAAACCGGTAGCTACAGCGTTAGAGCCACAGCCAATTGAGAGCGAAGAGTTAGAGCCGTTGCTTTCATCGGGTGAAAGACCTCTTGTGCGCCTACCCCAGCCAGATTTAGAGCAGAAGATACCGCAGATATTGGAGCAAGGGAAGCAGGAAGAATAAAAAGGTGTGCTGCAATGCGGCACACCTTTTCAGTATGAGAAAAACTACTCTTCAGTCTCAGGAGCATCCGTATCAGTATCGTCCTCTTCCACGTCCTCAACGCCTTCGACTTCACCAATCTGGAATGAGGTGATGTTGCCGCGAATCTGCTCTTCGATGGCTCCCGCAACATCAGTGTTTTGCCGCAAGAACTCCTTGGCGTTTTCGCGTCCCTGTCCAAGACGAATATCGCCAATTGTGAACCACGCACCACTCTTTTTAACCAAGCCCATTTCCAGACCAAGGTCGATCAGTCCACCTTCACGAGAAATGCCCTCGCTATACATAATGTCGAACTCGGCGGTTTTAAATGGTGGCGCAACCTTGTTTTTAATAACACGAACACGTGTACGGTTGCCTACGACATCTTGTCCTTGCTTGATTGAGTCAGTACGACGAATATCTAGGCGGACAGAGGCATAGAACTTGAGAGCTTTACCACCAGCCGTTGTTTCAGGGTTGCCAAACATGACACCAATCTTTTCACGCAACTGGTTGGTGAAGATAACGGAAGTATGCGAGGTGCTGATAGCTCCAGTCAACTTACGCAGTGCCTGACTCATTAGGCGTGCTTGCAAGCCAACATGTGAATCGCCCATCTCGCCTTCAATTTCTGCACGAGGAGTCAACGCTGCAACGGAGTCGATAACTATTACGTCGATAGCATTACTACGGACTAGCGAATCCACAATTTCTAATGCCTGCTCACCAGTGTCTGGCTGCGAGATAAGTAAATTATTGACATCTACTCCACATTTGCTCGCGTACACTGGATCAAGCGTGTGTTCCGCATCGACAAATGCAGCATAGCCGCCAGCGCGTTGCACACTAGCGATAATATGTTGACATAGCGTAGTTTTACCAGACGACTCAGGACCATAGATTTCTGTGATACGTCCTTTTGGAATACCACCGATGCCTAGAGCCAAGTCCAGGGAGATAGACCCGGTTGGAATAGCTTCTACATGCACTTTTGCCGCCTCGCCTAGCTTCATAATTGCGCCTTTTCCAAAGCGGCGTTCGATTTGTGAAAGCGCAAGATCAATAGCTTTTTCTCGCTCGGTCATAGCGGGAGAGGCTGCGGCTGTCCCGTTGCGGTCTACTGTAGCTTTTTCTTTTTTGCTTGGTGCCATGCGTTTTACAGGATATGAGCAATCATTGGATGTTTGTGCTCAGGAAATATCCTGTTTCCTCCTTTTACGATACACTTTTCCCATAGGGGTACAGCGTTTCTTCATTAACATGTGCGTGAGGTACATTGGTAGTATGCGATAAAGGAGATAGGATAACGTATAGTTGCTCATGCATACCAACACGTCTCGCGCGATAGTGCTTCTCTACATACCTATTCTTTGCAAAGGGTGAAAAGTCGGAAATAGGCGGCAGGTGCTCTCTTTCCTGCCCCACTAAAGTAGAACAATCGTACCATAAAGCTACTCATGTGTCAAGCAATCTGTGCGTTATTGCATATCGCGGCGCCCTTCGAGAGCACGACTCAAAGTGCCTTCGTCGGCATACTCAAGGTCACTGTTGTTTGAAAGGCCACGTGCGAGTGCGGTGACGCGTAGCTCTTGCTTACCGAGTGTTGCAAGTTCAGATTTGACATATGCAGCTGTTATATCACCAAGTGGACCAGGATTCATAGCAAGGATAGTCTCGCGCACGTTGTCATGCTCTACGCGACGAACAAGTTCATTGATACGTAGGTCTTTTACACCGATGCCATCCATCGGCGAGATTCTGCCGTGAAGCACGTGATAAAGACCTTTATAGACACCTGTCTTATCCAGGGCGATAAGGTCAAGTGGTTCCTCAACAACGCAGATAATGCCTTGATCGCGTGTTGGGTTGCTACAGATTGCACATGGATCTGTCTCTGTGATGTTGAAACAACGAGAACAATAGATAATGCTCTCTTTTACGCGTATAATGGCTTCAGCCAAGCGACGTGCTTGGTCAGTTGGGCTACGCAATACAAAAAATGTTAGACGTTGTGCCGTTTTTACGCCGATGCCTGGAAGCTTTGAAAATTCTTCGACCAGTGCCGCCACTGGTGGTGCAATATCACTCATGTCTTAGAATAGTCCTGGTATTTTCACGCCACCCGTGACGTTGGTTGCCATCTTTTGTTGTGCATCGTTTGCCTTGTCAAAGGCATCCTTCGCGGCAGCACGCACCATCACTTCTAGTTCGACGATTTCATCTGCGCTAAACGCTTCGGGGTCAATTTTCACATCGGTGATTTCAAATTTGCCTGTCATTGTAATGGTGACAGCACCACCGCCAGCGGTACCGACAAATTTTGTTGCCTCTAACTCTTCCTGCATCTTGACGAGTTTTTGCTGCATTTTTTGAATTTCACGCATGTTCATAAGATAGATGTACTCCTTTATTGCTGTTTTGGTTGAACTTCTTTCATGTTCGCTTTAAACATTCGTATGACTTCTTGCACTACTGGATCGGTTTTAGCCTTCTTTTCAAGAACCTCAATCCGTGTTTCACGAGGCTCATCTTGCTGTGCATCACTATACGCATCTGTCATATCGTCATCAACAGGTGATACAGTGTCACTAGTAGTATTCTCTCTCACAATGTGCATTCTGGCAAGTGGAGGAGCAGTAGTAACATTTTGGGCAGACACAACGTTTGTAGGCTCCTGATTCCCAATCTGCTCTCGTGATGGTTTTTGTGGTGTGGGAACTGATGGACTGGAAGGGACTACGCGCTCACGATAGGCCGACTGCTGGGGTGGAGTCAGTATACCCGAATTAGCTGCCCTTTCTCCCGTATCGCGTAATGGAGGCGGAGGCAAAAATACAGAAGGTCCTTGTCCGGGAGGGAGAAGTCGTATTTGACACTCTTGCCCAAGCTCAATTTTTAATGCCCACTCAATAGATTTTCGATGTTCATCTTTTTGTAATGCTTCGTAATGGAACTTCCCAGAGGCTTGTAGCACAATAGAGGGAAGATCCCGCGTACCTTCTACCTGAAGAATCGTGTAGCCGTTTAGGACTGCTTGAATTTTACTTCCGTCTTTCCTTGTTTTTATGCGCCGCTTAATAAGTTCCCACTTCTCCTTAATTTCAGCTACTGTCAGTATTGGGAGATCACTCTCATTTTCAGATACTACAGTTTCCTCAGAAACTGGCTCTGCTTCCTTTTCCTGTACAGGCACAAGAGAGAGCGTCGGACGTGCTGGCAGAGTGACCGTTTCCTCTTCCTCACTATCATCATAAGAAGAAACATCATCCCAATCAGGTAACTCGTCAGATGGACCTGTATGCACTGTTGAAGGTGTTGGTTGTTCCACAACAGTAGGAGACAAAGATGTAACCTCTTCCTCTTTTTGCGCTACCGGTTCTAAGCGTATTGAAGACATAGGAGATATAGTGCGCGGTGGCTCCTCAGATTGTACAGGTTGTTGGACACGTACAGGAGTCGGTGTTTGCGCAACAGTTGGTACTTGAGTTTGTGTTGTCTGTGCTACACGGTGATGCTCGATACAAGTTAGAAGAGCAAGTTCCAGACCAAGTTGTGGCGTTCCCTGGTTTTTCTGCATCAACTCGTTCTGAGCAAAGATACGTGCATGGTCCGTTAACTCTTCGAGACTGAAGAGTTGAGCAGTCTGTGTAATATCACGTATCTCGTCCTCAGTGCTATCGAGAATTTCAGCAATATTCGCGCCTGCTTTGTTGAGCATCATGGCGCGAATATATTCAGCAATCTGTGTATTAATTTGCCGGAGGTCGGCTCCTGCTTCTGAGAGTTCGTGAATAAGGTGAAGACCAGCCGCGCTCTCCAGATGCGCAATATGAGTTACAAACTTTTGAATTGCGCGTGGGTCCGCCACGCCGAGCATAGTCTGCACTTTTGTCAAGCTGATCTCTTCACCAGAGTAAGCAATAGCTTGATCGAGCAGGCTCAAGGCATCACGCATACCACCAGAGGCAGCTCTTGCAATAAGTTCAGCCGCACCACGCTCAAGATTGACCTGTTCTTGTGTCGCTATAAAAGTGAGATGCTTGACTATTTCGCGTGTGGTAATGCGCTTGAAGTCAAAGCGCTGACAACGTGAAAGGACTGTTGGCAGCATTTTATGCACATCAGTTGTCGCCATGACAAAAATAGCATGTTCGGGTGGCTCTTCCAGTGTTTTGAGGAGTGCATTAAATGCCTCAGTGGTGAGCATATGGGCTTCGTCGAGGATATAGATTTTGTACTGGCCTTGCGAGGGTCGAACCATGACCTTTTCACGTAGTTCACGGATACTGTCGATACCCCGATTGGAGGCTGCGTCAATTTCTATAACATTGAATGAATTACCTGCGGTAATCTCGCGGCACTGCTCGCATTCGTTACATGGCTCGCCATTCTTGCGATTGGTACAATTGAGTGTTTTGGCAAGGAGGCGTGCAGTACTGGTCTTGCCTGTTCCCCTTGGTCCCGTAAATAAGTAAGCGTGGCTAAGTTTCCCAGTATTAAGTGCGTTTTTGAGCGTGTCTACGATAGACTTCTGACCAACAAGATCAGAGAAGGTTTGTGAACGCCATTTGCGGTAAAGCGATTGTGAGGCCATAGTATAAATAACTCCCGCCTGCGTGTCCTCGTGACGGGCCGCAATCAGAAATCTCTCAATAAGAGGGTCATGAGTAAGAGATGAAAGACAGAGAAAACCGATTTTCACCCGGCTCTGCCGGTCAGCGTAATCAGGCACCCCTGCGGCACCCAGAGAGGTCCACTTACCGTTGCTTCCTCACGGACCTAGCGGGGTTCACAGACATCTGCCGCGCAGGACCCAATTACGCCGACCGACAGGGCCGGAAGAAAATCGGTCCGTCCTACTTGGGTATTACTTCTGTAGGACGTAACTATATTACTCTCTTTTGGCGTGTTTGTCAACTCACGTATTTGTGAATGAGAAGACCATACTTTTCTTTTACCTCTGCTGATATTGAGGCAGGGTCAGTGATAATCGACGTAGCTAATGCGCTGGCACAACCGCATGTTGCCTCAGAGCGGTCGGAGGGAATGGAATGCGCGACACTCTGCAAGATACGCTGTGCATTGGCAATATTAGCCCCAAGATTGCTCATTACCATTTCGACAGTCACGGACTCTTCAGACTCATGCCAGCAGTCGTAGTCGGTAGCACAGGCAATGGTAGCATAACATAACTCAGCTTCACGCGCCAGCTTCGCCTCTGGAAGCGCGGTCATACCGATAATATCCATGCCCCACTGACGATAGGCATTCGACTCTGCTTTAGTTGAGAAAAGTGGACCCTCCATACAGACGTAAGTTCCTCCTTCGTGAACTCTTACATCACCCAAGCTACTTGCAGCGTCATAGAGTAGTTTGCTAAGTGTGGGACAAAATGGCTCGGCAAAGGTGCAGTGAACAACTAGACCACCCTCAAAAAAGCTGTTCACGCGGCTCTTTGTGCGATCAAAGAGTTGGTTGGGAATAACCAGATCGCGCGGTGCGATGTGTTCACGAAGGCTGCCAACAGCACTGACGGAAATAACATATTCGACCCCAAGACTTTTTAATGCCCAGAGGTTCGCACGCGCAGGAATTTCTGTTGGACTAATACGATGGCCTCGTCCGTGACGTGGCAGGAAAGCCATAGAGACGCCGTTGACGTTGCCAATGGCAATGACATCACTGGGATCGCCAAACGGCGTCTGTACTCTGACTTCCTTGACCTCGGTCATCCCTTCCATACGATAAAGTCCGCTTCCACCAATCACACCAATCGTTGCCTGTGGCATGTAAGGTACTCCTTCTATTTAATAAAAAAGAAATAGGGTGCAATCTCATTGCACCCTGTATTGTATCGCATTCGCGGTCAAGCTATGCTTTAATTCGCACGTATTTTCTTTTGCCAGCCCTGATGATAGCTCCATCTTGCACAGGCACAACAGATGCAGGGTCGGTGATGCGCTGCTCTTCGCCATTTTCACCTTCAAGATAGATGGCAACAGCTTTTTGTGAGATGAGAGTACGAGCTTCATTGTTGCTTGTCACCAAACCCGCCTTTTTCAGAAAGGTCACGATATCCACGGACTCAGCAAGATGTACATCTGGAATGTCCGTTGGCAACTTGCGTTCCGAGAACTGACGGATAAAGGCTTCTTGCGCCTCTTGCGCTGCTGCTTCATCATGAAACTCTGTGACGATTTCACTGGCCATGCGCAGTTTTACGTCTCTTGGATTCAGCGAACCCTCCGCCATCTTCCGCTCGAACTCGTCGATTTCCTCATCCGACACATCGGTCAGTGCTTCAAAGTAGGTACGCATAGTCTGATCTGGAAGTGACATAAGCTTCCCGAACATATCGTTGGCAGGAGCAGTCATAGCGATATAGTTGTCGAGCGACTTGCCCATCTTCTTAACGCCATCGAGACCAACAATCAGGTTGACGGTGAGAATTTGTTGCGCGGCTTGCCCGAAGATAGGTTGCAGATCACGACCAACAAGCAGGTTGAAGGTTTGGTCGGTGCCGCCAATCTCTACATCTGATCGAAGCGCAACAGAGTCATAGCCCTGCAATAAGGGATACATGAACTCGGCGAGATTGATTTCGATACCACTTCGATAGCGTTTCTGGAAGTCGTCACGCTCTAGCATCTGCGCCACTGTTTTGTAGCCAAGCAGTTTGATTGCGTCACCAAGATTGAACTTGTCGAACCACTCGCTCTGACGATGAACCTCTGTCTGATTCCGATCCACTATTTTGAAGAACTGGTCAAAGTAGGTCTCAGCGTTCTTATTGACCTGCTCTTCGGTCAATGATTTACGTGCTTCTTCACGTCCGCTAGGATCACCGAGGCGTGCCGTCCAATCACCGATAACAACGACGGTTTTGTGACCCAAACGTTGAAATTGGCGCAGTTTACGGAAAACGACAGCGTGTCCAATTGTCAAATCATGATGCGTTGGGTCAACTCCCAATTTGACGCGCAATGGTTGACCTTTGTTACCTTCAAGCAGCATCCGTCGCATGTCGGCTTCCTTTTCGACCAGCGATACGCCTCGCCTGAGTAGATATTCTATAGCTTGTGCTGATGGTTGTTCTTTCACAGTCATCTAGTATCCCTCCCGCCAGATATTTGGCTCTTTGCGGCATTGTAGCAGTATGGATACAATAAATCAACTTGATAGTTTCATTCAGCTTCCCCTAAAACACAGTGTACTATATGAAAACAATACATTATACTTGATAGTTATTTTGATAGCATGTACTCAGTCTACTCTCCACGTAATTTACTATACACAACCATATCATGCCAACTACCAGTACGCCACTGTGACTGGCGCATCACCCCTTCGCGCGTAAAACCCGCTTTTTCTAAAGCTTTTTGCTCCGCGATATTCTCTTTGTCGGTGGTAGCTTCGACACGCATAATAGGATACGTCGAGAAGAGATAACTCGCCAAAAGCTTTTGTGCCTCAACTCCATAGCCTTTGCCACGGTACTCGACTGCGATGCTAATACCGATGTTGTACACAATACTGCCCTCATTGGGTCCATATCGTACTTGATGGTAAGAGACATTTCCAATGACGGTATCGTTTGGGAGCACGATGAGCAGTTCACCTCCCTGTGAACTTAATAATCCATTTTCCGCGAACCTCTTCTCTATAGAGTCTACACGCCGAAGACCGAATGTATTGTATTCACTATTGAAATCGAGGTCATTCATCCAGCTGTTAAGAAGCGCGAGATCAGCAACAGTAACTACTCTTAAATGTACTCTATCCCCTGATATCATTCTTTTGCTCCTTGAAAATAACTTGCACATTAATAAGATACGTCAGAAGCTTTGATAGCGGGACTATCAAAAATTCTAACAAATCTCTTATATTCCTCATACGTTACTCTAACACAAAAGCGGATATACTGTGACCAGTAAGACAAACACATATGAGTGAGGTTCAAGGGAACCTCCTCAATACACTTCTTTTTATTAGAGAGAAAAGGAGATAAAAACAATGGCAAACGTTACACGCTACAATCCATTTAACGAAGCTGTTTCTCTACGTGAAGCTATGGATCGCCTCTTTGCGGATAGCTTCATCTCACCTAGCATGAGTGGTTTAGCCAGCAATCGTGGTGCTGGTGCCAACCTGTTTGAGACCTCTGAGGGCTTCATTCTTCAAATTCCAATGCCCGGAGTCAAGCCGGAGGAAGTTGAAATCACGGCACAGCAAGACACACTGAGCTTGAAGTGGACAACAAACCTGCAAGTACCAGAAGGTGCCACTGCACTCTGGCATGGTTTCCAGTCGGGTCAGTATCAGCAGTCCTTCACGCTTCCTTCCCCAATCAATTCAGAAGGTGCTGAGGCACACTATGCTGATGGCATTTTGACACTCAATCTGCCCAAGGCTGAGCATGCAAAGGCTCGCACAGTAAAGGTCAACGCGGTTAAGTAGGCATATGCTTCCAATAAAAAATGGTGTGGTCATCTTGACCACACCATTTTTTATTGGAAGCACATGCCTACTTGTCAAAAACATATCATCGTGTGCAAAAAAGAGATACAATAGGAAA
>CAZZVE010000060.1:0-25434 GCA_964657325.1 uncultured Ktedonobacterales bacterium
TTTCGTTTGACACTACTACTATGCTATCGGCATCCACACAACATAGCCATCTATAGTGCTGCGTTCGTACTTAGATGCCTTTAGCTTCTTATCTAATAGTGCTACCTGCGGGCTGCCAACGGAGAAGACATAGGCCGCGTGTGGATCCGCATGCACAATGTTCCAATAGCCAGGAGTACGGTTGTGTGATGGCTGCAAATCGGGATAGAGCACACCACAGATCACACGCTCGTTGCTCTCGAACGCGATTTTGTTGCACTCCCAATACTCAGTATAAATATGCGGATGACCCGATGTAACAAGATGGTTGATGAGGTCCGTCTGACGCTGGTTGGCAGCTTGCGTCGCTGGTACTTCTGAGAACAGCATTAGAGTGCCAGTGAGGTACACAAGCGCGATGCCAGCAAGCGCGACACGGCTTCCGTTTGTACAGAGTATCCGTAGCCACTGCCGCGAAAGACTCAGTGTGGACACGTTGCTTGCCGCATTCCATAATGGTGCAATAACCGCAGGAGTGACGATAAGCAAGCCAATAAGATAACGCGAATGATAGCCCGGCCAGCCCACTGGCGCGGAACTAAGCGAGTAGGCCGAGATAGCAAGAAGAGCACTTCCTACCAAGAGGAGTTGCGAGACGGAACGCACAAGAGTTCGCCTTGCGTCTACTTCTTGCATTGTCAACCGCCTCTGCCGCCATAAACGCCACAACACCGCAAGCGTGAGCAGGACGGAAAGCACAAGAAGTGCGATATAACCAACGCCCCATAGCGCATGACCAAGTGTACATAGAGGTGTTTGTACTGTGTTATCGCTGAGAAAGGATTGTTCCATTACGGGACAGAAAGGATAACCTGTCGCGGTAGGAACGCTAATTAGTACTGTACCTTTTACAGCATGAAGTATCTGGTGTAGACCATGCGGAGCCTGAACGGTACTCCCCTGAAACAGACCAAAGAGTGTTTTCAGTACGCTATCTCCATGACTTGCCGCGTTCAAGCTATAGCGTAATATAGGATAGGCACCCAGTACAAAACCACCAATAGCACCAACCCATGCCCACAAGAGATCACGCCAGCAAAAGACGACCAGCAACAAGACTGCGCAGGCAAAGAAGGGCAGCACGATCATATCGCTCCAGAATCCAAGCCCCAACACAATGCCCCAGCAAGTATATCCAATCAAGCGCATTACCTGTGTACGCAAGGGCGCGCCACGCCTGTAGGTAAACGAGAGCCACGATGCAAGCAAGAAAGCAAGCGACCCAAAGAGCATTGTTTGTGTGGAACCACCTGTCGCCAGCGTCTCACGCGTTATGGTGTAAATTGAACCGAGACTGAGGACGGCAAGGGTGACAAGAGCCACTTTTTTCGAGTAGAGCAAGCTAGCAAGAAGATAGGTACTGATGAGAAAGAGTGTTACCAAAAGCACAACGCTGAGACGTAGCGAGAAGAGCGAGGGGCCAAACAGACGAAAAAATACAGTCCCGATATACGCCTCTATCGTTCCCATGTAATTTTGCCCATAGAAGACATACGGATGCTCGCCACGATACGCGATGTGGCGCGCCATAATGCCCATTGTACCTTCATCGCTATCCGTCGGTGGCCAGCCCATTGCCAATAAAAAGAGCCGTAGCCCTATTGCAAACGCGATAATGGCAAAGGCGTATAATTCATATATTCCAATTTTTAGATATTTCATGCTCTTCTCTTGTCGGAACCAAGATCAATAAAAAATTGATGAGAAACGTCGATTGTAGGGGTCTAATTCTATTACACCTTGTTGGCAATTGACCACGTTGGTAGAATTGATGAGACGTTTCAACAGCCTCCTAACATCGTTAATCGCCGCATGGGTGTAATAGAATTAGACCTTTACAAGCGTTTCATATCCTAATTATTTTGTTAAACCGATACATTGATGTACATATATATACGTACAACGTGGTCATCACGCAACAACAAGAGGAAAAATAGCTCTGACACAGGTACCTTTACCTGAACTGCTCTCAAATTCTACCGTGCCACCTACCTCCTGCACACGATTCCGCATGATGTGTATACCCATATGCTGTCCGTTATTCTTGCCCTGTTGTTGTGCAGCAGTCGTCACACCAATACCATTATCACATACTTCTGCAAATAGAGATGTTGAGTCGCTATATACATGAAGGTTCACGGTCGTTGCATGTGCATGTTTGCGCACATTATGCAATGCCTCCTGTACAAAACGAAAAAGTGGATGTATCACAGGTGCTGGAAGATGCTCAAGTATATTTTGTGTAAACGTATCAAGTGTATAGGTAAACCTGAGAGTAGGCTCACTCTCTTGATATTCGTCGAGTAAGGCTTGTAACGCGTTGTTAATATCCTGCGGAGCGATTTGTGTTGTCATGAGCGATGAAATATTGTTGCGTAACGTGTGCAGACACGTTTGCAGTATGGCATGTGCTTGACGTAACTCATGCCGGGCAGACTCTACTGACTGTTTCGCAAGTAGACCTTGCACAAATTCGAGTTTGTGCCCTATATGTGTCATTGTTTGAATAGGTCCATCGTGTAGTTCATATGCAATACGTGCACGTTCATCTTCAATAGCTGTGTAGTATGCTTTACTATACTCTGTTTCCATATGCTTCATACTCCTCATATTGTATGTTTCTCGCTATGTTCAGAATACAGCAGACACCAAACGGAAGGGACTAGATTATGGAATTTGTGAAAGAGCATCATCCGTCCCTGCAGATTCATTTGTTGTTTCTACAGATTGCTTAAGTTCAAGTAACGAGGCATGTAAGGATGAAGCGACGACAAAATGAGAACACGTCAAAGTACGTTCGTATAATTCACATTCACAATGCAGCTGATCTTCTTGAGTGGTGACGAGATATCTACGCTCATGCTCGTCTTGTACTTGGTAGCGTCCTAGTGCCAGGACTTGGATAGGGTAGTTTAACGTAGCAAGTGCGTTCTGCGACTCATGTAAAGCACGTCCATGCGCTTGATTTCTACGTTGCAGCTCAGTCATGTAGGCCACTCGTTCTTCCAAATGCATAATTTCAGTTACATCCTTTGCAATGCGAGTGACGGTGGGGCGAAAGATTACGATACCCTCAAACAGCAAGACAAAGATTGTCGCCAGGAACAGCACCAGTTCCGTTTCTTGCATCAATGCCGTATGCTGCATATTCTCTTGCTCGTATCGCGCAACAATGCTCTCCATGTCAATGAGAAATTTAGGATCAGTATTGAGAATGGTCTGCGCTAAGGTATATATATCGTCTTTTGGTGATATTCTTCCACCTGTCCCATTTTGCGTCGCCAATACTACTACCTGTTCGCCTGCATGTACAATAGTGGTAAAACTCGGTGCGACTACTTGAAATAAATGACTAACCTCGGTGCTGTTCTTGCCTGACAAGCGTAATTTGGCGTCGCCGTGTTGCAGACCGCTCTGCACTTGCTGCCACTTTGCGAGTATCTCCCTTAGGGCGTTGACGCGATACGCTCGGTCTATCGCTGTAGTACTCACAACAATCTCCAATACTGTTTTGCTCACCTCTTGACTGAGCATACGCTGACCACTCGCCATATTGATAAGATGCGCGTCGTTCAAATGTTGTTGTAACTCAATCTGCATCACGATCTGACAAAGTAATGCAAGCAAAGCAAGAGTACAAAGAACACTGATATAGAGCGTGGTCATACGCCGTGTAAACGTGCGTGGGATGTGAGATAAAGTCATTATACACGAAACTCATTTTCTAGTCTTGGCACTAACATAATAGAAATTTACTCAAATGATATACTCAAACAGTTAGGAACATTGAGCATTATACATAAACACAAGCCTTTTACATACATTTTCGGCTTTATCGGTACTAATGTCTCACAATGTAAAGAAATGTAAAAAATAAGTGGGCCGTATGTAGCGAACAATTCTTATAGAAACAGGTAGATATCCAAATTAGCCAATTTGTACTATGTATCATGACGTTTCACGACAATTATTATGTCTAGTGGTATTATATGTCAGTCCCCACATTTCACTACATGTATCTACATGTTACTGTGTTGTGTGCCAATGTGGGAACAAAAGCATGGCAAGGGGTCTGCAAGTTGTATATCGAAAGAGGATGCATTGTATACACAGCAGAGCGATAGGAAGTTCTTACAACAGTACAACGTAGGTAGTTTTGTAGTTAAGTTGACAGTAGTAGCAGTGATGGGACTGCTATTCTTAGGAACAACACTCAATGTACATGCTGCGGGGGCGCATGCACAATCATTGACGAAGACGGCAGTCGAGCAAAGCGTTCCTGTTGTCAACACGTCCGTGTTACATTCCGAGAGTCGAGGGAATGTGTTTCCGTATCCGGCCTGCACATGGTGGGCCAATCAGCGCTACTTACAGTGGCACGGTTCTTATGTGCCGTGGACCACAAACGCAATGGCGTGGCAGTGGAAAGACCGTGCGCGCGATTTTGGATGGCAGGTTTCCACACAACCGAAAGTAGGGTCGATCATCGACCTACAGCCGTGGGTACAAGGTGCCTATGGTGGAGGACACGTTGCGTTAGTTGAGAAAGTACTGGGCAATGGGCATGTGATCGCCAGCAACATGAGTTGGGGCGCAAATCCGTATGCCGTTGTAGATTGGGAGTTCGCTCCCGGCCCAGGCGTTACGTTCATCAGCCATTAAGCAGTATTTGTTCGCCGCTCTCTTAAGAAAGTGACGAATCTACAGCAGGAATGAACGAACAGTATAATTAGACCCCATGCACTTCCATAAAAGAAGGTGAGGTACCTCGATAGGTATCTTGCCTTCTTTTCATTTGTAGGGACCGATTTATCGCGTCCTTGTCAGCAATCAATATGCCAAGAGGACGCGATAAATCGGTCCCTACAAATCATCTATGCTACAAGCATTGCTAGCATCTTTCTTACGCCAACCAAAACGCATATCATTATAAGATACACACAAATCGAAAGGGGCAGCACACTCATGAAATTACTGCTTATTGGTGGTACAGGCTTTCTAGGAAGCCATCTTGTTGAAGCCGCTTTACAACGAGGGCATGAGCTTACTCTGTTTAATCGTGGACAGCACAACCCCACGCTTTTTCCAAACGTCGAGCAGTTACACGGCAACCGAGACGGAGGACTCGTTGTATTGCAGGGGCGACACTGGGATGCAGTCATAGATACCTGTGGCTATTTCCCACGTGTGGTAGGAGCCTTGGCACAAGCTGTGGCGTCCTTGACAGAACACTACACGTTTATCTCTAGTATTTCCGTGTATGCGGACTTTAGCAAAGTAGGTATAGATGAACACGCACCTGTTGCCATACTAGCAGATGAGCATGTCGAGGAGGTTATGAACGAGAACTACGGCGCACTCAAAGCACTGAGCGAACAGGCTGCGGAACATGCTATGCCAGGGCGTACTCTTGTTATTCGTCCCGGCTTGATTGTTGGTCCTGGCGACCCTACTGACCGCTTCACCTACTGGCCCTACCGTGTCGCGCAAGGTGGCGAAATGCTCGCACCCGGCGACCCTCATCAGCAAACGCAATTTATTGATGGGCGAGACCTTGCGACATGGACTATACACATGGTTGAGGCGGGCAAAACTGGTATATATAACGCGACAGGTCCCGACTACGCACTTGCAATGGGCCGTTTTCTCGATGAGTGCAAGCACGTCACGGGTAGTGATACACGCCTTACGTGGGTCAGTGATGCATTCCTCACGCAACACGAAGTTGAGTTACCGTTGTATGTACCAGAAGAATATCGTGGTGCTAGAGCTGTTAATTGTAATAAAGCTATTGCTGAAGGTCTCACCTTCCGTCCAGTCGCTGACACCATACGTGATACGTTGAGCTGGAAAGGCAAGGACGCGGAACTAAAAGTAGGTTTAAAGCCAGAGCAAGAGCAGCAATTGTTGCAAACATGGCGTTAAGATATAACACAACCAACACTAGGGGTCACTTGCTGCCTTCAGCAGCAAGTGACCCTTAGTGTTGGTTGTGTTACGGGGTGTTTGTTACAAACGGTTCAGTGCTACAATATTTATGGCAAACAATTTATATAGCATATTGGAAGGATTGATACCGTTCATGACACACCTCTATCTCATTCGTCATGGAGAGGCTACTACCCAAATAGGGGAGTCGCTGCATGACTATGGTTTAACTCCTCTTGGTGTACGACAGGCCGAGCGACTACGTGACCGCTTGGCAGCAACAGGCGAGATTGTCCCTGATGTGTTTATCGCTAGTACTCTCCCACGCGCGCGTCAAACGGCACAAATTATCGCACCCGCATTTCGAGAGATGCCGATTACCTTTGACGACGATGTACAGGAATTGCATCCAGGTGAGGCCGAAAACATGACCGTCGCCGAATTCCGCGAAAAGTTTGGTGGTTACCGCCTGGATGAGGAGCCATTCCGTCCCGTATCAACTGGCGGTGAGACATGGGGTCAGTTTGTGCTGCGTGGAGGAACCGCGTTACATCGCATTCTCACCGAACATGAGGGGAAAACCATTGTCGTAGTATGTCATGGCGGCATTATTGATATCTCTTTTATCTATTTCCTGGGCATGGAAACATTACGCATACCAGAAACACGATTTGATACTCGTAATACTTCCATCACATGCTGGAGCAAAACAGCACCTTTCCAGAATAGACAAGCACGTTGGCGACTCACGCGCTACAACGACGATATACATGTACGTGGCCTCGAAGAATCGCTAGCGATTCCCTGGCACGAGATGCCCGTGCCTCCCTACAAAAAATGGGCAGAGGCAGGACGACCACAGCCCACGAAGGCTCCAACGGAACAATAAAGGGCAACATTAAGACACAAGGACGCCCACAAAGGGTTACCCTACTATACTACGCTATGACGTGCTCCGCACGTTGTGTATAGTAGGGTAGCCCCTTGTGGGCGTCCGTTGCATTCCCAAATTAATTTTTCAAACTGCGTAATTACGACCCCTACATTGTTATTCAACTCCAACCTTCGTAGCTACGATAGCTGGAACACGTATCGTCATATCTTGCATATCGTCTTCGACTAAGAATGTGTGAGGCTCTTCCTCCTCTACAAGATTGGGAGCTTCCACAACGGGCAGGGTGCTTTCGACAATCGCGCCATTGTCCATGTAGATATGGTAGGGGAAGAGGGCAGGATCAAAGGCACTGCTATGTGAGATCAGCAGGACTTGCTCGAAATGCTGGCTCAAGATATCCCCTGTTACAACGTCCATCAAGGCTTTTGTGCGTCCTTGGTCAAATGAACTGAGTGGCTCGTCGAGGAAAAGGAAACCTGGAGAAACTCCGGTGTCCTTTGGAAGTGTTGCAAGTGCAAAGGCTAGGCGTAGGGCGAGCGATAACTGATCAGCGGCTCCACCTGATAAGGCAGATTTAGAAACATATTCACCAGCACCAGAGTCCCAGACGTTGAGTTGCATTGGACCACCACTCAACGTTCCCTCTTCTGCATAGGTGCTGACACGCACATCGTGATAGCGACCACTGGTAAGCAAGGGAAGAATGTGCTGCATATAATACTCGGTTCGTGGCACGATCTTGTGCATCAAGCGATCATGCACGGCTTTGATGAGCAAACCACTACGTTTCTTGACTTGATATGAACGTTCTTGCTGTTCCATCCGTGTACGTGTAAGTGCCAAATCGAGTGTAACACCCCCTGTTTGTAGACGTGTACCAAGTGCAAGCTCTTCCTGTTCCAAATTTTCTAATTCGTGCTCGGTTGTTTCACGCTCCTGCTCCAAGCGAGTACGGTCTTGTGCCGAGTAGTCGGCGAGCAGAGGCCAGACCGCGACGATATCGGTAAAGGTGTATTGTTGCACCGTTGACCGTTTACGTCGTACAAGCATTGTGGCTATACGTTCCTGTGCGTCCTCAATCTCTTGACGACACAATGCAATCTTAGCATTCGACGCGCCTTCTTGCGCTTGCAGATTCGCCAGTTCGGTCACAATCGCGTCTTCATTAGCCTCTTGCAATTCTTTCTGACAACGTGTACGTAAAGCAACAAGAGCTTCCGCGAACGGATTGGGTGGGACAATCCAGCTTCCCAACGAATTGCTGAACTTCGCCAGTTGCTTATAATGCTCCGCGAGCGACTCCTGTCGCTCCTTAAGTAGTGTTATATAGGCTGTCTGCTGCGTTTGCAGAGCGAACTTGCCTCCAAGGATGACATTCAAATCTTCCAGTTGTTTGCGTGCACTGGCCTCTGCATTGTTAATGGCGGTTTGTCCAAAGACAACACCAAGCGGCTTGACTCGTTGTCGTAGTGATTCTTGCAGAGACTGCAATGCACTCCGTAGAGCGTCTTGCTGTTCACGCGCACGTTCAATCTGCTGCATTGGACTATTTGTTAGATAACGTGCGTTACGTTCCTCAACGATGCGCTTGCGCGTCAACATTACGTCCAGTGCGTTCTGGTGTATCTTGACCTGATTTGTCAGTTCTGTCACCAGATCGGTCTTACCATCGAGCGCGGCAATTTCATGTTCCGTGGCCTTGATAGTGCTTTCCACTAACGTCTCCAGGTCAGGAATGCCGCTAGTATTCTCTTCGAGGTTCCATAACACAGGAGTCATAGGCACAGAGGCATAGGCATCAAAGGCTGGACCACGTTGTAACCGTTCGTTAATACTAGGCTGAGGCAGACCCTCCTGACCAGCGAGCAGAGTAATTTCTTGATGCATACGACCTAAAGCCATCTGATCTTCGCGCAACTGCTCCTCAAGTGTGCCACGACTCTTTTGCTGCTCTTCTAACTGTGCTTGCTGCTTGCGGAGATTTGCGACTGCTTCCATTGTCACATTGACCTGATTACGTGCCGCGTTTGCCTCATCGCGCTTCTCCTTGATCTGGTCTTGCAGGTTAGCAATGCTTTCGTCTTCCTGAGGCTGTGTTTGCTGTAAGAGTCTGTGTGCTTCCTCAATAGAAGAGGGAACAGTGCCGGTGAGGTCTCGTAACTCACGCTCAACCTGCTCAAGTGACTCGCGGTTTCCCCCCATACGACTAGCCGTTTCGCGCGCGGCAACCATCATACGTACTCTGCTACTCGCGTCCTGTACCTGTCTGTCAATGGCCTGCTCTTCCACTCGTGCCTTTGTGTAGTTTTGAAAAGAGAGACCTGCCGCCGCTCCTAGCATAAGTGCCGCGATACCAAAGACAGTGCCGATAATGGGGGCACCCGTTACAAATTCAACGATAGCCCCACCCGCACAGAGTAAGCACAGCACAGCACAGGCGATGACAAATCCCATGAACTTCGTAGTGTTTCTGCGTGCCTCTAGTACTAATGTGGTCAAGTGTGCCTGTTGATCATGAGCGACTCGTACATGCTGCTCGGCATCGCTTAAGCCTTGCGTTAAGCCCTTCAAACGTTGCCATTCTTCCAACTGACGCCGCACACTTAACTGGCGTCCACGCTTCTCTAATGCCTCAGCCTGCTGTTGCACCTGTTTTGCTTCAGTTTCAACCAAGGTCAGTTCTTGCTCGGTATCGTACAGGTCATGCTGTATCTTCCTAAGTTGCGCATCGCTATCGTCTACGCGTTTTTTATCATTGCTATGCGCGACGTATTGTTCTTCAAGACGGCGTAGTTCTGTTAGACTACTGGCAAGCATTCTCATACTCGCCAACCGCGCCTCTAACATGGGGCGACCTTCACGTTGGCGGTCTTCCAGTGCTGAAAGTGCATTTCGTGCCTGCTCAACATGATTTCGTGCGTGTTCAACCTCCGCGTCAATACCTTTCAGATCGCCCTCTACCTCATCCTGACGCTTCAACTCTTGTTCCAGGTCCTTGATCGTATCCACCGCGGTCAGCAAGTCATTTGACATACGCTGCAGAGTTCCAAACGATTTCGTCAATTCGACCAATTCGTTGACACGCTTCTCTAGCGCGGGCAATTCTTCCTGCTCACGTCGCTCCAACTCATCGATTTGTCGTTCGAGCAGTGGTAGTTCGCGCCGTGCCTCTGCCATCTCTTCATACGATGTGATGATTTCGCTCAGCGTAGCATCAGCTCTTTTTAATTGCTGGATACGTCCCTGCCGACTCTTCAGTTCAGTCCGATGTGTGGAGATATGTTCCAGGGAAAGTTCTTGTTCCGCGATATCAGCCTCTTGTGTGCTGATTTCTGCCAGGTCTTCGGCTACCGCGACTACATCAAGTGCGATTTCAAGCGTGTCCAATTGTCTGCTCAATACTGGAATGCGCTCTTGCGTCTCGGCAAGACGCAGACGCAGAGTAAGGTCTTCCATGAGCCGTTCATCATGCGCTGTCACCTTGAACTGTTCTCCGATACGACTCATGCGTTCCAAACCCAATAGTTTACGCACTGTCGTCTCACGTTCAGTTCCACGTAGATGCTCCAGACGGTCAAGCCCTTTCTGCTCTATCAAGCAGGAATTGCGTAACGCATTACCATCCATGCGTCCTACTTCTGAGATGATGCGTTCGTTAGCGGTCCCCAAGCGTGTGATCGGCTCCTCCTCGGCGTTCCCCTGTCGCTGTATGCGTAGAGTGACACGTTGTCCCTTCCCACGCTCGATGACACGGCATATAGTGAGTTCGTCGTTGTTAACCATGAGAGTAAGGGTAACAGTTGCGGTGGAGGCACCATAGGAAATGAGGTCGTCAAGCGAACGTTTGTCCTGCTCAAACAGCAACGACTCGCCATAGAGCGCGAAATAGATACTCTCAAGCAAAGCCGACTTGCCTGACTCGTTCGGCCCTTGAATCAGAATACTGCCACGCTGTGGAAAGTGTAGGTCCATGTGCTGTAAAAGCCTGAACCGTTCAACCGTTGCATGTTTTAGGATTATCATGTTGAAATACTCCGTTCGCTCTCTCTCTGTAGGAACTGATGTATCGCGTCCTTGCCGATGGTCAATTGCTAAGAGGACGCGATACATCAGTCCCTACATACCGTTTGCCTCTACTATCGTCCAGTGCCAATAATAACTCTTCTTTTGTGTTGCGTAACGCCTTCTGCTCGTGTTCATCAGAGGTATCAGCAATCCACTCTTCCACGACTGCGATGAGTTCTTCGCGTGGGGAAAAGCGTTCACCGGTCTCGATAAGTGCAGTGTCTTGATCAGAAATGAGTGAGATGTTGCTATCGTCAATGGCGAGTGAGAAGCAATGTTCTTCACCATAATGACGGATCGTGTTCAAATCGAGTTGGTGGTACTGTCTGCGTGTTATCTCACCCTCAAGGCGCAACTGAATCGTTGACTCTGCATCGCACAATGGCTCTAAGTGCTCAAGAATACGCTCAGTTGGTGTCGTATCAGCATCATCCGACCATAGTTCTCGCGTGGCGATACGTAATTGTTTTGTCTGTAGGGCATCTACGACAATATGATTGCACCACCGCAGACCATCAGTTGCAAGGCCCATAAAAACAAAACCTGGATGTTGAGCGTTGGGAGATGTCTGTGGCTCGCTATCAATGTTATGCGTAGCACCTGCAACAATTACCTCTGTCTGCCCTATACGCTGATGACGATATGCATGGTCATAGCCTGCAAGAATGTAACGGAATATGTGTTGTTGCTCAATGCTTGCACGACTCACCTCTATATGTGTTGTTGAAGCGGTAGCTTCATACATACCCTCAATCGGCGCATGCAATACTAGAATTGGGAGTGAGGACCGCTCAATATCGCTCTGAACGCGCAGTTGTGACAAAGGGTCGCCGACTTGTTCGCCGACAATGCCAAGCCCACAAATACCTACCAGCATGCCTTGTGTCTCAATCAGAAGCGGCTCAACCTCTTCATCTTTTTTAAGGATAGGCGAGAGATACTGCAAGGCACCTAATTGGGCATAACTTACCTGTGGGGCTGGTACTGCATATTCGCCTTGCGTTTCTGCAAACGTATCATGCAGACCGCCGAGCGCAAGCACACGTACTCCCGCTTGCTTTAATTGTGCCAGACGTGCTGCAACAAAACTGCGATCCCGTTCCGTCGGTGTCGGAGTATCAAAGAGGTCGCCTGCCTGGATAAAAAAGTCGGCCTTCTGTCCAATAGCAAACGTGACCGCTTGTTGAAATGCATCACGGAGTCGTTGCTGCCGCTCCTCACGTCTGTGCTGCCCAAACGCATCGTGCCCCAGATGGTTTTCTGCGGTTAAAACTACCGTCACAATGTCACGTTGCGACTCATGAGAACTATTTTCTTGTGCTTGCGCAGTATTTTCTTCTTGTTCTATCATTTCACAAATACATTTCAATACAATTGAGTCACGATGAACATCACAAGGTGTTACACTCTTCCTATAAACGGAGTATCAAGGGAATTTTATCACAAACTGTGCCGATTCATTATAGTTGTGGGCAAAAATAAGGACTATTTGGGGGCTATGAAGGTTGTTGAAGGTCTTCATTTTAACAAGGGCACCCACAAGGGGATGCCCTTGTTAAAATGAAACGTCGTTTCCTTTTTATATTACTTCGGTGCGCCAGATGCGCACAGCCCCATCCTCAGCACTATTGGCAAGGAGGCCATTTGCGCCAAAGACGACACCATAGACCTCGATACGATGGTTGATGGTTTGTAGCTCTCGTCCCTGCGAGACATCCCACAACTTGAGCGAACCATCCTCTGAACCGGAGACCAATAGGCGACCATCAGCAGAAAAATCTACCGTCCAGACCGCGCCATCATGTCCTGTGAGCGTCTGCACAATTTGACCTGTCGTGGAGTCCCATAAGCAGATCGCACCATCGGCAGAGCAAGAGGCAAGCAAGTCCCCTTGTGGCGACCACGCGACACCATACACAATATCACTATAGCGTAAGCGTCTCTGCACAGTTCCCGTAGTGACATCCCACAGGCAGATGCTCTTATCAAAAGAACAGGAGGCCAGGAAACGACTATCATAAGAAAAGTCAACGCCGACAACCACATTATGATGTCCTTGTAGTGTCGTCAGAAGTGCGCCCGTTGTTGGGTTCCATAGACGCACCGTTTCATCATTGGAGCAAGACGCAAGATATTGATTGTCTAGCGAGTAGGCAACCGTCCAGACCGCGCTCTGATGTCCCGTGAGTGTCTGACGTAGTTGACCTGTCGTTGTATCCCAGAGACGAATAGTTTTATCTTCCGAACAAGAGGCAACGGTTTTGCCATCATGTGCGATATCAACACCCATCACGGCACCCTCATGACCTGTCAGCGTATGTAGCAGCGTACCCGCTTCCGTAGACCACAGGCGCACCGTCATATCCTCGCCACATGAAGCGACGAGCAAGCCATCAGGTGAAAAGACGACATCATCGACATGTCCACGGTGTCCAGTGAGGATGTGCAGTGGAATAACGTCAACGGCTGAAACGCTACGTCCTTTTGTAAGTGGTTGTGGAGCTGAGGCGGTGCGCCATTCCGCCCATTCGATGAGCGTCATTGTACCATGCTCATAGCCAAACTTTTGTGGATACTGTGTCTGGTTCTCCTGTAACTGTTCGTCCAGGTAATCATAGAGTGTGCCCAATGTGATGCGTCCAGTACGCGGGTTAGCAGCCTCACCTTCCAGGCCATTGAGCAGATATGACATAAACACTCCATACCCTTGCTCCATCTGCTCCTGTGAAACCTCGGCGAGACGATGCGAGGCCAGCAGAACGCGTCCCTTGTCTCTAGGCAGATCGAGCAGCGACTGCCCAAAGAGCGGATATGCGTCTTCCGAATCGCGCCTTTGCCGCCAGTTGACGCCCGCATGCGAGATATCAAGCAGGGAGAGGATGTTGCCCGCCTTCGAGTCGTATAAATAGTGATCGACAAAGGTTGGCACATGCAGTCCAGTCACAGGACGCTCGGCGCGAGTGGTATACAGTGCAAGATAACCATCTTGTGTGGCGGCATCAAGAAAGGCATGACCTGCGAAATAAAAGAGGATGAGATCGTCGGCCTGCGCGCGCACCAGAAACAAGTCGCGTAACTGGCTCTCTAATTCGTCGCGGTTCGCCTTGTCCCCCTCAAGATAAACAACATCTTCTGGTTGCCAGCCCCCGCGTTCCGGGTCTATCAAAAGATCGTACAAGGCGCGCGCATCAGCCTGTGCGAAGGGCAAATGCACGAAATGTTCTGTATCCGTGTAGTTATCTATGCCTACGATGAGTGCGTAACGATGTTCCATTTTTCTTCCTTGTTACACCTCCTCAGTTATGAGGTGAAAAGATGTTATGGTATAGGTGTTATAACTATACCATAACATCGTTCGAACGATATGTTATCTTCGACACACTCTCAGAGTTACTTACCCTTTCAGGCCGGTTTGTTTAAACCCTTCAGCGATATAGCGTTGTAGGAAGAAAAAGACGACCACGAGGGGCAGAATGGCGATGGCTGAACCAATGAACAACTCGTGCAGATTGAGAACCTGCGCGTTTAGAAAGTTCGAGAGAACTACCTGCACCGTATAGACCGATGGGTCTTGTCCCACAACCAGGGGCCATAGGAAAGAATTCCAACTCTGGATGAAGGCAATGACGCCAAGCGAAGCGATAATGGAGTACGAGTTGGGAATGACGATGCGCCAGAAGACACCCCATTGTCCCAAACCATCAACACGCCCTGCCTCCTCTAACTCATGCGGGAAGCTCAGAAAAAACTGGCGGAACAAGAAGGTCGTAAAACCACTGAATAAGAAGGGTACAATGATACCCTGCAATGTACTGACCCAACCAAGGTAAG
Organism: uncultured Ktedonobacterales bacterium; assembly: GCA_964657325.1. Lineage (GTDB taxonomy): Bacteria > Chloroflexota > Ktedonobacteria > Ktedonobacterales > Ktedonobacteraceae > JBBQVS01. The sequence goes on from CAZZVE010000060.1 coordinate 14,759, forward strand.
AGATAAGCACGTATGTCGGGACGAATGTCACAGTGCTAGGAATCATCAGCGTCACAATGATCGTATAGAATACAACGTTTGACCAGCGATACGGGATGCGCGCAAGGCCATAGCCCGCGAGACAACAAAAGAAGAGTTGTCCTACCGTCTGCAAAATCGCAATGACCGCAGAGTTGAAAAGTCCCTGTGCAAAGGGCACGCTGATATCATTGAACAGTTCCTGGATATTCTCGAAATGGAGCGCACTGGGGAAGAAGGTCCAGTGCAGAGCCGTGATCTCTGCATCGGTTGCGAGGCCATTTCTAAGAATCAGGTAAAACGGTATCAGGAAGAGAATCGCTAGAACAATCAACAACGCGTACTGCAGGAAAGTGCCGATAACGTTTGTCGCTGATGGACCTCTTTTGCGACGTGGCGAAGCTGATTGAGAAACAATTGATGCCATAAAACCTCCATAACAAGGACACGATACATCGGTCCCTACAGCTAATCAGCTTTTCCAAAGCCGAAGATGCGTCCTTGAACCAGGGAAATGACGACAATGATGAGCGTGAGAATCATAGCACCCGCGCTCCCACGACCATAGTCTTGATCGCTGAGTGCGACATTGTAGAGGTAGACGAGCGGTGGACGGGCAAGAATTTGATTACCACCTGTCATGATATTGAAAAACTCGTCGAATGCCTGGAAGCCGTAAATGATACACAATAGTAATACCGCAATCGAGGTATTGCGCAGAAGTGGGAACGTGATATAACGGAATGTTGTCCAACCTTTTTTCGCGCCATCAACAAAGGATGCCTCGTATAGCTCGCGCGGAATTTCTTGTAAGCCAGCGATAAAGATAATCATGAAGATGCCCAGTTGCAGCCACAAACGGACCGTCACCAGCACCAACCAGTACCATGGAGGACTTGTACTTGAAACCCAGGAGATGGGCGCGGCACCAAAGAGTGCTGTAACTGAGTTAATCAGACCATAGGGCAGGCCAGCGAAGATACTCATCTTCCACACGAGCGAAGCTACAACATATGAGCACGCTGTTGGCAGGAAGAAGACCGAACGGAAGAAGCCACGTGCTACGCTTATGCTGTTCACCAGCAAAGCTAAGCCTAATGCACCAAGAAGTGTCGTTGGCACAATAAAGAGCGTGAAGATCGTAAAGGTGAGCAGTGAACCAGTAAACGATCTGTCTTGCAACATCGCTTGATAGTTTTGTAGACCAATAAATTGGGTAGGTGTAATCGTTGCACGTGCATTGTAAAAACTAAGTATTATGCTCCAAATGATGGGCACATACACGAATATAAGCAAGCCAAGTGTGAGAGGACCAACAAAACTCCAGAATATCAGGGCCGTCCTGAATGACTTTTGCCGCACTCTGCTCACGGCCTGTTGTTTTTCTGCGGTTGAAGTCAGCGTCTCTGCTGATGAGACAACACTTGAGGACTTCATAGATACTCCTCCTAATTCTTTGTAGTAATAAAGCACGATTGGACATCCACTCCGTATATGCTACGAGCGGATGTCCAACTTTCTTAGTGATATTTTTGCCTACATGCCAAATCACTATTTAGCTAGGAGTCGAGTCAGTTCAGCCTGACACTTCTGAGCCGCGTTGTGGACCTCACTCTTCGCATTTGCTTTATTCTTAAGCACATTGCTACATGCATCACGTAGCGCGTTGTCCATCGTCGCATCCCAGGTTGGAGGTACAGCATGACCATACTTGTTCAGATATTCCACGGCTTGAGCAGCAGGGCCACTTTGAAGCTTTGTGGTTTTTTGCGTGGTACTGATGCGTGGAGGCACATGAAAACCATAGCCTACACACCAGTCAGTCTGAATGCTGGCACTGTCGATCCAGAGATACTTAACGTACTGCTTGGCTGCATCAATGTTCTTGCTCTTGCCGTAGACCATCTCTGACCAGCCACCGAAGAAGGTAGATGGCTGTACGGAGCTGTCCAGGGCTGGCCACGGCACAACGCCGAAGTCATCGCCGAGTGCCTTTGTGATTCCTGGCATAGCCCAGAGGCCCGTCCATTGCATAGCGGCAAGTCCCTGAGTAAACGCGGAGGGGTCCCACCAGAATGTTGGTGCATCAATAAGTAGCGCGCCAGAGCTGTTTAGCTCACGGAGCTTCTCATATGCGTTGGCGGTACCATCTACATCAAAGACGATCTTATCATCCTGAATGAAGTCCGCACCCGCACCCCACGGAGCAACTTGATAGAGGGCATCGACACCACCATCCTGACCAAGGTAGACTCCTTTAATGCTGTTACTCGTCAGCTTCTTAGCAGCTGCGATCAGTTCATCAACGGTGGTAGGAGGCTGAACACCAGCCTTTTGTAGCAAGCTTTTGCGATAGTACAACAAACCCATGTCATTAATCATCTTAATGGCGTAGACCTTGTTGTTGATAGTAAGAGGCTTGAGAGCAGTCGGGTTGAAGTCACTCTTCACATCGGCAATAATGTCATCAAGTGGAGCAATGAGACCGGCCTTTACTTGGTCAAGTGAGGGATACTGCAGTTCAAATACATCGGGTGCCCCGGAACCAAGCAGAGCCGCACTGACTTTGTTAGGATACTCGTTACCAGTACCCGGTACCCAACTTACTTTAACATTCGCCTTTGTGTACTGTTTCGCATAACGCAAAACAGCTTGTTGTGTGCCAGCCTCACCGTATTGATGATACCATTGTGTCAAAGAAACAGTACTCCCACTCCCGCCACTGCCACCAGTGCTACCACCACATGCCGCCAACAGTGCAGCACTCCCAACGCCAGCCGCCGCGAGACGCATAAATTCGCGGCGTGGCAGCTTAAAGCCCGCACTTGTTAACTCATCTACTACTCGCTGATACTCGTTGTCCATGAAGAATTCTCCCTGTTTCTGATGCAACAGTGCATCATACTACTAGTGATGGAGCACGGGTGCTCCAGCTACATCGTTCAAGAGACACTAAATAGTTCTTCGCTTATGCGAAAACCTGGACGTGACAAACTTTCTAAGTTTGTATAGCAAGCTGTTAGGGAAACGCTTCCCCATATAGAAAAAAGTATATGCCTTAGTTATACGTACTTTTAGTGATGATTCTCACACAGGACTTGAATTGCAGTAGGATTTATGTGCTGTAGAAATGGTTTGTCTATAAAAAAGCCTTTTTCATTTTTATAGATAACAGGGAAGCGGTTTACTATTGTAGTTATAACCGATGCATAGAAACTTGTCAATACTTTCAGACGTGTTTTGTAACAACTACTTGACAATACAGAAAAGCTGATGTATAACTAGGGAACCGCTTCCCTAACGTGTATTATGTGAGCCATGACCAGCTCAGGGAGGATAAAGAGCCGTGGCAACTATTTATGACGTGGCTCGTTTAGCAAGAGTATCGACGACGACGGTCTCGAAGGTGCTGTCTAACACGCCCTATGTTAGTGAAAAAACACGCCAGCGTGTGTTGGATGCTATACGTGATCTGCGCTATTCACCAAATTTAGCCGCGCGGAGTCTTACAAACAATCGCACCTATGTGCTAGGTCTTATCATTCCGCACGACCCCGATTATTCGTTCAGAGACCCATTTCTGCTCGAAGTTATTCGTGGTGTAGAAGGTGTAGCGAGCAATAACGACTACAATGTTTTACTTTCTATGTCCAAGAAATCTTCGCAGCATGCCGCCTATGATCGCTTTCTCCGCATGGGCTACATTGATGGCGTGATCACGGTCGAAACTCTCAAGGGAGAACTCGATGAGCAAGAGCTAGCGAAGAGCGGCATTCCACGCGTCTCTGCTGGTTATAGGGAAGACCTTGAGATGCTTAATTCTGTCGTCTGTGATGATCGACAAGGTGGCTATCTTGTCACAAAGCATCTTTTAGAGCTAGGACATCGACGTATCGGTGTTATCAGTGGACCAGCGAACTTCATTGGCGCAATGGATGGACGCTTGCAAGGTGCTTGCGATGCGTTGAAAGAATATGGGTTAACGCTTGACCCAGATATGCTTATCTATGGTGATTTTTCGATTGAAAGTGGCTCACATGCCGCTGAACCACTACTACAACATGTACAGCCCCCAACCGCTATTTTCGCCATGAATGATCGTATGGCACTTGGAGCTATCAGCAAGGCCAGGGAAATAGGACTGCATGTGCCTAGAGACCTCTCGGTCGTCGGTTTTGATGATATTCCATTGACCTCTGTGATAGATCCTCCGCTTACCACTATCCGTCAATTTCCAGCCGAGCTAGGCAAGGTTGCAACACAACATCTGCTTGCAATGATTGAGCAAGGGACTTCCAAGTTTTCCTCCGTGGTGATACCCATTGAGCTAATAGTGAGGGGGTCTACGGCGGTTCCTGCATATGAAGCGTTGGTGGAGAAAGGGCTTTTGGGTTCCATCAATTCATAATGTCTTCATCCATTGAGGAAGCAGAGAGACCACGAGAGTCTTCCCTACATTTTCGTTGTTTCCCTGCTTTTCGACTTGACAAATACGGATAAGTTAAGTAATCTTGTGCTTATAGAAGAGCAAAAGAAATTTCAACGAGCGATAGAAGGCATCGCTCCTACTATACAAGATAGGTACAAAATGTAGTAGGGGTGGTGCTTTATCGTATTTGCTTAAATTTCTTGCTTAAGAGGGGAGGAAGGCAACAGACAAGAGACAACGCGGTCTTAGCAATTTCAGACAGACACCATGTATGTTGTCGAGAAGAACCAAAGAGGGAAGCTATGGAACACCTTGATCTTGAAAACAAGTCACTCAGTCGCCGCGATTTTCTCCTCGGAGCGGCAGCCGTAGCAGGTACAGTAGCATTTGGCGCATGTGGTAGTAGTAGTAGCACTACTACCAGTGGTGGTGGCTCTTCATCTGCCACCAAGAAATTCACTATTGCACTCGTACAGGGCGTAAAGGGCGATCCATTCTATGTCACGATGCAGAAGGGCGCGCAGGCTAAAGCCGATGCATTAGGTGCCACACTTGTTGTAGATGGTCCCGCCCAGTTTGACGCCACACTTCAAACCCCCATTGTAGACGCACTTATCGCGAAGAAGGTTGACGCCATCATCATTGCGGCTTGTGACAAGCAGGCTATGATTGCTCCACTTCAACGCGCAAATGATGCCGGCATCAAAGTTATTTCCGTTGATACCTTTATTGGCGATGGTGATTATGCCAATGGCCCAGTAAAGTTCCCCCTTTCCTATATAGGTTCAGACAATACACAGGGTGGCATGATAGCGGGTCAGGCATTAATTAAGGCCATTGGTGGTAAAGGGAAAATCTATATTCAGAATGTGAAACCGGGGATTAGTACAACCGACCAGCGTGAAACAGGCTGTAAGAATGCTATCACGGCGAGTAATGGTGCTGTCACACTGGCTGGTGTAGACTATAACAACGATAGCGCGGCAACCGCGGCTCAGCAGACATCAGCAGTGCTTCAACGCGACAAGACTGTTACGGGTATCTTCGGCACGAACCTCTTTGGCGCGGAGGGCGCGGCACAAGCAGTAAAGAATGCTAACAAGCAGGGTACGGTCAAAATTGCTAACTTTGATGCTCCTGAGCAGGCAATTACTGATCTAAAGAATGGTGTTGTTGACCTTGTGATTGCCCAAAAACCAGGTGATATGGGTAGCACTGCCGTCCAGTTCGCGTTCGATGCACTCAATGGAAAAACGAGTGGCATTCAGAAGCGTGTTCCTACAGGCTACGTGGTCATCGACAAAACCAACGTAGACACCCCCGACTCACAAAACGCGGTTTACAAGAGTAGTTAATACGTGCGAGATGTATAGCGCAACGATGCGTTGCGCTATACATCTCGCACTCATACCCTTCTTGTGGAAAGTAGTATGTCATGCAACTTGCAAAACCACTTGCGTCATCGGCACGTAACCCACTTGCGACGATAGGGAGGTTCTGGGCCTGGATATTTTTGCTGATTCTTATCATATTTTTCTCGCTAACCGGGCAAGGCTTTTTTGACCTCTTTAATTTTCAAAGTATTGGCGCGGATATGGCGATTGTGCTGATTATGGGCTTGGGCCAAACCTTTGTCATCATCTCCGGTGGCATTGATCTTTCAACGGGCTATGTGATGGGACTTGCGGCTGTCGCTTCGTCACTTGCTATTACACATGTCAATCAACAATTACCTTTGCCACTCATCGTCCTTATTGCCATTGTTGTTGGTATTGTCGCGGGTCTTATTCCCGGCTTATTGAATGGCTTTCTCATCGCTCGTTTGCGTGTCCCGCCCTTTATTGTGACACTGGGTATGCTGGGCATTGCGCGTGGTGCGGGTTTTATCCTCTCAGGTGGGCAACCTGTTAGCGTGCAGACAAATGGTATCGGGCAGATCGGCAATGGCAATCTGGCCTACTATCTGCCGAACGTAGGATTCAGTTTCTTTGCCTTACCACACAACCTGCAAGGTGTGCGCCCACGCGATATTGTGAACATTCTGCCCTATCCACTTGTCCTCGTGATTATCATTGTCCTTATCTGCCATTGGCTCCTAAGTCGTACACGTTTTGGCCGCCACACCTATGCGGTTGGGGGCAACAGCGAAGCATCCTCTCGTGCCGGAATCCCAGTTGTGCGTCATACGATTGTTGTCTACATGCTTTCAGCACTGCTGGCCTCAGTCGCGGGTGTCCTGTATGTCTTCCGCTTCACAAATGGAGCTGCTAATGCTGGTGATGCTCTGCTCCTTGACTCGATTGCAGCGGTGGTTATTGGTGGAGCTTCACTCTTTGGTGGCGAGGGTACCATTATCGGGACATTAATTGGGGCCTTAATTATTGCGGTCATACAAAATGGTCTGGTCATCATCTCAATCGACCCTTTCTGGCAGTTTGTAGCGGTTGGGTCGGTTATTATCCTGGCGGTGCTGGTCGATCAGGCCAAAGCTCGCATCAGTCAGTAGGACGGGAGCGTATGGTGGAAGCAAAGCAGCCAATTCTACAAGTAAAGAACTTGTCGAAGCGTTTTGGTGGTCTAGTAGCAGTAGATAATGTCAGCCTGGAAGTGTATCCAGGTGAGGTTGTGGGTTTACTCGGCGACAATGGCGCGGGTAAATCAACGCTTATCAAACTCATCTCTGGCGTTCACCATCCTGATGGGGGACAGATACTCTTCGATGAGTCAGAAGTTAATTTTTCCACCCCATTAGACGCACGACGTGTGGGTATCGAAACAATCTATCAGGATTTAGCTCTTTGCGAGAACCTGGATGCAAGCGCGAATATCTTTTTAGGACGCGAACCTATTGTACGTAAACTTGGTATCTTTCGTGAACTCAACTACAACTACATGCAAGATGAGTCGCGGCAGGTGCTAGAGCAACTCGACATTCAGATTCCTAATCTCAGACGACCAATTCGTCAGTTGTCAGGTGGGCAACGGCAGGCGGTCGCTATTGCGCGTGCCGTCTACTGGAATGCGCGTTTAATGATTATGGATGAGCCAACAGCAGCGTTAGGTGTGCCTGAACAGCTCAAGGTGCTCGAACTTGTACGCACGCTGCGCGCACGTGGTGTCCCAATCATCCTGATCAGCCATAACATGCAAGATGTTTTCGAGGTAGCAGACCGCGTGATTGTCATGCGGCGTGGACGTAATGCGGGTGAACGTCTCATCAAAGAAACCAATAATAACGAAATTGTGGGTTTGATGGTGGGAGCAGAACAGAAAGTGTAGTAGACAAGAGGAGAGAGTTCGATGTTGAAACGCAGTCAGTTTCGTCAATTGCAACAGCGTACACGAGAAGAACTTACTCGTCACGGTATTGTTTTGACGCCTCAAGAGCAGGAACAGATCGAGATCGTCGAGTTTGGCCTGAACGAGGTTGAACGTACTGGACTCGAAATTGTTATCTACATCAATAATGAGCGTTATTGTGCCAAGGAACTGATTCTCTTTCCAGGTCAAACATGCGCTGAGCATAGACATCCGCCCTTCAACAACGACCCGGGCAAGATGGAGACATTTCGTTGTCGCGCGGGTAAGGTGTGGTTATATGTCGAGGGTGAGAAAACAAGTACACTTCAGGCACATATTCCCGAAGGGAGCGAGGCATACTACACTGCATTTCACGAAATCGAGTTACACCCAGGCGAACAGTACACCATTCCACCCAATACACGGCACTGGTTCCAGGGCGGCGGCGAAGGTGCCGTTGTTTCAGAATTCTCAAGCCCTAGCCACGACGAGTTTGATATCTTTACGGACCCACGCATTGGACGTTTCACACAGATTGTTGAGGACTAAAGCATGAAAGACCTCTTAGGCCGAAGGTTTCACCGACTCTTTGCCAGCGATGAACGGTCGGTTATTATTGCAATGGATCATGGCAGTACAGATGGTCTTGTCAAAGGCTTTGAGCACCCTGAGCAATTGTTAGAGCAGGTTGTTGCAGGTGAACCTGATGGTATTCTGACAACAGTTGGTATCGCACGCCATTTCAGTAAACACCTGAAAGATGTGAGCCTGCTTATTCGTTGCGATGGTGCTACATCACCATTACGAGCTTGTCAACGCGAAACGGTGGTAGATGTTGAGACGCTGCTTGAACTTGGCGCGGATGCTGCAACGGCTATGTATTTTCCAGGCACTGAACTCGATCATCAATCTACATTGTACTTTCCTCAGTTAGCAAGTAAGGCACATCGCTGGCATATTCCGGTTATGGCAGAGGCGTTACCCTATGGTTTTGAAGCGCATAAAGACGCGAGAGCTGTAGAGGCTATCGCTGTGACATGTCGCATGTCCGTTGAGAACGGTGCTGACATCGTAAAAACCTTTTACACGGGGGACCGCGAAGGCTTCAAACACGTTGTTGATACCTGTTATGCACCGGTACTAGCACTTGGAGGGCCTCGTACAGATAGCGTGGAGGGATTTCTTGAAATTATTCGTGGTGCGATGGACGCGGGAGCGGCAGGCGTAGTTATTGGACGCAACGTGTGGCAGGCGTCTTCTCCGACCGCTATGACAAAAGCACTCGTTGCACTCGTCCACCATGATGCTACTGTCACCGATGCTTTGCGTATATTGCACGATGCTGCATGAAAGATCACCATCATGTATCTGCTAGGCATTGATGTTGGTACCACGAACACAAAAGCAGTCGTTTTTGATACGGATACAGGTCAGGTATGCTCTCAGAGTCATGCAGCTACTCTCACGCGCCATCCTACAAAAGCCGAAAGCGAATTTGATGCAGACGAATTATGGAATACAGTCGTACAGTGTCTGCGTCAAGCTATCACGCAATGCGAGCATCCTGACCAAATTCGCGCAATCGCGGTGGCAAGCATGGGAGAGGCGGGCTTTCCACTTGATACACAGGGAAACATTCTTTATCCAGCTATCTCATGGCATGATCCTCGAACGACTACACAGGCTCAATGGTGGAATGATACGTTGGGCCGAGAGCAGTTGTACACCATCACAGGGCAAGTCCTACAGTCAATGTTTGGCATCAATAAACTGCTGTGGTTACGCGAAAATAAACCAGATGTGTTTCAAAAGGTGCATCAATGGTTGAGTATTGAGGATTTTGTGCTGTGGAAATTAAGTGGACGTATGGTAACTGACTACAGCATTGCCTCACGTACCATGATGCTTGACCAGCAGACGCTTACATGGTCACAGGCATTATTTAACCACATAGGCATGTCAACAAACATCTTTCCGTCGGTTGTCGCTAGCGGAACGGCAATTGGTACGATAGCGAAACGTGTCGCGGAAGATGTAGGATTATCCTTAGCTACAACCATTGTGACAGGCGGTCATGACCATCTATGCGCTGCACTCGCTGTTGGTGTGGTACAGCCTGGACAAACTCTTGACTCGACAGGAACGGCAGGTGTTGTCCTGGCATTAAGCAAGACGTTTCAAGCAAGTAGCGAATTACTGATTGGGGGGTATGCGAACTACGCATATGTCTTGCCACACACATACGTCACAATGGGTTCTATTCATTTCGCGGGTGGAGCACTTGAATGGCTAATACACCTACTTTACGGAAATGGTATGAACACGCTTACAGAGGAGATATACATACGGGCGTTGCGAGAAGGAGGACAAGTACCAATCGGCTCAAACGGTATCACTATCCTTCCCTATTTACTTGGGACAGGTACACCACATGGACAAGACACGGCGACTGCAACTCTGCTTGGACTTACGCCTGCGCATGGTCGTCCTGAACTAGTTCGCGCGCTTATAGAGGGTCTAGGCTTCTGGCTACGCGACAATCTGGAAACCTTCGCTCGTCTGAGTATCGCACCACCCCATCCTGAGATTATCGCTGTCGGCGGTACCACCCGTGCAACCACATTGATGCAAATCAAAGCAAATATTACAGGATGTCGTATCACTGTGCCTCTTATTGCTGAAACTGCGGCCACAGGTGCTGCGTTGCTTGCCGGTATGGGAATACACGCGTTTTCCTCGATTGAAAATGCTATTGCATCGGTACATCATACTAAAAAAGTGTACGAACCGGAGCAAGAAGCTTCTGAAGTGTATAGTGATCTTTACGAGCAAAAATATATCCCTGTTCGCCGTTCCATTTTAGGTAAATAAGCAAAAAGTGCTAGGCTCGCTAGAGGATGCATGCATCCTCTAGCGAGCCTAGCACTTT
>CAZZVE010000061.1:0-4923 GCA_964657325.1 uncultured Ktedonobacterales bacterium
AGTTTCACACCTAGGTGTGAAACTCCTGCACATCACACCAAACTTCTACAAAGAAATTTTCAAGTACTTTAGTACCAAAGCTGTGTTCAAGCGCAAGAATTGTAGTACCCTACCCTTACTAGCGACTATTTACGAGAAAGTGACGACCTCATGGCAGGGAACCAACAAGCCTTTAGTACAGCGATCAATGCCGCTGACCGTTTTCGTTGGGATAGCCAATGGATGGAAGCGGCTCAAGAGTATCAGCGAGCGCTGGCGGAGTTCCCCGATGATGCAACGGCACGTGGCGGCTTAGGTTTTTGCTACATGCAAACGAAGCAGTGGCAGCAAGCACTCGAAGAGTATGAATACATTCTCAAGCGTGACTCAAGTAATGTCATTGCATTAAGTAAGACAGCTGAACTGTACGGCATTCTTGGAAGACGCAACGATGCCTATAGAGCATATCTGCTTCTCGCTGACCTGTATTCACAGGCAGGACAAGGGGCACGTGCGGAGGCTGCATGGCAAAAGTCGGTGCAACTGGCTCCAGATAACCCAGAGCCACACGAACGACTCGCAACATATTATTTTGAGAAAAAAGATATTGCACTGATGATACAAGAGCGTCTAGCTGCTGCGCAGGGATATCTTGCTCATAATGAGCGCGGGCTAGCACGAATGCAATGTGAGGAGGTGTTACGTGCAGATATGCACAACAGGCAAGCACTACAACTCCTCGAACAAGTAATAGGTGGACAAAATGCTCCTTCTGGCCCACTAGTACAGGGGGCAGCATTTCCAGCATCAGCATATACGAGTCCATTGGCATTTCCTGAGAGTGCCGGCCAGCCTCTGGTTGAGCCAACGACAACAGGAACTATTAGCGGAGGGAATACTGGCATCATGGGTAATATGGGTAACGCAAGCAACTATAGCGCGGCGAATTATGCAGGGGCACCTCCTGCGATGGCAGGAGGAAATGGGAATATGGGTGGAAATAATCCGAATGGACGTGCACGCATTACCGCCAATCAAGTTACAGGCGTGCTGAAACAGGCGCAGGCATTTCAAGCACAAGGGCGTTTCAATGATGCTATTAACCTCTGCGAGCAAATCATGGAAAGCGGCATTGATCGTCCAGATGCGCGCTATTTTCTTGGCTGGCTCTACCAGGAGCAACAGCGTTGGGAAGATGCTATCCGTCAGTTCCAGTTATTGCTCAATGACCCCGACTATGCACTCTCTTGCTACTATGCACTTGGACAGTGTTATCGGGCAAAAGGCGATTTGCGTACGGCTGCCGTGCATTTCGATGAAGCGGTTGATCGCGTTAACCTGGATGCGTTGACCGTTGAGGAGTCTGATCAACTGGTACAGTTGTGTCAGGAAGCGGCAGAGGCCCACCGTGCGCTAGGCGAGCAAGAACAAGCTCTTACCGTGTATAATGCGTTGCTCGGTTTCCTGCACAGTAGAGGGTGGAGCGAGAAGGTTGCGCAGGTTGAGTTCATGCTACAGCAAATGCAGAACGCGCCGCAAGTACGTCCATCCGCGCCACAAGGTAATGGAGGGTATGCTATCCCAGAGCAAACGATGCAACAACCGCTCTCGGATGCTGCTACACTTTCATTTAACATGGGACAGCCAAGTCAGCCGACAATGCAACCACCAGCCGCGCAACCACCAGCACCTCCAACACAAATGGTGCCTGTATCTAACCCAAGCAATTCAGTTGGCGAACTTCCTGACTGGCTTACAGGTATTCTTAGTGAGGCGGATAAAGCTCAGGTGTCACCTGCACAGCCCGTACAGCCTGCCAAGGCATCTGTGACAGACATGCCTACGATGGAGCAACGTATCGCACCACCCGCTCCCGACGTAGCAACGCCAAAACAGCCATCTGCACCACTTACGAATAATGTCGCACCTGTGGAATCACCTGCTCCACCACCTGCCTCTCCTTCCTGGCTGACGGACGATGTGAAGCCTGCTGCAAACGCGACTCGTGCGTTGCCACCAGAGCAGTTAGCGGCTGCCTCGCCTGCGCCTGCAGAACCAGTAGTACAGCAGCAACTGGCCATACCTCCTACACCAACACCGATTCCGGCAGCTTCTGTCCCGGTGCAATCAGTGTGGCAAGAACCAATTGTAGCACCTGTTCCTGTCGTTCCCGCGCCTGCACCATTGCCAACTCAGACACAGGTACCGCCGTCGCCTATTCCAACGATTACAGAGGCATCGCTGGCAGATTCAAGGACGCAATCACGCCGAGGAGCAGAAGACCTGCTCAATCAAATGGCGGGTGTTGGCTCGGATGAAGAGCTAAAGCATGTCGCCGAAACTGTGTTAACCAGTACCGCATCGCTACCTGAAAATATTCGGCTTCTGGTCGTACGTGCTATGCAGGATATCCAAAAGTATATCAATCATGGTTTGTTGAACTCCGCAACGGAAGAGTGTTTGCGCGTCATTGACATGGCACCACAGTACCTTGATGTACATCAGGTGTTGTGTGAAATTTATGTACGCCAGGGCAAAGTTGAACAAGCTATTACCAAATACGCCATTCTCGTTGATACCTATATTGTGAATGGACGCACTGACGACGCAATTGCAACCTATCGCCGCATTTTACAATTAGAGCCAAACAACCTGACCTATCGTATGCGCCTGATTAACCTCTTATCAACGCAAGGGAACAAAGAAGACCTGTTGCGCGAACGTACGCTCGCGGCAGAGTCCTATCTGCGTCTTGGCTATATGGATCGTGCGTTGACCGAACTAGAGCAGGCACTGCAAGAAAGTCCAACGAGTGTGCCTACACGATTGAACTACGCGTTGGCACTACAAAAGCTTGGACGTTCACAGCAGGCTGTAACAGAATATCAGCGTGTGTTACAGATCGACCCGCGCAACCTGACTGCTCTTGTGCGCTGGCACATCTCGATGACAACAACTCCTGGTACCTCACGCTCAACCATTTTGGAAGTATTGTCCCGTGTGTGCTGGCAACTTCGTGGAGAAGGGCAGAAGCATTATGATATCGTTGCCCGTGAATATATACAAGCGGCGGATATGTATCCCAGCAATGTTGATATTATCTATTCGCTTGGGCAAATTCATCAACAAGCTGGTAACTATGATAAGGCTATTGATGCCTATACACAGGCTACGCGTGATAGTGTTGTCGAGGTACTGGCTCGTGCAAGTGCAGCCAACTGTTTTCTAGCACAAGGCAAGCCGGAGGCGGCGATTCAGCAGCTTGAGCAAGCTTTACAGAGTGTGCGCCGCTCACCAAATGCGGTAGAACCTAGTATTTGGGCCGCACGGCCACGTGAAGCCGGTGAAGAGCATCAGGCACCAGAAGTTGAACTTTCTCTGATGCTGGCAAAAGCGTACGAGCGCACAGGACGATACGAGCAGAAAGAGGCTATTCTGCGCCAGGTACGGCAGGCACGTCCTGGTCAGGATGAAGTCGCACCCGCGCTTGCTGATATTTCGGCACGTCAGGGTGATGTCTCTGGTGCTTTGCAGGAGTATGCTGATCTCGTGAGACACTACCGCACTAATCGTCAGACTGATAATGCGCTAGGTGTTCTCAATGAGATGGTTCGTCTTGCACCACAGGACCCACGTGCGCACGCGGACCTGGCAGATATCTATGTCACACGTGGACATCTTGATGAGGGTATTGCAGAACTGCGCTTGCTCGCGGATATCTACTTACGTCGCAATCAGCTTGAGCAAGCCGGAGACGCGTTACAGCGTATCGGAAACATTTATGCTGAGATAGGAAACAACGATGAGGCGTTGGCAAATCTGCGTCGAGCAGTTGAATTGAATCCTAACTCCATGGAGTTGCTCCGCGAAGTTGTAAGCTTCTGTCTGCAACTTTCACGAACCGTCGATTCCTCATACACAAAAGATGCCGCGAAATATCAGGCGATTATCGCACATCACTACTTTGACACGCAGCAGGTGAAAGAATCGGTAGCGGCATTACAGCAATTGATAACAATTGATCGCAGCAACTACGAAGCCTACGACCTGCTAGGGCAAACCTATCAGTCTGTTGGCGAATATGAGCAAGCTAGTCGTGTCTACCGAAACCTTGCTAAAGTTGCACCTGAAAATGATGTCGCACGCGAACGGCTAGCGACGTTGCAAGAGTTGCGCACAAAGTAAAAGAAAGCATTGTATGTGAAATGGCCTGACCGAATGTATTCGGTCAGGCCATTTCACATACAATGCTTTTATGCGGCTAGCAAACGCTCGACGGTGTTTAATAGGTCATCTAGCTCAAACGGTTTGTTCAGGCCGACAAGGTTGCGCTTCCGCACCTCTTGCATGGGAAGGTGTGCGCTCATGATGATTGCAGGTGTATCCTTCAAGGGACTCATAGATTTCAGTATATCGCAGAGTTCTAGGCCATTCATATTGGGCAAGCGATAATCAGTGATGACAAGGCTAGGTTTCACTGTATGTACAAGCTGTAATGCCTGCAAGGCATCCGTTACTAACATTGCCTTATATGGTGTCTCCTGCGATAGTGCCTCGACAAGAAATGTTCCAATGCTATCATCATCTTCAATAACAAGAATAATATGTTTATTTCTATCCATCATGGATTGTTCGTTTTGTTGGTTTATCATAGTACACACTCCAAGTATCTCAATACAAACCCCACATTTATGTAACACTTAGTAATACGTTCTGATAAATAAAGTAGTCTCGCTCACACATTGCAATCAGATTAATGTTTGCTTAACGTACGATTGGAAAAGGCGAGAAGCAATGTATACCAATTTTTCGGAAAGTCGAATAAACATATTGCCAAAGTAATTGACCTGTGGTATAGTGTATCTCGCAAGCCGATGTAGCTCAATGGCAGAGCAATGCTTTTGTAAAGCATTTGTTGGAGGTTCGATTCCTCTCATCGGCTCT
>CAZZVE010000061.1:5023-18836 GCA_964657325.1 uncultured Ktedonobacterales bacterium
TTACTTCTACCTTAAAAAAGCGTTTAGTATCTTAAAGCACATGCATATAATAGAATATGTAGGAAGGATATGTGGATGGGTCATAACAAAAAATCTACAAAAGCTAATAGCTCATGATATTTGTTAAACTATTGTAAAGCCGCGTTCAACTTACTAATTGCGTCCTACCGCATACTTGGCAACACATGCGAGTACACATCTATCATCATACCGATAGTGCCATGACCGAGCAATTCTTGTACCACTTTCGAGTGCACACCTTGATTCATCAAAAGGCTAGCAGCACTATGACGCAAATCATGAAAGCGAATGTAAGGTAAACCAGCTTGTTCTAGCAGTTCGTTTAACGGTTCAAGCATATCAGTTGTCGGGTTAATGGGCGTTCCGATAGAGGTATAGAATACATAGTCGTGATGTTGCCACAACAGACCAGCTTTCTTTATTGCGTCTAATTGTCGCCAGCGATGTTCCTGTAAAGCTTTAAGAGCAAAGGAAGCGATCACGACACTACGCCTACTCTTTTTCGTTTTTAGTTCAGACTCAACAAAACCTTTCCCTTCCATTTTACTAGGTACTCTTGTTTGGATACGCCGAACCTGTAATGCACTCGTGTTAAAGTCAATGTCTTGCCATTTAAGGCCCATCAATTCACCATACCTCATGTTCTCTAAAACCCTGGTGGCAGCCTGAGGAAGAGGGAGCAGAAACAAGAAGCTATTTACAAATATCTTATTGGTATTTGTAAAAATAAAATGTACCTTATTGCAAAATAATTTCTAAAAGATTAAGCGTATATATAGTAAATATATTATTATTTATGATACTTTATTCTTGCTCTGTTGATAGAGGTATTAAATAGCGTTTTATCTAGAGAGTAGTAAATTAAACTCTCGTGTTAATTAGTTCGTCAAGGATTTTTAATGATACCTACTAATGATTTGTGTGCTTTCGGTAAGCACAGAGTTATCACTACTGTTCGACAATTAGACGGAGCAAAAATTATAGCGACGCGCAATGTTATAAATGAAAAACTTCCTATACGCTGGGATGTTGATATACAGTATCCTCAAGCTTCATCTTTTAGAACATTTGAATTGTCAGTAACAAGACCACTTGCTACTAGTGAACTGCTAAGAGAAGCACGAAAAGCAGGATTTGGTGATTGGCATCCAATAGTTGAAAAGAAGGTTGAGGCATTTACGATAGATGCAGGAAGCGATAAATCGAAGGTGCAACTTATTCCGAAGTATCCTGAATCATATACTATAGACTACCTTGTGGATTGAAAAGGTTTACTGCCTTCCCTAGCGTTATAAAGTCTTCTATATTGGAAGCAATTCTAAGAAGAATGAGGTTATTTGTAGAGTCAATGAGGTATTGCTGAGACTTAAAATCCTTAGTGCTAGAAGTTTGAGCAAATATGGTATACTAGATATACCGTATTCAGTAGATTAAATGCTAAGAACAAGGTACGGAAGGAGAGCGTTATGACCGAACAGCTTAAACAAGCTTTTGAACGAGCACAACAATTGCCTGCTGTCTCTCAAAATGCTTTGGCACAACGTATCTTGGAAGAAATTGAAGAACAGGAATGGAACGAAATCATTAGCAAACCTCACGTGCAGCAGAAAATCCTTGTGTTGGCAGATGAAGCGTGGAAGGAGCACGAAGCGGGTGAAACTGAAGAGGGGGGCTTTGATATTGGATAGGAAGTCATGCTGATTATGATAAACAGTACTAGAGAGTTTCAATTTTCTTTTACACCTTTATGACAATGAGGAATCATGAACACACTACACTGGACTTCACGCGATTTAGAGCTTTTACCAGATAATGGGAAGCGGTATGAGATTGTTGACGGAGAATTGTACGTGTCAAAACAACCAGATATGCAGCATCAGATTGTGTGTTCTCGGCTTGTGACCTTCCTCAATATGTGGAGCATAAGTACAGGTCTGGGTGAGGCAATTGGTGAACCTGGTTTAGTTTTTGCAGACGATGACGATGTGGTGCCAGATGTGGTTTGGATTAGCCATGAACGTTTCGCAGCCGCACTACAACCCGATGGGAAATTCCATTCTTGTCCCGAACTGGTGATCGAAACACTTTCTCCTGGTTCGATAAACGCACGACGAGACCGTGAATTCAAACTGAAACTCTATTCTCGTCGTGGTGCCAAAGAATATTGGATTGTGAATTGGGAAGAGCGAACAGTTGAAGTGTACCAACGCGAAGAGGCGATCCTAAAACTTAATAGGATGCTTGATGAAAATGATACGCTGATAACACCTTTGCTATCAGGATTTACCTGTAAGGTAAGCCAGCTTTTTGCAACTGTATTGTAGGGACCGATGTATCGCGTCCTCTTAGCATGTCAAACGCCAACGAGGACGCGATACATCGGTCCCTACAACTTCCCCACTAACTCCTCAAGCGTCTCGACGACCATTGCTGGACGTTCCCCTAATGTATCGAACAGTCCGCGAGAGCGATTGATCCATGTAGCTTGCATTCCTGCGTTGCTAGCTCCCATGATATCGAAGGGGTTCGATGAGATAAGGCGTACTTCTCCTATGGGTCGCTGTAACCTATTCGCCACAAGCTGGTACGCTTTTGGAGATGGTTTATACATTTTAATTTCATCGACACTGATAAAGCTTTGAAAATATGGCTCCAGGTGTGCCGCTTGCATAATTGCGCTCAGCATGGCGGGACTACCGTTGGAAAAGACGACCATCGTATGTCCTTTTGCCTGTAGCTGTTCGAGACCGCTTTGTACATCGGGAAAGAGGGTAAGGTCGTTGTACTGTGCCATGAGTTGTTGCTTCTGCTCACTTGTAAGCTGTCCATTCACGGCAGCAAGCGCGTAGTCCAACGCCTTGCGCGTTATTTGCTCGAAGTCTTCGTATTGCTCCATGACGGTCAAACGGAAGCTATACTCCAATTGTTTTTGTCGCCAAATTTCAGCCATACGAACCGCGCTTCCCCCTGGTAAATGCTGCTCAAGTTGTGTCCAGATACGAAGAGGATCGACAAGCGTTCCATACATATCGAAGGCCAACGCTTCTTGCGTCATGCTCGTACCCCTTTCTCGTATAGAGCATCCTTCCGAAAGAGTAGACAGGTAAACGCAATCTCTGTCTCAATCTCGTTCATCGAGGACATTTTAGTCTTTATTTCGTCTGATAGATGCCAGTAGTTGGGAGTCATCATCACAGCTTGCAGAATTTCCTGGTTGTTGAGATGTAGTGAACTACTGACCGAGGTTGCTTTTATATATGTGAAGTATGACGTGAATTGCCCAATCACATGCTCTTGCTTATGTTCTTCGATGCTCAATAGGCCCAACTGCTCGCGTAGTTGACGTAAATGTTGTGGCGCAGGAATGACGACGAGGGCGACACCACCGAATGTTGTGATACGCGCAAACTCCTCGACGTTGCGTGGCGCGAAAATATTGAGGAGGATGTGAAACGCGTCATTCGCAAAGACAAGACGTTCTTTGAGATTGGCAACGAGAAAATGTATGCCCTTGTAGCGTTTCGCCGCTATACGCATCGCCTCTTTTGCGATGTCTAGTCCAATATAATCGATATGTGCATTGGGAAGCGATTGCTCAATCATGTGTTGTAGTTGACCGAGATAGTAGCCCTCGCCACAGCCTGCATCAAGCATATTGACGTAGGGCAATTCTTCATCTACTTTCAGATAGTCATAGAGCAATGTGGCGATAGTTGTTGCAAGTGGTTGATAGTGTCCACGTTCCAGAAAGGCACGGCGAGCAAGCAGCATTTCTTTCGTATCACCCATGCTATCGGACAGCTTTTTAGTGAGCAGATTGATGTAGCCCTCTTTTGCAATGTCGAACATGTGTGCGTTCTCACATTTGACAGCATTGCCCACTTGTGTGAAATGCGTCTGACATAGGGGACATGTGAGGATACGCAAGTACTGTGGTAAAGAAATATTCATAATCGCCTTTGCTCGCTAGTACATTTTTCTCTTCATTATGCCACGATGACGCAAGAAACAGTACAACTGTATCGTCATGGCTGTTCAGCTATGTTAGAATAGAACGGAAAATACTGTATAGGTAAGGACATAGTATGAATTATGCAATTCTTGGCGGTGGTGCACTGGGGTTGATGACAGCCTATCGTCTCACACAGGCAGGCCATGCAGTGATGGTGTTTGAGCAGGAACCAATTGCAGGTGGGCTTGCATCCGGGTTTCATGTAAGCGATGACGAGCAAGTGTGGTTGGAAAAATTTTATCACCATCTATTCCGTTCAGATACAACGGTAATACAGGTCATTAAAGAATTGGGTCTGAATGACCGCCTTGAGTGGCTGCGTCCTCGCTCAGTTTGTCTCATTCATGGGAAAACGGAGCAACTCGATTCACCTCTATCACTACTGCGCTTCAAACCGTTACGTGTTGATGAGCGAGTACGTGTCGCGGCAGTCCTGGCCTTTCTCAAGATCGTGCCCCCTGCATGGCTAGAGGGCAAAACCTCCGATGCATGGCTGCGACGTTGGATGGGTAAGCGACCCTATGGCATGCTCTTTGAGCCACTTTTCGTTGGCAAGTTTGGCGTGATGAAAGACGAGATCGCGCTTCCGTGGTTCTGGGCGCGTATCCATGATCGCACAACTCGACTCGGTTACATGCGAGGTGGCTTTCAGCATGTGTATGAACGTCTGGTAGAACGTATCAGCCAAAACAATGGTAAGGTTTTGCTTAATACACGCGTCGAGAAGGTAGAGCAGATTGAGGACGGCGGAGATAGCAAGCAGCAATGGAGTGTGCAGACAAGCAAGGGCGCGTGGACCTTTGATCGTGTCATTTCGACGTTACCCACACGTCTCTCTTGTCGTCTAATTCCAGCACTACCAGAAGATTATCGCGCGAAATACGATTGGGGACAGGCATACGGGGCGCACTGTCTTGTGCTGGCCCTCAAAAGGCAACTGACCGATAGCTATTGGATTAATATCTGTGATAGTGGTTATCCCTTTACTGGCCTATTTGAACATACAAACTTTCGTTCGCCAAATGAGTACGATGGCAAGCACTTGCTTTATCTTGGCAACTATCGTCCGATGAACGATCCTCTGTTCACACAGAGCAAGGAAGAGGTCATCGCTGAGTTCTTGCCGCACCTGCAACGGCTCGTACCAACTCTCACATCAGAAGACGTGCTGGAAAGCTGGCTCTTTAAAGCACCATTTGCGCAGCCTATTGTCACCACTGACTACAAAGAGCATATTCCACCACTCGAAACACCGCTCGATGGTTTATGGATGGCGAACATGTTCCAAATATATCCGCACGACCGTGGACAAAATTATTCATTCGAGCTTGCCGAACGCCTCGTGAAACAATTGTCGTAGGGACCGATGTATCGCGTCCTCTTGGACTGTTCAATCGCCGACAAGGGCGCGATACATCGGTCCCTACAATTACACAATTCGTGCAAATAAATCGTTTTCACCAACTACATCAGGACCGACCCGTGAGGTGGCTAGCTGGTAGCATTCGAGACTGCGCCAGCGACGCTGTAACTCTTCTGGGATTTGAGTCATGATGGTGTTTGGATTCATTTGTGTACGGTGCATAGCCCAGGAACGAGCTTTAGCCTCTTGCCACTGTTCAACATTGAGGCGGACCGAAATTTGTTCGTCTGAAAGTCCTAGCGTATTTGGATCAAGATTTTTAAAAACGTTTCCATCATCATCTTGCGCGCTCATCCATTCTGAGATAGTGACAATAGCACTACGAGGAAAGGAAGCGTAGTAGAGTTTAGCCGTCGCGTGTGCAGGCCCTAATTCTGGATAAAGAGCATCATCGGCAGCTGCATGAAAGGCACTCGTTGTATATTGGTAGATGGCGATGTGGTCAGGATGTCCATAAGCACCGGACTCATCGAATGTCACAATTACCTGGGGGCGAAACTCTCGAATGATTGCTACAAGTTTGCCTACTGCGTCAGCCATATGAATTCGTGTAAAGGCACGTGCATCTTGGTTTTCGGATGTTCCTGCCATGCCAGAGTCGCGGTAGTCAAGGAACCAGAGCTTTTGTACAGAAAGTGCTTTAGCGGCAGCGCGCATTTCTTGCTCACGAACTACTCCCAGGTTTTCGGGGGTCGCTAATGCAGGGTCCGCAATCTCTCCAACTTCGCCGCGTGTAGCATAGATAAGTCCTGTCTCTACACCTGCTGTGTTATACTGTAGCAGTGCGCCACCAATCATGCCCTCGTCGTCAGGATGCGCAAAGACGCCGAGCAATCGTTTTGTTGACATTGTTCTCATTCCTTTGTGTGTTCCTACTGAATGGAACCTCATCATCACTGTAACATGTGTCCTTTGTCTATGTCAATTTTTATGAAAACGTTCCCAGAAATAGCAAAGTTCTTTATCTACATTTCTCCTACATATCCTTTAAGAATAGAAAAGGAATGTAATGCATTTATCTATCTTTTCATACATACATGTGTTACAGTATCCTTGTTATATTAGCAAGGATGCTTATTTGTGCGGAGAAGAAAGCACGAGTTGTACCTACTGTACAAATGAAGATAAAGGAGTACTATTCTAATGGCAAGAACAGTTTTAGATAGAGAATTATATGAGTTAGATCAGCAGATCATTCAGCTTGGAGCGTTGGTCGATGATGCACTGGCAAAAGCGTTAGAGGCACTTGAGACAGGTGATCTTGCGAAGTCAGGTATCGTCATAGAGGCTGACGCAATCATAGATAGCTTACGTGCGGCAGTAGAGGAACATGCAATTCGTCTATTAACTCTGCAGCAACCACTAGGTGGGCGCGATCTGCGCTATCTCGCGTCTGCACTATCCATTGCGGGCGACCTCGAACGTACGGGCGATGGCGCAGCAGGGATTGCACAAATCCTGCTTCGTATGACACCATTGCGTGGTAGTGCTATGCCTCACGTTAAGATTGACGGTGCGGCAGATGTTGCGGCTCATCATGGTGCTGTCGAGATTACCGAGACATCGGTTATGCATGGTTTGCTAGAGCTAGGTAAAGAGGCGCGACGTGTGCTACAAGGTACAATGAAAGCGTTTGCGGACCGTAACGTCAACGCTGCTCGCTATATCTGGGAAGAAGACGATGTCGTCGATGTACGCTATCATCTGGTCCGCCATGACCTGATGGCAATGATGGCAGGGACACGCGCCATACCTGCACTGCAAAACGACTCACTTATTCTGCAACGCGCAACTTATCTACTTTGGATTGGACATAAGTTAGAGCGTGTGGGAGACCATTGCCAGAACATTTGCGAACGCATTGTGTTTATCATTGAAGGCGAAACTTCAATCGCACGATCCGAACCCCAGTAGAAAAGTATAAGGACATCTACAAATAAGAACCACGGACGCCCACAAGGGTAGCCCCTTGTGGGTGTCTGTTGAGGAAATGTGTTATTCTTCTAAGACTTTATCGCGTCCCAAAAGTAGTCTGAGAGTTGGACATAGCCAGCAGGACTAGGATGGAAGCCATCACCACTGATGTATTCTGGGTGCGCGGTAAGCTGACTTTCTTGACTGAACAAATCGACAAGTGTTACCTGATAATGAGCAGCAACTGTAGCGATAGTCGTGTTCCAACGCTTAATCTCAGCAATCGTTTTCATCTTTTGGCTAGCCGATTGACCTGCAAAAGCTGGTAAAAGTGTCAAGTCTGGCAAGTTTGCCATGACAATACGAGCTTTTGTGCCTGCGCGCAGTTGTTGTAGAAGGCTATTTAAGTCCTTCATATATCCGTTGTACGGCACTCCCCCAACAAAATCATTGACAACTAGCCAGATAGTGATGAGTGTCGGCGAGGTGTTCAGTGCGAGTGGTAGCTCCTGTGTCAGTGCTTCATGTAAGCGAATACCACTTACGCCGAGGTTAAGTAAGTGCGACCCTTTTTGCAGATGTGCCGCCAGAAGCGGTACATAGCCCTGTGATCCCGGTTTATTGCTACCAACGCCGACCGCGTCAGAAGCACCAATAGCTACATAGGTAATAGGCGTGGAAAGTATTTGCTGGGCCGTGATAGCTTGTGTTGCTGTTGGTGCGAGCTTAGGTGCAGTTGTCGTACTTGTTGGGCTACCCCCACAGGCTACAGAAAGAAATGCAAGCAGGCAAAGGAGGAGTGCTGTATGTATATATATCTTCATTTTCTTGTTTTCGTGCTAATAGGTTACTATACTTACATATTGTATCACAGCACTAGTAAAAAGAGGATAGCGCACAAAATTTGCTATGCAAGTTTTGTGCGCTATCCTCTTTTTGTCTTTTACATTCTACTCTGATAGGCACGGCGGAAGTAGGTAAACGCTTCGCGATCCTTGCCACGTGCTTCGAGTAATTGAGCGTATTGAATAGATCGCTCAGTCAATTCTACCTGTCGATGTAAATTTTCTAGCATGGTCAGACCGCGTACAAAATGCTCATCACCGCTATCAAATACTTGCTGTGCGTATTCAATGCGTCCAAGAACTAATAATGCGTCAGCCGTAATGATTGTTTCGCCTAGTGGTTGGGACAACTTACACGCATCCTCTGCATATCTGCGAGACTCGTCTATATTCTGACGCGCAAAATGCCATTCCGCGATACGGGCAGAGATGCTGGCCTGAACCAGTGGATCAGTTATTTCTTTTTCCTTCAACTCGGAAAGCCGAACATACGCATCCTCTGAATAACCTTGTATCAGCGACTGGCCAAGATAATGATATAAGTCACCTTTCAACTGCTTTTGTACCTTTTGTTCAGCATAGGCCAATGCTTGATAGCTATAGAGTGCAGCTGCATAGTAGTCCTGGTTGTCGAGAGCAAATTTTGCAAGGGCATTGTATATTGTTTCTACCTGGAGTGGTGCTGCTTGTAACTGTGTGAGCATATCGAGTGCGTTGTGAAACATAGATATAGCGTCATTAGGTTGCTCAATCTCTATATAGTGTGTTCCTAACTGCGTGAATGTACGGGCAATCATAAAAACATCACGAACTTGAGTTTCTTCCAATACATTTAGACAACGTTGGTGCGCAAGAAGAGCCTGTGCTGGATTATGCATAGCTGCAAATGTGTTACCCAGCATAAAGAGTGTATGTGTATGAAGGTAGTGGTTATTTGCATCTTTGGCGATTTGTATCAATTCAGAAAAAATATGTTCCGCATCTTCTAAATGGTCTGTTAAAAAGTTGGCATAGCCTGACAAATAACGGTGCCATAACTGTTGTGAACGCTTCAGGCGCTTTGCGGATACCTTGCCTAGAAGAGCAAGAGCTTTTACAGGCTCATTCTGGCTGATGTGTACCTGAGCATCAAGCAAAACCATTTCACCCTCATCATCTTCGCGTTCGGGTTGTAGAGGTGTGGCTGATTGACGATCATCCTGTTGTGGACGTTTGGGCAAAAGCTCAGTCGAGGCAAGCCCAAGACGTCCCGCGAGAATTTCCAATGCTCGTAGTGATGGATGAATTTGTCCACGCTCAATAGCTGAGATATAGCTTACCGAGAAATCTGGTGCGGCAAGTTTACCTTGTGTATAATGCAAAGCAATACGAGCGGCGCGTATTTTCTCCCCCACAGATTTCCCAATCTTATTAGGGGATGGATCAGGGGACATAATGGGCCTCCTACACACGAATTTTTTTTACAAAAGAAATCAGTGAATAAATAAGAAAATTCATAATACTTGTATTGTAAAGTACAGATGTGTTTTGTGTCAATATCCTATCCTCTATGAATACAGGTCAAGAAATATTTATACAATTTTTATATCTTCTCAGTGTAATTGTTCGCTTACTACCGAAGAAGGTTTTAGTCTTCCTGCTCATGTTATAATGGGTGGCAAAAAACGATAGAAATGTGATTTCATGTTTACTACACTCTTCTTACAAAAGCAGAGATGGTTTGTCTATGCCGCCATATTCTTGTTTCTTGCTACACTATATACTGCTATTTTTGCGATGGGCGTATTTCTGTATCCAATGCTTCATATAGAGCAATGGTTGTTGCTACGTCCAATCACACGTGTCGATTGTGTACTGACGCAATGGGCAAGAATCGGTGAGGCGGATATTACATTTGGCCTGGCATGTGTGCTCGGTATTGTATGTATTCTTCTTGGATATCGCAAACGTGTAGTGCCATATATTTTACTTTTATTCCTGCTTGGTGTAGGCATCGAATTGCTTGGAAAGCATACGCTCCCACAGCAGGTTCCTGGTGTGGTGCAACAAAGCTTGGATGCGTTGCACTGTCCATCGCTAGAGGGACAACCCCGTCTGACGCGCTACCTCGTGACATTAGGTGCATGGTGGGTGGCACCACCCGTTATGCAAGCGTCTATACAACAGGCTCAACAGGGTGCAACGGCCCCGCTCCTATTTGACGCGCACACGGCCTATGTGTACTGGTATCCAAGTGGACATACAATACGTTGGACTTTTTTAGGTCTGCTCGCATGCTGGTTAAGCGCACGGCACGTGCGGCAGCATCTGCTACGTCGTATACTAGTGATATTGACGAGCCTGATTGCGTTTGGCGGTGGCTTTGCACAGTTTTATATTGGCTATCATTACACCACTGATCTCATTGTGGGTTATTTGTTAGGGATAAGTGGTGCCTGTTGTATGATCGGGCTATTGATACGTAACCACAAATACACGCTTTCAGTGCTAAAGGGTGTTGACTGAGGAGAGAATAAACATGTTTCGTTTTTTGACGGCAGGGGAGTCTCATGGACCTTGTTTGACCATTATCGTTGAAGGGTTGCCTGCTGGACTGAGCGTGGAGAAGACCATTGTGGACGCTGATCTACGACGCAGGCAAGGGGGCTATGGACGCGGTGGACGTATGAAAATTGAGAAGGACTCAATTTCCTTTTTAGCTGGAGTACGCCATGGCAAGACGCTTGGCTCTCCCATTACGATGCAAATTGAGAATCGTGATTGGGTGAATTGGGAAGAGCGCATGAGTGCTGAGCCAATAGAGGCAGAGGTTGAGGCAGTAACGCGTGTACGTCCTGGTCACGCCGATTTTACTGGTGCGATGAAGTATGGGCATGATGACATTCGTAACGTCATTGAGCGTTCGAGTTCGCGTGAGACTGCTTCTCGTGTTGCTGTTGGCGGCCTATGTCGTCAATTTCTAACGCAGTTTGGGATTGAGATACATAGCCATGTGCTTTCGATTGTCGAAGTTGGCTATGATACACCACCAGCTATGACACGAGATGCTTATCCCGAAGGCATGTGGGAAGCAGTCGAGGCATCACCAATGCGCTGTGCAGACTCAGCACTTACAGAACGTATGATTGCTCGTATTGTGGAAGGCAAGCATGAAGGTGATACCTGTGGTGGCGTATTTGAGGTTGTCGCCTTTGGAGTTCCAATTGGCCTGGGCAGTTTTAGTCAATGGGACCGTCGCCTCGGTGCGCGTCTAGGGATGGCGATGATGAGCATTCCGTCAGTAAAGGCGATGGAGATTGGTGCTGGTTTTGCCGCGACACGTACCACAGGTTCACACGTCCACGATGTGTTGCGACACGAAGAGAATGGGCATTGGTCACATCTTACTAATAATGCAGGTGGCGTTGAGGGTGGCATCACAAATGGTGAGCCGCTCGTGGTGCGTGTAGGTGTGAAGCCTATCCCAACATTGGCGCATCCTCTGCCCTCAGTCGATTTAGCGACGGGTGAGAACATCGACCAGAGCCGCTATGAACGTAGCGATGTATGTGTCGTACCAGCCGCGGGTGTTGTCGGCGAGGCTATGATGATGATGGTTTTGACCGAGGCACTCCTTGAGAAATTCGGTGGTGACAGCATCGAGGAGACGCTACGGAACTACAAAAATTATCTGTAGGGACTGATGATGCCCTTTGAAAATTACTTTGAGAATACAACGGACGCCCACAAGGGGCTACCCTACTATACACGGTGTGCGGAGCACGCAAGAGCGTCTATATAGTAGGGTAGCCCTTGTGGGCGTCCGTTGGTCTTGTTGCCATGTTATTTCGTCAATGTGCATTATCGCGTCCTTGTCAGCAATCGAGAAGCCAAGAGGACGCGATACATCGGTCCCTACACACTTGCCAGGAAAGAGCATCAATGATACAATCGCGCTAAAAGTATGTATCATCATATATCAAAGCAGAGGACGCTTTCATGGATATAAATGCAAGTATACGCAAGCTGACCTTAATTTTTGTTGCGCTATTTATTGGTCTGAGTGCTGGCCTTGTCTACTGGCAGGTGGTGGTGGCGCAACAGGTGACAGCGAACCCGCATAACAGCCGTCCCTATCTCAATAGTAATGCTCCTGTGCGCGGCAAAATCTTTGATCGTAACGGTGTCTTACTTGCGGACTCACAGCCTGCCCCCAATGGTGGATTTGTGCGCCACTACTACGATCCTTCACTGGCAGGCTTAATTGGCTACTACGTTCCTAACTTTGCTCCTACGGGCGTCGAGGCTCAGTACAATGATTACTTGAGTGGTAAAAAAGGCTTAACCGCACTCGATAATACGATTAACAGGACGCTGCATCGTCCGCCGGTCGGCGATAATATTTATCTCACTATTGACGAGCGCATTCAGAAAATTGTCAACCAGGACTTTGATACGCCAATCGTTATCGACAATGTAAATACATTCCAATCAGATCGAGGTTCGGTTATTGTAACAGACCCACATACGGGCGATGTTTTGGCAATGCTCAGTCGTCCCTACTTTGATCCTAACAAGATAGTGGCAACCCTCTCAGCAAATGATCTTAGCTATTACAATAGTTTAGCGAAGGATACAAAAGAAAATCCGCTGATTGAGCGTCCAATACAAAGCACCTACATTCCCGGCTCGACCTATAAAACAATGACACTCGTTGCAGGTCTGGACTCAGGTGCGACTACATTAGATACGCCATTTAGCAAGGAGCAAGCACTAGGGCCTGTTACCTATAATGGTCATAATATTGGACCAGTAGGCAATAATATTGACGGATACACCTTCCGTTACCCCGTGACGACCGAGTATGGATTCTCGCATTCTGATAATGTGATCTACGCACAAATAGGTGTAAAAACCGGAGCGCAAACGTGGCTCGATTATAATAAACGTTTTTACGTAGGTTCACAAATTCCTTTTGATTTGCCCGTACAGGCTAGTAGTGTAGAAGGTCAACCCTTTCAGGATGTCAACCTGGCATCGGGAGCATTTGGGCAGGGCTATGATTCCATAACACCAATGCAAATGTCGGTGCTGAATGACGCGATTGCTAACGATGGCCAACTCATGCGTCCGCTGTTGGTGCAGAAAATTTTGGACACTAATCAAACACAGATAGAGAAATATGATGCTCAGCCACTAGGATCATCGCCACAAATGTCACAACAAACAGCGCGCAGTGTACGTCAGGCAATGCTAGGTGTGGTCCGGTGCGGTTCCGGCTCCTTGAATGTTGTGAAACTAGGAACCTCACCCTATACAATCATTGGCAAGACAGGAACCGCCGAGGTTGGTGGTGGTCTGGCTGCAAATTCGTGGCTGATCACACAGGCCCCTTATGATATGAATAATCCCAGCGTTATGCCAAAGTTAAGTATTGTTGGTATGAAGGAAAATGCTGGTGAGGGTGGTGCATCAATTGGTCCAATGATTACTCAGATGTACAATGACATTTTTAACAATGTGATAAAGGTAACGGCTCCCACGCCACCGCCTTTTACCTATTGCTGCTCTACCAAGTTGCTGCAAATTGGTTGTGCATAATTACAAATGCATCTAAAA